>NZ_JAOPXI010000163.1 GCF_025965215.1 Marmoricola sp.
CCGAGGTGCGCGTTGGCCTCGTCGACCCCGGCGTAGGCCTGCAGGCGCGGGTCGGTCTTGGTCGTCACGCTCATGTCACCGAGGCGTGTCTCGCCGGCGTCGCCGGTCCGGGTGTAGATGCGCGTGAGATTGACCATGGCACCAGCCTAAGGGGCGCCGCAGACGGTGCGGCCGGTTCGCGTAGCCTCGACGCGTGGAGAGCTTCCAGGTCACCGCAGCCGGTCCCTTCGCCCGTCCGCTCGAGGGGACGGTGCGCGTCGGCGGAGCGAAGAACTCGGCTCTGAAGCTGATGGCCGCCGCCCTGCTGGCCCCCGGGACGAGTGTGATCCGCAACGTTCCCGACATCCTGGACGTCACCGTCATGGGCCAGCTCCTGCGCCAGCTCGGCTGCACGGTTGAGGTCTTGCAGCCCGAGGGCACCGTGACGATCGAGGTGCCCGAGGAACTGGGCTGGGAGGCGCCGTACGAGCTCGTACGACGCCTCAGGGCCTCGATCGCGGTCCTCGGCCCGCTCGTGGCCAGGTGCCACCGCGCCAGCGTCGCGCTGCCCGGCGGGGACGCCATCGGTTCCCGCGGCCTGGACATGCACATGGCCGGTCTGCGTGAGCTGGGTGCTGTCATCCGGGTGGAGCACGGCCAGGTCGTCGCCGAGGTCCCCGGGGGCCTGGTGGGCGCGGCGTTGTGGCTCGACTTCCCCTCGGTGGGGGCCACCGAGAACCTGCTGATGGCTGCGGTCACCGCGACCGGGTCGACTGTCCTGGACAACGCCGCCCGCGAACCCGAGATCGTCGACCTGTGCCGGATGCTGGTGTCGATGGGTGCCCGGATCGACGGGATCGGCTCCTCGACGCTGACGATCGAGGGGGTGGACCGGTTGCGACCGGTCGAGCACACCACGGTCACCGACCGCATCGTCGCCGGCACCTGGGCGTTCGCCCCGGCGCTCGCCGGGGGCACGGTCACGATCGAGGGCGGCGTGGCCAGCCATCTCGACCTCGTCCTCGACAAGCTGGCGTCGGCCGGCGCCTTGGTCACGACCCAGGAGACCGGTTTCACGGTCACGGTCGAGTCCCGGCTGCGGGCCTTCGACGTCGTCACGCTGCCGTTCCCGGGGTTTCCGACGGACCTCCAGCCGTTCGCGATGGCGCTGGCCTCGGTGAGCGAAGGGACCGCGATGATCACCGAGAACGTGTTCGAGTCGCGTTTCATGTTCGCCCAGGAGCTCGCCCGTCTCGGTGCCGACCTGCATACCGACGGCCATCACGCTGTCGTACGCGGCGTACCGACGCTCTCAGGTGCTCCGGTGGTGGCGCACGACATCCGGGCAGGGGCGGCCCTGGTGCTCGCGGGGCTCGCCAGCCAGGGCGTCACGACGGTGGCCGAGTCGCACCACATCGATCGTGGCTATCCGAGGTTCGCCGAGGTGCTCGCGGACGTCGGAGCCGACGTCGTCCGAATCTCCGACTGAGCGCACCGGGGCCTTGTTTCCCTGCCGATGTGACCTATCGGACGCGTGAGACAGTCCACAACGCGTACCGGTGAGTAGCAATGTCGTCCTACCCTGCTCGCATGAGCGCAGAGAACCACGTCAAGGACCGCCCCTGGGTGATGCGGACCTACGCCGGCCACAGTTCGGCGGCGGAGTCGAACAAGCTCTACCGCGGCAACCTCGCCAAGGGGCAGACGGGCCTCTCGGTCGCGTTCGACCTGCCGACGCAGACCGGCTACGACCCGGACTCCCCGCTCTCGCGCGGTGAGGTCGGCAAGGTCGGTGTCCCGATCCAGCACCTCGGTGAGATGCGCCGGTTGTTCGCCGACATCCCGTTGACCGAGATGAACACCTCGATGACGATCAACGCGACCGCGATGTGGCTGCTCGCGCTCTACCAGGTGGTCGCCGAGGAGCAGAACCCCGGCGTCGACCCGGTCGAGGTGGCCGGGCAGCTGGCCGGCACCACCCAGAACGACATCATCAAGGAGTACCTGAGTCGCGGGACCTACGTGTTCCCGCCCGAGGACTCCCTGCGCCTGACGGCAGACATGATCGCGTACACGGTCAACAACATCCCGAAGTGGAACCCGATCAACATCTGCAGCTACCACCTGCAGGAGGCCGGCGCGACCCCGACGCAGGAGCTCGCCTTCGCGCTGTGCACCGCGATCGCCGTGCTCGACGCCGTGAAGAACTCCGGCCAGGTCAGCGATGACGACTTCGAGAAGGTGGTGGGGAGGATCTCGTTCTTCGTCAACGCCGGCGTGCGGTTCATCGAGGAGATGTGCAAGATGCGCGCCTTCGTCGAGCTGTGGGACCAGATCACGCGCGAGCGGTACGGCGTCAAGGACGAGAAGATGCGTCGCTTCCGGTACGGCGTCCAGGTCAACTCGCTCGGACTGACCGAGGCCCAGCCGGAGAACAACGTCCAGCGCATCGTGCTCGAGATGCTCGGCGTGACGCTGAGCAAGAACGCGCGCGCCCGTGCGGTCCAGCTGCCGGCCTGGAACGAGGCTCTGGGACTACCGCGGCCGTGGGACCAGCAGTGGTCGCTCCGCCTGCAGCAGGTGCTCGCCTTCGAGTCCGACCTGCTCGAGTACGAGGACATCTTCGAGGGCTCGGTCGTGGTCGAGGCGAAGGTGGCCGAGATGATCGCCGACGCGCGCGCCGAGATGGACCGGATCCAGGCCATGGGCGGTGCCGTGGCCGCGGTCGAGTCCGGTTATATGAAGTCCGAGCTCGTCTCGAGCCATGCCACTCGCCGGGCGCGCATCGAGAACGGGACCGACATCGTCGTCGGCGTGAACAAGTTCGAGACCACGGCGGTGTCCCCGCTCACCGCGGACCTGGACGGCGCCATCCAGACCGCAGACCCCGAGGCCGAGAAGACCGCGCTCGCCTCGCTCGCCGCCTGGCGGGCCGAGCGTGACGACGCGGCGGTCAAGGCTGCCCTCGAACAGCTCGCGGCCGACGCCAAGACCGAGAAGAACCTGATGACCGCCACGCTGGTCGCCGCTCGTGCCGGCGTCACCACGGGTGAGTGGGCCGGGACGTTGCGCGAGGTGTTCGGAGAGTTCCGCGCGCCCACCGGTGTTGCCGGCGCCGTCGGCGTCGCCGAAGCCGGATCCGAGCTGACCGCCGTGCGCGAGGCCGTGCGGGCGACCGGCGAGGAGCTCGCCGGGAACCCTGGTGGGCGGCTGCGCCTCCTGGTCGGCAAGCCCGGCCTGGACGGTCATTCCAACGGCGCCGAGCAGGTCGCCGTACGGGCTCGGGATGCCGGGTTCGAGGTCATCTACCAGGGAATCCGCCTGACGCCCGACCAGATCGTGGCGGCCGCTGTCGCCGAGGACGTGCACTGCATCGGCCTCTCGATCCTGTCCGGATCCCACATGGAGCTCGTGCCGGATGTGCTGGACCTCATGAAGGCCCAGGGCATCGCGGACATCCCGGTGATCGTCGGCGGGATCATCCCGGACTCGGACGGCAGGAAGCTGATCGAGCTCGGGGTCGCGATGGTCTTCACGCCCAAGGACTTCAGCCTGACCCAGGCGATGGCCGGGATCGTCGAGGTGATCCGGCGGGCGAACGGTCTCACGGCCTGACCGGTCTCCTGCTCGAGATCAAGGCCGCGCTAGACCGATCGGGCAATTTGCGTCATGTGACGCGATTTGAACCGTCATGCTTCTAGCGTGGGGACCGGTCGGGTGACCCCGATCACGGCGAGGGAGCCTCATGAGCACGGACCAGGGGAGACGGACGTCCCCGACGGACCTGGGCGGCCTCCTCGAGGCTGCGCCCGACGCGATGGTCGTCATCGACCACAGCGGCATGATCGTGCTCGTCAACGCCCAGACCGAGACCGTCTTCGGCTACACCCGTAACGAGCTCCTCGGCCAGCTGGTCGAGATCCTGGTGCCCAAGGCCCTGCACGCGATCCACCGGCGGCACCGCACCGACTACCTGGTCGAACCGCACGTGCGGTCGATGGGCTCCGGGCTCGACCTGCAGGCGCGGCGCAAGGACGGCAGCGAGTTCCCGGTGGAGATCTCCCTGGCGCCGTTGGAGACCGAGGACGGCGTCCTGATCTCGGCTGCGGTGCGCGACGTGACCAACAAGCGTCGCGAGGAACGACTCTTCCGAGGGCTGCTCGAGGCGGCGCCCGACGCGATGGTGATCGTCGACCAGGCCGGGAGGATCGTGCTGGTCAATGCCCAGGTGGAGAACCGCTTCGGCTACGAGCGCGCAGAACTGATCGGCCAGTCTGTCGAGGTGCTGGTCCCCGAGCGTTTCTCCGGGATGCACGTCGCCTTCCGGTCCGGATACGTCGCCGGCCCGCGCACCCGGCCGATGGGCCTGGCCGGCGAGCTGTTCGCCCGTCGCAAGGACGGCAGCGAGTTCCCGGTGGAGATCTCCCTGGCCCCACTGGAGACCGAGGACGGCCTGCTGGTCTCCGCGGCCGTCCGCGACATCAGCGAACGTCGACGGATGCAGGCCGAGGCCGACCGAGTGAAGGACGAGTTCTTCGCGACGGTCTCCCACGAGCTGCGGACCCCGCTGACCTCGATGCTGGGCTACAGCGAGCTGATGGCCGATCTGGAGCACCTCAGCCCCCAGGGCCAGCGCTTCCTGCAGGTCATCACCCGCAGCGCCGAACGCGAGCTGCGGCTCGTCGATGACCTGCTCACCCTGGTGGCCATCGAGGAGAGCGGCCTGATGATCCGGCCTGAGGTCATCGACCTCGAACCGATCGTGCGCGATGCCATCGAAGCAGCCCGGCCCCGTGCCGAGGAGGTCGACATCAGGCTCAGTCTGGAGATCCCCGGCTTCCCGGTCCAGGTCGACGCCGACCGCGACCGGGTGGGACAGGCGATCGACAACCTGCTCTCGAACGCACTCAAGTTCACGCCGCCGAGGGGTTCGGTCCGGGTGGTGCTGTCAGCCACCGACACGCATGCCGAGATCGAGGTGGCAGATTCGGGGATGGGCATCGGCGACGTCGAGGCCAGCCGGATCTTCGAGCGCCTCTACCGGTCAGGCTCGGCGGTCGCCCAGCAGGTCCCCGGCGCCGGCCTGGGGCTCACGATCGCCCTGGCGATCGTCGAGGCGCACCACGGCTCGATCGGCGTGGTGAAGAGCGACGGCACGGGTACGACGTTCCGGATGACCTTCCCGCTCTGTTCCTAGGCCACCCGTTCGCCTGGTGGCGCCACGAGCGGCGCCGTGTCCTGCCGGGTCCTGCCGGATGTGGTGTCACCATGGGCGGATGACCGAGACCGCCTGGGACGACGCCCTCCTCGCCGGTTGGTGGGAGCACCACCGACTGGTCGGTGGCACCCGGGAGGAGCGACTGGCTCTGGAGCACGGTGAGCCGGCCGACATCCAGGCGGCGTACGACACCATCGAGGCGCTGGTGGACTCGGGCCAGGACGCGGCCGTCGACGTGCTGGCCGCGTTGATCGACGTCGGTCCTGACGGTGCAGCCGCGATTGTCGGAGCGGGTCCCCTCGAGGACCTGCTCCACGGCTACGGCGATGCCCTGGTCGATGCGATCGAAGAACGTGCCCGGCAGTCACGGTCCTTCGCGAAGGCGCTGGCGAGTGTCTGGCTCGAGCACGGGAGCGTCAGTCCCGCGACCGAGCAACGGCTCGCGCGCTGGGTGCGCTGAGGTTGTCAGAACAGACGTTGGGCGGGGTCGTCGAGGCCGCGCAGGGCGTCGTAGTCGACCAGGGCACAAGTGATGCCCCGGTCCTGGGCGAGCACGCGCGCCTGGGGCTTGATCTCCTGGGCGGCGAAGATTCCCTTCACCTCGCCCTTGGCGGTGAGCAGGGGATCGCGGTTCAGCAGCTCGAGGTAGCGGGTGAGCTGCTCGACCCCGTCGATGTCGCCGCGCCGCTTGATCTCCACGGCGACCGACTTGCCGTCGATGTCACGGCACATCAGGTCGACCGGACCGATCGCCGTCGGGAACTCACGTCGTACCAGGGTCAGGCCGTCAGCCAGGGTCGCGGGATGCTCGGCGAGCAGCTCTTGCAGGTGTTTCTCGACCCCGTCCTTCTGCAGGCCCGGATCGACACCGAGGTCGTGGGAGGTGTCGTGCAGGATCTCGTCGATCAGGATCCGGAGCGTGTCGTCCGGTCCCTTCGACGTAGCCCGCGACGTGACCACCCACTCGGGTCGTCCGTCCTCGGACGTTCCCTCCTTGACGGTGCACGGCGGGCTCATCCAGTTCAGCGGCTTGTACGAGCCACCGTCGGAGTGCACGAGCACCGACCCGTCGGACTTCAGCATCAGGACCCGGGTGGCCATCGGCAGGTGGGCGGACAGCCGCCCGGCGTAGTCGACCTGGCAGCGGGCTACGACGAGTCTCACGCGCGGAGCCTATCCAGTCCGTCTCAGCGACCGCGGAGGCGGCGTACGACGTCGCGGGCGACTGCCGTGCCGATGGTGACCGGATGGTTGACCAAGGTCGCGATCCGGCCGTGCAGGGTGAGGGGGTCGTGGGCGATCCCGAGTTGGCGCAGGATCGTGGCGGAGTCGAAGTAGGGCCGTTCGCAGATGATGCCGACACCGCCCTCCTCGAACTCGAAGATCGCCACGCACCGGACCTGGAAGGACCTGCCGGTGGCCGGCAGGCCGCGGAACGGGCCGAGGTGCGTCCCGAGCAGGAGGAACTCGACGACCACCGACGATTCGGCGTGGTGCATCGCGATGAGCTCGTTGCGCTGGTCGGGGAAGGCGGTCCTCGACTCGGTGAAGTACTCGAGAACGCGCTCGGTGCCGTCGAACACGTCGCCGGTCGGCACGATCTCGTAGCGCGGGTGCGCGAAGGTGGCCATCGTGACGTCGTAGTCGTGGGTGTTCTCGGACTCCATGTGCTCGATGACCACTGCCTCTCGGCGGGCCAGCAACGAGGTCTGCGCAGCGGGGCTCATGGGAGTCACGCTAACCGGATGGCTAGCCTTCGGGCATGCCCGTCGGTGATCTGGACTCCCTCGACACCAGCCTCCTCGCCCAGGGCGCGTCGATCTTCACCGCGCTCAGCGGTACGGCGAACGTCGTGATGCAGCTGAGCCGTCCGGAGATCGGGTACGGCGTCAAGGACAGCGTGGTGACCGAGGGCAGCCTCTTCGGCAACCCCCGGCGCCGCCAGCGCACGACGGTCGGGCTGCTCGCCGTCGCAGTCCTCGGAACACCGGCCGAGCGGGCCGCCTACCGCGATGCCGTGAACACCTCGCACGCACGCGTGCGATCAGCGCCTGGCGCGACACCGGCCTACAGTGCGTTCGATCCCGACCTGCAACGTTGGGTCGGGGCCTGCATCTACAAGGGCTTCGAGGAGGCACGCGAGTACACCCACGGACCCCTGCGTGGAGCCGAGCGTGAGGAGTTCTACCGCCAGGGCGTCATCTTCGGCGGCATGCTCCAGATGCCCGCGCACCTGTGGCCGCCCGACCGGGACGGGTTCGAGGCCTACTGGCGTGCCGGGCTCGCCCAGGCCCGCATCGACGACCCGGTGCGCGAGTACCTCGAGCGGGTCATCCGGCTGGAGTACCTGGGCCGACCTGTGCCGGCTCGACTGTTGCGCCTGCGCGTCTGGCTGGTCAGCGGCTACCTGCCCGCCGAACTGCGTGCCCAGATGGGGCTCACGTGGACATCGGACCAGCAGAGGAAATTCGTCCGGTTCAACCGGAATCTGGGCCGAATCGTTCGTCGTCTGCCGAGGCGGTCCCGCAATTGGCCGTTCACCCGCTCGATCCGCGACATCCGGTCCCGGCTGGCCGCCGGCCGGAACCTGTTCGATTCCTGAGATGTTCTACTCGCCAGTAGGACCCATGGCACCATTCTGGCCATGACTGACACCTCAGCCACCCAGATCGCCCAGACCCTGGTGCTCCCGTACCTGAACCACGCGGTACGGATGTACGAGCAGAAGTACGCGTCGCGCGGTGACATCGACGCCGCGATGCAGTTCGGGTGCGGCTACCCGCGCGGTCCGCTCACCACGCTCGACGAGCTCGGCCTCGACGTCGTCCGCGACCAGCTCGCCGCCCGTTTCGCCGAGACCGGGGACAACCTGCACCGGCCTGCCGACCTGCTTGAGGCGCTGGTCGCCGAAGGTCGTACCGGCAAGGTTTCCGGTCGTGGCTTCTACACCTACGCCGACGGCGAGGTGGCGGTCGACGACGAGACCCCGTCCGCCCATGACAAGCCCGAGCTGCAGCACACCATCGCCTCGGTCGGCGTGGTCGGCACCGGCACGATGGCAGCGGGCATCATCCAGGTCTTCGCGCAGAGCGGCTACGACGTCGTGGTCGTCGGCCGCGGCGACGACACGGTCGCCGGCGTCATCGCCGGGATCACCTAGGCGCTCGACAAGTCGGTCGAGCGGGGCAAGCTCGACGAGGGCGGCAAGTCGGCGGTCCTCGACCGGCTGATCGGCTCGACCGAGCGCGAGGCGCTCGGCGACGTCGACATCGTGGTCGAGGCGATCGCCGAGGACCTCGACCTGAAGGTCCAGCTGTTCCGCGACCTCGACCGGATCTGCAAGCCGGGCGCGATCCTGGCCACCACCACGTCCTCGCTACCGATCACACAGCTCGCCGATGCGACCACCCGACCCGAGTCGGTGATCGGCATGCACTTCTTCAACCCTGCTCCGGTGATGAAGCTGGTCGAGGTCGTCACCACGGCGCTCACCGGCGACGACGTGGACGAGACCACCAGGACGCTGTGCTCGAGCGTCGGCAAGGTGGCGGTGTCCTGCTCCGATCGCTCCGGCTTCATCGTCAACGCGCTGCTCTTCCCGTACCTCAACGACGCCTGCACGCTCGCGGAATCCGGCATCGACCTGACCCTGATCGACGACGCGATCAAGGCCGAGGCCGGCTTCCCGATGGGCCCGTTCCAGCTCCTCGACGTGGTCGGCAACGACGTGTCGCTGGCGATCCAGCGGGAGCTCTTCGCCGAGTTCAAGGAGCCGGGCTTCGCTCCCGCCGCCTCGCTGGAGAAGGTCGTCGCGGACGGTCACCTCGGGCGGAAGACCAAGAAGGGCTTCCAAGACTACAGCTGAGTACAGCCTCTGACCTGCGGTGATACCTATTTAGTCCGCAGGTAGTCCGCAGGATTTCCTAGCGCCGACCGCAGGAGGTTCCCGGCCGCGTTCCGCGTCCGGTCCTCTGCGGTCGGCCACAGGTGCGAATAGGTGGCGAGGGTCGTCGTTGCGGACGAGTGGCCCAGCGCCCGCTGGACCGTGACAACATCGCAGCCCTGGGCAATGAGACCGCTCGCATAGAAGTGGCGCAGGTCGTGCAACCTGACGCCTGCCATGCCTGCCCGGATCTGCGCTTCCCGCCAGCGAAAGTGAACAGCGTTGCGGTCGAGTGGCCCGCCGTCTGCGGCCCGGAAGAGGAAGCGGCTCGGCTCGCCCTCCGGTGTAAACCGCTTGATGTGCTCGCCGAGGATCGTCACGAGCTCCTGCGGCACGTAAATCAACCGCTCCGAACCGTACTTCGGAGCGCGGACGGCAACCTCGCGGGAATCGCGCTGGACCTGTCGGGAGATTTGGAGCTCGCGCAGGCCGATATCTCCGACCTGGACGCCGGCGGCCTCGCCCGATCGCA
>NZ_JAOPXI010000004.1 GCF_025965215.1 Marmoricola sp.
CCTCCTTGAGCGCGAGCTTCACGCCGTCGGCGAGGCTCTGCAGCAGGCCGAACGGACCGTGCACATTCGGCCCGATGCGGTGCTGCATCCGGGCGACCACGCGGCGTTCCCACCAGATGTTGAACAGCGTCAGCAGGACCAGGATCAGGAAGATCAGCACGGCCTTGATGATGATGATCCACACCGGGTCGTGCCCGAACGCGGCCAGGCCCTTGGCGGTGTCGAATCCAGCCAGCAGCGGAGTCACTGGGCGCCTCCTTCAACGGTCACGACGGCACCAGCAGGGCCGACGAGGTGGCGGATCGAGGCGCCGGGCGCGCTCGCCGGAGCCCAGACGACTCCGTCGGCGACCTCACCGACAGCGACCGGCAGACGCACAGACCCAAGCGGGCCCGCGAGTGTGACGTCCTCACCCTCGGGCACGCCGAGGGTGTCGAACGTCGCCTGGTTGACCAGGACGACCGGGCGA
Organism: Marmoricola sp.; assembly: GCF_025965215.1. Taxonomy (GTDB): domain Bacteria; phylum Actinomycetota; class Actinomycetes; order Propionibacteriales; family Nocardioidaceae; genus Marmoricola. Next base: position 470 of record NZ_JAOPXI010000004.1, read on the forward strand.
CGGGCGGTTGCGCGCAGGTGGTCGTCGCCGTCCTGCATCCGGCCGTCGTCGAGCAGCTGCTTCCAGGAGGACAGGATGAAGCTCCCAGAGCCGGGTGCAGGCATCTCAGCAGGCTCGACGACCGGGCTTGTGGGAACCGCGGCGCGCGGGCCTTCCCACGGGCCGACCTGGACCATCTCGGCCCACGCCTGCTCGGGAGTCCGTACGCCGATGCTCCGGCCACGTTCCTCGGCGATCCCGGCCAGCACCCGGACATCAGGCAGGGAGGCGGGGTTGTCGAGCACCTTCCCGAAGGACCGGACGCGGCCCTCCCAGTTCACGAAGGTGCCGGCCTTGTCGGTGCTCGGAGCGATCGGGAAGACGACGTCGGCGAGCTCGGTGAAGGCCGACGAGCGGACCTCGAGCGCGACCACGAATGCCTTCTCCAGCGCCTTGCGCAGGAGCTTGTCGCTCTGGCTGCCGAGGGCGAGCACGTCCGCCGGGTCGACGCCGCCGACGACGAGGGCGTCGAGCCCACCGGTGCGCAGCTCGGCGAGGATGCCGTCGGTGTCGAGGCCCTCGGTGTCCGGGATCCCGGCGACGCCCCAGGCCGCAGCCAGGTCGACGCGGGCACCCGGGTCGGCGACCGGACGGCCACCGGGCAGCAGGTTCGGCAGGCAGCCGGTCTCGAGGGCACCGCGGTCACCGGCGCGGCGCGGCACCCAGGCCAGCCGTGCTCCGGTGGTCGTGGCGAGAGCGGCGGCGGCGCTGAGGGCACCGGGGACGCCCGCGAGCCGTTCGCCCACCAGAATCAGGCCACCGCCGTCCAGGGCCACCTCGCCGTCGGACGCGAGCGCGCTGATCGCCGCGGCCTCCGTGCCGGGGACGGTGGGCAGCAGCCGGCCGCCCATCTTGGCCAGCCCGCGGGTTCCGACGGCGGAGACGGAGAAGATCCGCGTTCCGTGCACCTGGTTCGCCTTGCGCAGGCGCAGGAAGATCGTGCCGGCCTCGTCCTCGGGCTCCAGACCCGCGAGGACCACCGTGCGCGCGGACTCGAGGTCGGCGTACGTGACGGCGCCGGCTCCCGGCGCACCGAGGACGACGGTCGAGGCCAGAAAGGCTGCCTCCTCGGCCGAGTGGGGCCGCACGCGGAAGTCGATGTTGTTGGTGCGGCACACCACCCGGGCGAACTTGCTCCAGGCATAGGCGTCCTCGGCGGTCAGGCGACCACCGGGCAGCAGTCCCACCTTCTTCTTCGCATCCTTCAGGCCACGCGCGGCAACCGCGAACGCTTCGGGCCACGACGCCACCCGCAGCTCGCCGGTGTCCGCGTCCCGCACCTGCGGATGGGTCAGCCGGTCGTCCTGGCGGGGCGCAAGGAACGCGAACCGATCCTTGTCGGTGATCCACTCCTCGTTGACCTCGGGGTCGTTGCCGGCCAGCCGACGCATGACCTTGCCGCGCCGGTGGTCGATCCGGATGGCCGAGCCGCAGGCATCCAGATCGGCGATCGAAGGCGTCGAGACCAGGTCGAACGGCCGCGAGCGGAACCGGTACGCCGCCGAGGTCAGTGCGCCGACGGGGCAGATCTGGATCGTGTTGCCGGAGAAGTAGGAGTCGAACGGTTGCCGCTCGTAGATGCCGACCTGCTGCAGGGCGCCGCGCTCGAGGAGCTCGATGAAGGGGTCGCCGGCGATCTGCTCGGAGAACCTGGTGCACCGGGCGCAGAGCACGCAGCGCTCGCGGTCCAGCAGCACCTGGGCGGAGATGTTGATCGGCTTCGGGTAGACCCGCTTGACCCCACCGCTCTCGGCGAACCGCGACTCGCCGCGGCCGTTGCTCATCGCCTGGTTCTGCAGCGGGCACTCGCCGCCCTTGTCGCAGACCGGGCAGTCCAGCGGGTGGTTGACCAGCAGGAACTCCATGATCCCCTGCTGCGCCTTCGCCGCGACCTGGCTGGTGGCCTGCGTGTGCACGACCATGCCCTCAGCGACCGGCAGCGTGCACGAGGCCTGCGGCTTCGGGAAGCCCCGGCCGTTGCCGGCATCCGGGATGTCGACCAGGCACTGGCGGCAGGCGCCGACCGGCTCCAGCAGCGGATGGTCGCAGAACCGCGGGATCTGGACGCCGACCTGCTCGGCCGCGCGGATCACCAGGGTGTCGGCCGGGACGCTGACCTGGATCCCGTCGATGGTCAGCGTGACCAGGTCACTCTTCACGATCTCCTGGGTCATGCCGTCGCTCCTGCCGTCGCAAACGCCGTGGACGCCATCGGGTCGAACGGGCAGCCGCCGTGCTCGAGGTGCGCGAGGTACTCGTCGCGGAAGTACTGGATCGAGGACGTGATCGGACTCGTCGCTCCGTCACCGAGGGCGCAGAACGACCGGCCGAGGATGTTGTCGCACTGGTCCAGGAGCAGGTCGAGATCCTCGGCGCTTCCCTGGCCGTTCTCGAGCCGGGTGAGCGTCTGTGTCAGCCACCAGGTCCCCTCGCGGCACGGCGTGCACTTGCCGCAGGACTCGTGCTTGTAGAACTCCGTCCAGCGCAGCACCGCGCGAACCACGCAGGTGGTCTCGTCGAAGATCTGCAGCGCGCGGGTACCGAGCATCGAGCCCGCTTCGCCGACGCCCTCGAAGTCCAGCGGGACGTCGAGGTGCGCCTGGGTCAGGATCGGCGTGCTCGAACCGCCGGGGGTCCAGAACTTGAGCTCCCTGGGTTGTCCGTTGCTGGCGACCCGGATGCCACCGGCGAGGTCGATCAGCTGGCGCAGCGTGATGCCGAGCGGCGCTTCGTACTGCCCGGGCTTCTGCACGTGGCCCGAGAGCGAGAAGATGCCGAAGCCCTTGGACTTCTCGGTGCCCATCGACGAGAACCAGCCGTGGCCGTTGGCGATGATGCTCGGCACCGACGCGATCGACTCGACGTTGTTGATGACGGTCGGGCTCGCGTAGAGACCGGCGACCGCGGGGACCGGCGGGCGCAGCCGCGGTTGGCCGCGGCGCCCCTCGAGGCCCTCGAGCAGCGCGGTCTCCTCGCCACAGATGTAGGCGCCGGCACCAGCGTGCACGA
>NZ_JAOPXI010000016.1 GCF_025965215.1 Marmoricola sp.
GACCGCCGCGAGATGTGCAGCACCGGAGCACCCGGCTCGAGCTCGAGCGACTGGGCCTCCTCCTCGGTGGCCACAGCGGCGACGACCGAGTCCTCACCCCACGTCGGCATCAGGTCCCGGTCGGCGAAGAAGTAGTACAGGCTCGATGGCAGCGCATCGTCGAGGAAGCGCGGGAACGTCTCCAGCGACAGGTACACGTGCTGGATCGCGATCGGCTGGCTGTCGGCCAGGCGCAACCGCTCCCAGTGCACGATCGGCGCACCGACCTCGGCCTCCAGGGCGCGGGCGAGGCCCGGGCCTGCGGTCTCGCGTCGGGCCAGCAGCGTCCGTGACTCGGGGAGCTTGCCGCGACGCTCCATCTCCTCGGAGAACGACGACAGTCGCATCTGCATGTCGATCAGCGGCTTGGTCACGAACGTGCCGCGACCCGGGATCCGCTCGAGCAGGCCCTGGGCGACCAGTCCGTCGAGGGCGTGGCGGACCGTCATCCGGGCCACCCCGAACTGCTCGACGAGATCGCGTTCGGAGGGCGCCGGGCTGCCGGGTTCGGCGTCGACGATGAGGGACCGCACGTATTCACGCACCAGCAGGTGCTTGCGCCCCCGCTGGGTGGCCGGAATGCCGTGGTCCACCAGATTCATCCTCCTCGCTCCGTCGTCACCCTAGCGAGCGCCTGCCCACCGGGAAGGGGTTTTCCGCGCATCCGCCGCCGCCGCCGACCGGCCCGTGACGCCTCGGGAGGACCCGTCGCGACAACTCGGATGCGCCGCGTCGGTGGCCGGTGCGAGACTCGGTCCGATGACCTCGCCGACCCCTCGCTCCTCGATCTCCTCGTTCTGGCACGACCTGCCGCGCGAGGGGAAGCTGCTGCTCTCGGTGGTCGCCTTCGAGTTCGTCGGGACCGGCCTGGTGCTGCCGTTCTGGGTCGTCTACCTCCACGAGCTCCGGGGCTACTCGCTCAGCGTGGTCGGCATCCTGCTGGCGGTGATGTCGGCGGCCGGCGTCGTCGTGTCCGCTCCGGGCGGCATGCTCATCGACCGTTTCGGAGCACGCCGGACCATGCTCGGCGTCCTGGTCGCGGCCGTCGTCGGTCAGACCACCGTCGCCTTCGCCGACAACGTCGTGACCACCACACTGGGCGTCGCCATCATCGGCGCCGGCTTCGGGATGGGCTGGCCCGCCTCGCAGGCACTGATCGCGTCCGTCGTCCCCTCCTCGATCCGGTCGCGCTACTTCGGCATGAACTTCTCGCTGCTCAACCTCGGCATCGGTATCGGCGGCATCACAGGCGGTCTCGTCGTCGACGTGCACCGGCTCTCGACCTTCCAGGCGATGTACCTCGGAGACGCCGCCAGCTATGCGCCGAGCCTGTTCCTGCTGCTCGTCCCGCTGCGGCACATCGGCAAACCGGTGCCCGAGCCCGAGCAGGGCGCCGAGGCCGAGAAGGTCAGCTACCTCAAGGTTCTGCGCGCCCCGGCGATGGGGACGATGACCCTGCTGATGTTCGTCTCGGCCTTCGTCGGGTACTCGCAGCTCAACGCAGGCATGCCGGCGTACTCACGCGCGATCGGGGAGGTCTCGACGCGTGGCCTGGGCTTCGCCTTCGCCTGCAACACCCTGGTGATCGTGCTCCTCCAGCTCGTGGTGCTCCAGCGCATCGAGGGCCACCGACGCACGCGCGTGGTCGTGGTGATGTCGATCGTCTGGGCGACCTCCTGGGCGCTGCTCGGTGCCAGCGGGATCGCACCAGGCACGGCGACAGCGACCTTCTTCGTCGCCGCCTGCGCCTCGGTGTTCGCACTCGGCGAGACCCTGCTCCAGCCGACCATCCCGGCCATCATCAACGACCTCGCGCCCGATCATCTGCGCGGCCGCTACAACGCACTCAGCTCCGGGTCGTTCCAGTCGGCCTCGATCCTCGGGCCGATCGTGGCCGGATTCCTGATCGGGCACCACTGGCACCTGGAGTACCTCGGCATGCTGATCCTCGGCTGTGCGCTCACCGGGTGGCTCTCGGCTGTCCGGCTCGAACCTCAGCTCGACGAGGTCGCCAACGGCGTCGTCCCGGCGGCCCCCCCGCTGACTGCCGAAGGACCGGCTCCTCTCGAAGCGCCGATCCAGGGCGGGGTCGGGGTCGAACCCACCGGACGCTGACTCGAACATCTGTTCGACATCTTTGCTAGGGTGGGCCCGTGAGCGTGGTGTTCCAGCCCTCCCTGTTCGACGGCCCCGAGACCGGCCTCGAATCGCTGTCCGGCCTGCAACGGACCGCGCTGAGCCACGGCGCGTGGGTCGACGTCCTGCCGGGCTGGATCACCGGTGCCGACGCACTGTTCGCCCGCCTCGTCAGGCAGATCCCGTGGCGCGCCGAGGCGCGCGAGATGTACGAGCGGATCGTCGACGTACCGAGGCTCGTCCACACCTACGGGATCGGCGACGAGCTGCCCGACCCGGTGCTGGCACGTGCCCGCGACGAGCTCACGCGGCACTACGCCGACGAGCTCGGGGAACCGTTCGTGACGGCGGGATGCTGCTACTACCGAGATGGTCGGGACTCGGTGGCGTGGCACGGCGACAACCTAGGTCGCGGTCGCAGCCAGGACACGATGGTAGCGATCGTGTCGCTCGGATCCCCGCGCAAGCTGCTGCTGCGTCCGCGTGGCGGCACTACCGAGATCACCCACGCCGTCGGTCACGGCGACCTTCTGGTGATGGGGGGCTCCTGCCAGCGCACCTGGGAGCACGCCGTGCCCAAGACGTCGCGCCCCGTCGGACCCCGGGTCAGCATCCAGTTCCGGCCGCGCAACGTCTTCTGACCCAGCGGCCGGCCCTGGCTCAGGGCGCCGCCGGTGCGATGTGGATCGCCAGGGCCTTGGTGTTGGTTCCGGTCGCGGTGGTGAACCGGACGATGAAGTAGGAGTCACCGGCGGTCGTCGGGGTCCCGGAGATCTCACCTGTGGCCTGGTTCATGCTCAGCCCATCGGGCAGAGCGCCGTAGATCCGGGTCCAGGTCCCGTCGCCCTCGGCGCTCAGGGTTGCGCTGTACGGCGTACCTACCGTTCCGTCCGGAAGGGTCGTCGTGTTGATCACCGGGGACCCGGGATCGGCGACGTGGAGCAGCAGCGTGCGGCTGGCGGCAGCGCTCGTCGCGGTCTCGGTGAACGTGACGTCGAAGACGTAGTCACCAGCCGCCTCGGGCGCACCCGAGAGCAGGCCGTCAGCTGAGAGCGTGACCCCGGCTGGCAGGTTCCCGCTCGTGTACGCCCACGTCCCGTCACCGCCGGTCTTGGTCAGCTGCTGGCTGTAGGCCTGGCCAGTGGTGCCGTCCGGGAGCGAGGTCGTCGTGACTGCCGGTCCGGTGATGTGCAGGGCGTAGAAGCCGTACGCAGTCGACCCGGTCGCGGTCTCGGTGAACACGACGTAGACGGCGAAGTCACCCGAGCTGGTCGGCGTCCCGGACAGCACACCGGTGGCCGGGTCGAGGCTCAGCCCGTCAGGCAGGGGCTCGGAGGACCACGTGCCGTCTCCTCCTGTCTTGGTCAGGGTCACCGAGTACGGGACCCCCTGCGCGCCGTCGGGCAACGACGCGGTGGTCACCGCCGGCGCTGTGATGTGCAGCGCGAAGGCGCCGGTCGCATACGAGCCCGTCGAGGTCTCGGTGAACGCGACGTAGATCCCGAAGTCGCCCGAGCCGGTCGGCGTTCCGGACAGCACGCCGGTAGCCGGGTCGAGGCTCAGACCGTCCGGCAGGGTGGCGGACGACCAGGTCCCGGCGCCGCCCGTCTTGGTCAGCGCGACCGAGTACGGCGCACCCTTCGCGCCATCGGGCAGCGACGTGGTCGTCACGGCGACCGGCGTACCGACCACGTTGAGCGCGAGCGCCTTGAAGGCCTGTCGCCCGGTCGCGGTCTCGGTGAAGACCGGGTACACGCCGTACGTACCGATCGTCTTCGCGATGCCCGAGATCACCCCGGTGGCCGGGTCGAGACTCAGGCCGGCAGGCAGCCCCTGGATCGACCAGGTGCCCGTCTGACCGCTCTTGGCCAGCGTCGTCGTGTACGCCGACCCTCGGGTCGCGTCCGGCAGCGACGTCGTGGTGATGACCGGCGCCGGCGATACGGTGACGGTCACCGTGGCCGGGGCCGAGGTCGCGGACGCGTTGATGCCTCGCTGCGCCACCACGGCACGGTAGGTAGTGGTTCCGCTCGGGACCACCACGAGGCTGTAGGTCGCGACCGAGGTGACGGCCGTCGTGCCGACGGTGACCCAGGTGCTGCCCGAGACGCGCTGGATCGTCACGCGCGTGCCCGACGCAGTCGGCGTCACCGAGCCGCCGACCGTGGTGGAGGCACCCTCGCTGATCGAGGACGGGGTGGCCCGGAACGAGATCGCGACGTGGCGCAGGGCCGTCACGTGAACGGTCGCGCTGGTTGCCCGCGCAAGCCGCGAGGTGGCCGGCGCCTGGGCGCGGTAGGAGTAGACCGCTGCGGTGGCCGGCAGGGTCGTGCGAGCCGAGTAGGCACCACCAGCTGTCGTCGTACGAGTGTTGAGGACCGTCGACCAGGTCGATCCGATCAGACGCTGGATCCTGACCAGGCTCCCGGTCGGCGAATGCGTCACGCCTCCGTGGATCACCACAGAGCTGCCGGCGAAGGCCGACGTCGGCGCGGCTCCAGCGGAGATCGACCGGCCGGTCGCTGCCTGGGCCGGCGTGGCCAGCCCGAGCACGACGAGCAGCACGGCCCCGACTGCGGCGATCGACGACAGGTACCTGGTACGGAAAGAACCCACAGCGATGTCCCACCTTCGATCGACCCGAGGAACGCACCCCACGTGCGCCGGGTGCAGACATTACGGATTCCGCGGGTCTCCGTATAGCGCCACACCCGGTCGGGGCCGGCCCGCGCGCCGCACGTATCGGGCGAATGCGGATTCCCTGTGACAAAACAGGGCCCCGGTCCGAAGACCGGGGCCCTGCTTACGTTTGCTTCGTGACGAACCTGGATTTCGAGACTCTGGAAATCAGAAGTCCATTCCGCCCATGCCACCCGACGGGTCGCCCATCGGGGCGGCCTTCTCGGGCTTGTCGGCCACGACGGCCTCGGTCGTCAGGAAGAGCGCTGCGATGGAAGCAGCGTTCTGCAGGGCGGACCGGGTGACCTTGGCCGGGTCGATGATGCCGGCGGCAATCATGTCGACGTACTCGCCGGTGGCCGCGTTCAGACCCCAACCAGCTTCGAGGTTGCGGACCTTCTCGGCCACGACGCCGCCCTCGAGGCCGGCGTTGATCGCGATCTGCTTGAGCGGGGCCTCGGACGCGAAGCGCACGATGTTGGCACCGGTCGCCTCGTCACCCTCGAGCTCCAGCTTGAGGAACGCGGTCACTGTCGCCTGCAGCAGGGCAACGCCACCACCGGCGACGATGCCCTCCTCGACGGCCGCCTTCGCGTTGCGAACCGCGTCCTCGATGCGGTGCTTGCGCTCCTTGAGCTCGACCTCGGTGGCCGCGCCGACCTTGATCACCGCAACACCGCCGGCCAGCTTGGCCAGGCGCTCCTGCAGCTTCTCGCGGTCGTAGTCGGAGTCGCTCTTCTCGATCTCGTTGCGGATCTGCTTGACCCGACCGGCGATCTGGTCGGCGTCACCGGCACCCTCGACCACCGTGGTCTCGTCCTTGGTGATGACGACCTTGCGGGCCTGGCCGAGCAGCTCGATGCCGGTGTTCTCCAGCTTGAGACCCACGTCCTCGGAGATGACCTGGCCACCGGTGAGGATCGCGATGTCCTGCATCATCGCCTTGCGCCGGTCACCGAAGCCCGGAGCCTTGACGGCGACGGACTTGAAGGTGCCACGGATCTTGTTGACCACCAGGGTCGAGAGTGCTTCGCCGTCGACGTCCTCGGCGATGATCAGCAGCGGCTTGCCGGACTGCATGACCTTCTCCAGCAGGGGGAGCAGGTCCTTGACGGTCGAGACCTTCGAGTTCGCGATCAGGATGTACGGGTCGTCCAGGACGGCTTCCATGCGCTCCGGGTCGGTCATGAAGTACTGGGAGATGAAGCCCTTGTCGAACCGCATGCCTTCGGTGAGCTCAAGGTCGAGGCCGAACGTGTTCGACTCCTCGACGGTGATGACGCCTTCCTTGCCGACCTTGTCCATCGCCTCGGCGATGGCCTCACCGACGGTGGTGTCAGCAGCAGAGATCGACGCGGTGGCGGCGATCTGTTCCTTGGTCTCGACGTCCTTGCTCATCTCGAGCAGGGTGTCGGAGACGGCCTTGACCGCGGCTTCGATGCCCTTCTTGAGGGCGATCGGGTTGGCGCCGGCAGCGACGTTGCGCAGACCCTCGCGAACCATCGCCTGGGCGATCACGGTCGCGGTCGTCGTGCCGTCACCGGCGACGTCGTCTGTCTTCTTGGCAACTTCCTTGACGAGCTCGGCCCCGATCTTCTCGTACGGGTCCTCCAGCTCGATCTCCTTGGCGATGCTCACACCATCGTTGGTGATGGTGGGAGCGCCCCACTTCTTCTCGAGTACGACGTTGCGGCCCTTGGGGCCCAGGGTGACCTTGACGGCGTCGGCGAGCGTGTTCATGCCACGCTCGAGACCGCGCCGGGCCTCCTCATTGAAAGCAATCAGCTTCGGCATAACTCTTGCGATTCCTCACGCAGATGAGTCGGACGGCCGGTTCGTCGCCCGCGACGGACGATCCGGGCTGACCCGACAGACCCTTCCCGTCGGCGCCTTCGGACCTCGACTTCCTCGGCCCTGGGGTGGTGCGGTTGTCACTCTCGATCCGAGAGTGCCAACTCCAATTGTTAGCACTCGGCACCTGAGAGTGCAAACGCCTACCCGTCGGCGAGAAGCCGGACGACCAGGTCGGCGAACGCGTGCCCGTTCGCAGGTAGCTCGGTCAGGTACAGCCCTGGCTCGGTCACCTCGAGCTCGCTGACGGCCAGCACCCCGTCGGCCCGTCGCATCAGGTCGACGCGGGCGTAGTCCAGGCGAGTGCCGAGGATCTGCTCGGCCACCTCGACGGTACGGCGCGCCAGGCCGGTGGCTTCGGCAGTCGGCACGATCGCTACCGTGGTGCCGCCGTACTGCTCCTGAACGCGGATCTCGTCGCCGGCCGGCAGCTTGCGCACCATCGAGAGCGGTTCGCCGCCGAGGACGAACACCGACGACTCGCCCTCGGTCCGCACCGAGGCCACCAGCGGCTGGACCACCCACGGACCCGGCCCGACGGCCGATCCGATGCTCACCCCGCGGCCGCCGGCGCCGACCCGCGGCTTGACGACGGCCTCGTCGAAGGAAGCGACGGCCGCGGGCAGGTCGTCAGCCCGGTCGACGGCGATCGTCGGGACCACGGCGAGACCGGCGTCGGCCAGCTCGACCAGGTAGGCCTTGTCGGTGTTCCAGGCGAAGACAGCGGCGCCGTTCATCAGCCTCGGCACCGTGCGTCCCCAGGCGAGGAACTCCTGCACGCGGGCGTCGTAGTCCCACGTCGAACGGACCGCGACCAGCGCGGTCGACCAGTCGACATCCGGGTCGTCCCAGCACACCCAGCGGGCGTCGATCCCGCGATCGACGAGGGCAGCGTCGAGCACCTCGTGCGACGGCTCCCCGTCGGGCAGGGCGGAGCAGGTCACCAGCAGCAGGTCGGTCATGGCGATCAGCCTGCCAGCCTCCGCGAGTCAACCGAGCTGGCGGGCAAGGGCCTGTGCCGCGGCCTTGTCGAACCCGACGATCTCCAGCTCCCCGGTGGTGATCACCCCGTCGAACCCGGGGGCGCTGATCACCCGACCACCCATGAGGACCGCCAGCCGTCCGCGAGAAAGGTAGAGCTTGCGCGAGATGCGGCTGAATGCACTCGCCCCACCCGGGCCCAGCGTGACGTCCACGACCCAGCCGGCCCGTACCCGGATGGATGCGCCTGCGCAGTCGCCGCCCTTCCTTCCCAGCCAGGGGCGCGGAGCAGGTATTTGTGCCCGGCCGAGTCACAGGCGAAGTCGCTGGTGCTCCGGTGAGGAGCGGTGGGACCAGTTCCGGGGCAGCTGAAAGCCTTGAATTCCGGCTCGTGCACCACGCCGGCTTCGTCCGAGGCGATCACCTCTCGAAGCTCGATGGTCGCCGATCCGGAGTAGTGCCCACCTGCCAGGCTTGCCGTCGACGGGGTCGTCGCGGGCGCTGCCGCTGGCTTCTCGGCGCCGGCGTTGCTGCATCCCGTGAGCGCCAGCACCAGGACAAGGGCGGCGAGCACACAATTCATGCCGCTGACCCGAGGCACTCTCAGCCCTCGTCCATCCGGTAGACCCGCCGCGCGTTGTCGCTCAGCAGGCGGTACGGATCGGCCTGCGGACCGAGGATGTCGAGCAGCGCCTCGATGGTGCCCGCCAGCGAGACGATCGGCTTGTCCATCGGGTAGTTCGAGGCCCACAGGGTGCGATCGGCACCGAAGACCTCCTGGGTCCGGGTGACCAGCGGAGCCACGGCGTCGCGGTACTGGTGGGTCGTCTGCGCACCCGCCCACCCCAGCACCGGCATGCCGAGGCCGGAGTGCTTGGCGACGACGTTGGGCAGGGCAGCGACAGCCGCGATGTCCTCGGACCACCGGTCGAGGATCGCGCGCCGATCGCGGTCCGTCCGTCCGGTCTCGCGCCCTCGTGGCCCGAAGAGTCCTACCGGGGTCGCGTAGTGATCCAGGACGATGGTGGCCTCGGGGTACTCGTTCGCGAGCACGACGACCTCGGGCAGCTGGTGGGAGTAGACCCAGGCCTCGAAGCTGAGCCCGCGCTCGGCGACCGCCGCGAACCCGCGCAGGAACTCCGGCTGGGACAGGAGCCCTTCGTCGTTCCACGAGCGCACCCCGGGATCGGGATGGTGCGCCGCCGAGCAGCGGACACCGCGGAGCAGGGGGCTGGCGGCGAGGTTGCGGTCCAGCAGCCCGCCGGTTCCCGGGTCGCGCGGATCGGCGTGGCACACGATCGCGCCGAGCGCTGGCAGCCCCTCGGACCCGAACGGCAGCGACGCCACCCAGGCGCTCTCGCCGGCGCCGGCCAGCGTCGCGTGGTCCTTCCAGCCCGCCTCGACGTGGATGATCGAGTCGACCGGCAGGTCTGCTGCGTCGGCACGATAGTCGGCCGGCAGGTAGGCGTTGAGCACGTGCACCGGATCCCCGACGAACTCGCGGCCGCTGCGGGGAACGAGCGCCAGGACGACCGGACGCAGCAGCGGCGCCCGACGCAGCACCTTGGCCGGCGCCGACACCTCGCGCGGCGTCGTGAACGGGTCCCACTGGTGGATGTGTGGGTCGACGATCCGCAGGTCGTCCGGAAGGTTGATCACCCGGGTCAGACTGCCAGATCGTCGATCCGGGACCTTTCTTTTAGGAGGCTGTCGATTCGCCCCTGTCCCACGCGTCACCCCGGTGACAGACTCCGAACAACCGAGAGGAACCACCATGACCGAGTACGCAGTCCTCCTGCCCGGCGACGAGACCGCGTGGGCCCAGGCCACCGCCGAACAGCGCGCCGAGATGTACGAGCGCCACATGAAGTTCGCCGAGCTGCTCGCCTCGCGCGGCCACCAGGTCACCGGCGGTAACGAGCTCCAGGCCAGCAGCACCGCCCGCACCGTCACCGGCTCGCTGGACCGGGTCTCGGTGACCGAGGGCCCGTACGCCGAGACGACCGAGCAGCTGACCGGTTTCTACACGGTCAAGACCGACAACCTCGACGACCTGCTCCAGGTCTGCGGCATCCTTGCCGAGGGTGGCGGCAAGGTCGAGGTCCGCGCCACCGTCGAGCACGGCTGAGTCCGAGCACCGCGATGACCGGCGTCGATCCGGGCGTTCCGGAGGAGGTCCGGGCCCGGATCGACGAGGTCTGGCGCACCGACTGGGGTCGGCTGCTGGCCCTGCTCGTCGCCCAGTACCGCCGGCTCGACCTGGCCGAGGATGGCCTGGCGGACGCCTTCGAGGCTGCGGCGCGACGCTGGCCCGCCGACGGGATTCCCGGGAATCCCCCGGCGTGGCTGCTCGTTGCTGCCCGCCGCAAGATCTTGGATCGACTCCGTTCCGATGCCGTGCTGGCCCGCCGGATGCCACTGCTCGGCGTCGAGGCCGAGCTCAGCGAGCAGGCCGGCAGCGTGATGGCGCTGTCCGGCGAGGAGATCCGCGACGAGCGACTGAGGCTTGTCCTCCTCTGCGCGCACCCGTCGCTGCCACCGGAGTACGCGGCTGCCCTCACACTGCGCCTGGTCCTGGGCGTGCCGACCACCGAGATCGCGCGCCTGTTCCTGGTCAGTACGCCGACGATGGCCGCCCGACTGACCCGTGCCCGGCACCGGATCGCCGGCGAACGCTTCGCAGTCCCGGCCCGTACCGAGCTCGAGGACCGCATCGACGGCGCCGCCGGAATCGCCTACCTCGCCTTCACCGCCGGCTACGCCCCCGGGAGCGGCAGCGATGTGCACCGGCCGGACGTGGCCGGCGAGGCGATCCGGCTGGTCCGGGTGCTGCGCGAGGTCGCCCCGGGGCGTGCCGACCTCGATGCCCTGCTCGCCCTGATGCTTCTCCAGCACGCCCGCCGCGACGCCCGGGTCCAGGACGGCGCGCTGGTCCTGCTGCCTGAGCAGGACCGGTCGGCGTGGCGCTACGACGAGATCGACGAGGCCCTCGACCTGCTGACGCCGTGGGTCAGAACCTCGCCGAACCGGTGGCTGCTGGAGGCGCTGATCGCCTCCGAGCACGCGATCGCCCCGAGCGCCGGGGAGACGGCGTGGCCGCGGATCGCCGGGTACTACGCCGAGCTCGAGGAGCTGACCGGGTCTCCCGTCGTACGGCTCAACCGAGCGGTCGCGGTCGCCGAGACCGAGGGCCCGCTGGCCGGCCTCGCCCTGCTCGAAGGGTTGGAGCTTCCCGGCCACCGCCTGCCGGGGACCCGGGCCGAGCTGCTGGCCCGGGCCGGCCGGATCCCCGAAGCGCGGGTCGAGATGGAGACCGCCGTACGCCTGGCCGACAACGACGCCGAACGTGCCCATCTCGCCGAGCGCCTCAGCTCCTGGTGAGAAGTTAGGGTCGCTCCATGGAAGCCCTGGTCATCGCAAGCGGCGACGGACGAGAGCTGGAGGTGCTCACCGGCGGGGATCCGGGGGGCTTCCCCTGGCTCTACCACGGCGGCACTCCGAGCTCGGCTGTCCCGAACGACGTGTTCGATCAGCAGGCTCGCGATGCCGGACTGCGACTGATCACCTACTCACGCCCCGGCTACGGGACCTCGACCCCGCGCCCGTGGCCGTGGCCCCGGATCACCGACGACCTGACCGACTCCATCACGATCCTGGACGCACTGGGCATCGACGACTTCGTGACCCTCGGGTGGTCGGGCGGCGGCCCACGGGCCCTGGCCTGCGCAGCGCTGCTGCCGCGTCGTTGCCGCGCAGCGGCCACGATGGCCGGCGTGGCGCCCGCGGACGCACCCGACCTCGATTTCACCGCCGGCATGGGCCCGGAGAACATCGAGGAGTTCGCAGCGGTCGCGAAGGGACCGGAGGCCTACGGTGCCTTCCTGGCCGACGGGCTCGCCGAGCTGGCCGCCGTTACCGGTGCCGGGATCGCGGCCTCGCTGGGCGAGCTGGTCACCCCGGTCGACACGGCGGCGCTGACCGGGGAGTTCGCCGACTGGCTCGCTGCAACGTTCCGTCACGCCGCGTCCCAGGGCGTCATCGGCTGGCGCGAGGACGGCCTGGCCCTGTTCTCCCCCTGGGGCTTCGAGGTCAGCGAGATCCAGGTCCCGGTCTCGATCTGGCAGGGGCGGCAGGACGCAATGGTTCCCTACGAGCACGGCGCCTGGCTGGCCGCGAACGTGCCCGGTGCGCGTGCCCACCTCTTCGAGGACGAGGGCCACATCTCCCTGACGGCACGGCTCGACGAGATCCTGGCCGATCTCAAGCAGCTCGCCGGTCTACGATCGCCGCCATGACGCGGACCCGGCTCGCCTCGATCACCCTCGCAGCCCTTGTCGTCACTGGCTGCGGCGCGTCCGTCAACCTCCACGCTGCGGGCACGAGCGCCACGTCCACGCCGAGTTCGAGCCCGAGCCGGTCGAGCTCGGCTGGGCAGACGACCTTCGGGGCAACCGGCCTGGCACCCGACCTGCGTCGGGTGACCGCGAAGGCCTCTGGGCTGTCCATCGGTGTCCCGCGATCCTGGGTGTTGATCAACGCGGCGAAGCTCTCGAACCCGCAGACCCGGGCCAGGCTCGCTGCAGCTGCCCGCGGCATGAACCTGACGCTGGACCAGTTCCAGCAGATGGCACAACAGGTCGACCTGTTCGCGATCGCTCAGACCGTTCCCAGCAAGCAGCAGAATCTCAACGTCGTCTCCGAGCCCGCCGCGGCGGAGCTCCCGAGTACTGCCGCGATCCGCAGCGGGATCTCGGCGCTCAACGCGACCGTGCTCGGCATTCGCGACGTGACCACACCGATCGGCCATGGCCGGTTGGTGGAGTTCCGCATCGCGCTTCGCGGACAGATCGCGGCCTACGGCGTCTCGGTGTACGCCCAACCTCGCAGCGGTCTCGCCCAGATCACCGTCACCACCACCTCGCTGGCATCGGCGATCGCCATGTTCGATCGCATCATCCCGACGGTGCGCGACATCGGAAGCGGCGCCAACCAGACGTCCTGAGCCTGCCCGGCCAGTTCAGCCGCCGGCGACGGCCGGGATGATCGAGATCTGGGTGCCGGCCGGAGTCGCCGTCCCGAGAGCGTCGAGGAAGCGGACGTCCTCGTTGCCGACGTACACGTTCACGAACCGGCGTAGGTCACCGGCGTCGTCGAGCACCCGCGCCTTGATGCCGGGGTGGTTCGCCTCGAGGTCGTCCAGGACGGCGGCCAGGTCGGCGCCCTGGGCGGTGACCTCGGACGCGCCTGCGGTGTAGGTGCGCAGGATGGTCGGGATACGGACGGACACGCTCATGAACTGGCTCCTGGGATGAGTGCTGGTCAGACGCCGTGCTGTCGGCGCTCGGCTCTCAGGCGATGCCTGCGGCGACGAACGCATCGTAGGTCGGAGCGATGGTGGCCACCGGGCCCACCCGGTCCGCGATCGCGTCCAGGGTCTTGAGACCGTGGCCCGTGTTGATCACCACGGTCTCCAGTGACGGGTCGAGCTGACCTGTCTCGACGAGCTTCTTCAGCACCGCGACCGTCGTCCCGCCGGCGGTCTCGGTGAAGATGCCCTCGGTCCTGGCGAGCAGCACGATGCCCTCGCGGATGTCGTCGTCCGAGACCTCTTCGACCGCCCCGCCGGTACGACGGGCGATGTCGAGCACGTAGATGCCGTCAGCCGGGTTGCCGATCGCGAGCGACTTCGCGATCGTGTCGGGCTTGACCGGGCGGATCGCGTCGACGCCGGCCTTGAACGCGGTCGCGACCGGGCCGCAGCCTTCTGCCTGCGCCCCGAACACCTTGTACGGCTTGTCCTCGACCAGACCAAGCTTGATGAGTTCACCGAAGGCCTTGTCGACCTTCGTCAGCTGCGAGCCGGAGGCGACCGGAATGACGATCTGGTCGGGCAGGCGCCACCCGAGCTGCTCGGCGATCTCGTAGCCCAGGGTCTTGGACCCCTCGGCGTAGAACGGTCGGACGTTGACGTTCACGAACGCCCAGCCGTCCTCCTCGCCGGCGATCTCGGAGGCCAGCTTGTTGACGTCGTCGTAGTTGCCCTCGACCGCGACCAGCGACTCGGTGAAGATCGCCGAGTTCACCTGCTTGGGCGCCTCGAGGTTGCTCGGGATGAAGACGACCGTCTTGATCCCCGCGCGTGCACCGGCCGCGGCGACGGCGTTGGCCAGGTTGCCGGTGGAGGGACAGGCGAAGACCTTGGACCCGAACTCGACCGCCGCGCTCAGCGCGCACGCGACGACCCGGTCCTTGAAGGAGTTGGTCGGGTTCGTGGAGTCGTCCTTGACCCACAGCTTCGTGATGCCCAGCTCGCGACCGAGGTTGGTCGCCTTGAGCAGGCGGGTGTAGCCCGGCTCGGTGTTCGGCGAGCTCTCGATGTCGTCAGGGACCGGCAGGAGTGCCTTGTAGCGCCAGATATTGGCAGGACCGGCCTCGATGTCGGCGCGGGTGATGGCCGGGAAGTCGTAGGCGATCTCGAGCGGACCGAAGCACTCCATGCACGCGTAATGCGGGCCGAGCTCCTGGGTGGTGCCGCACTCGCGACAGACGAGTCCGGTGGCGTTCCCGAAGGCACGGTCGCGAAGGACGGTGCCGTTGCTCGTACCCGGGATGATTCCAGTGCTCAAAGGAGGCCTCCTTCTCATCTTCCCCGGGCCGACTCTCGACCAAGGACGGATTTGGCACCACACCCACGAATCCGTCCCTGCCCGGAAGATCCGGGCCGGCGATCGGAGGCTCGTGCGGCGGTTGCCGGGACTTCAACGGGCCGTTCCCTCAGTCCCTCTCGATGAGCTGGGCACCAGCGTAGGGAGCCTCTCCCTGATCTGCACATCGATTCCGACATCTGAGATCGCTGTCTCACATACTGGCTACGCAGGCGCGGCGGCGATCGCGAGGCCCAGATCGCGGAGGAAGTCCATCACGCCGTCCGGACCGTCCACGACGGCGTCGCAGAGGTCGCGCAACCGGGACTGCTCGTCTGACCCGGAGCACACCAGCAGGGCGGGCAGGCCGTGGGCGCGGAGGTCGCGCACGGCGTCGAAGGCCGGCACGTCGCCCAGGTCGTCGCCGACGAAGACGACTCCCCCGACGTCGTACTGGTCCACCAGGGCACGCAGCGCGATGCCCTTGTCCATGCCGTCGGCGCGCACCTCGATCACGAACCTGCCGGGCTCGACTGCGAGGTGCCGCTGCGCGGCTGCCTCGGTCAGGATCGGCAGCAGGCGCTCGAATGCTCCGACCGGATCAGCAGTGCGGCGAGTGTGCACGGCCACGGCCAGGCCCTTCTCCTCGACCCAGGCATCGGTAGCTCCGGCCCGGCGCAGGAGTCGCGGCAGGTCGCCGATCAGGCTGGCCAGACCGGACGGGGGTTTGGGCGAGACGACCCGACGCCCCGAGGAGGTCCACCGCTCGTTGCCGTACTGGCCGAGCACCACGAGTTCGCGACCGGATTCGCCGATCTCGTCACCGACCTCGTCCAGGCCACCGAGGGCCAGCACCTGGCGGGCCGGTCGCCCGGTCAGCACGGCGATCGTGCGCACCCGGGCCGACAGGTCGACGAGCAGGGCACCCGCCCGTTCGTGGATGAGCGCGACCTCGGGGTCCTCGACGATCGGCGACAGCGTTCCGTCGAAGTCGAGGGCAACCAGCAGTCGGTCGGCGACGGCGACCACGTCCTGGTACGACTGCGCGCCGGTGGCGGAGCGGAACTCCATGAGGCCACTCAACCAGAGCGGGATGACGACGGTGTCAGTGGTAGTCGCCGGTCAGGATGACCGTGACTCGGTTGAACTGCATCGGTGCGATGGCAGGCTTGACCCGGGTGATGCCGAGGTCCCGGGCGAGCAGCTCGGCGGCAGCCTTCAGCTTCGGACCGAAGTAGACCGTGCTGGCATCGACGGTGCCGTACCAGTTGGCGGTCGCGACCACGTTCCAGCCCACCGACTGGGCTCGCGAGGAGGTCTTGCCGGCCAGCCCCTTGACGTTGGAGTTGTTGAAGATGACGACGTCGACCTTGCCGCGGCGGACGACGATGGTCGGCGTCGGTGTCGGGGTCGGGGTGATGACGGCCGGGGTCGTGACCGACCCGGATGGCACGTGCGGCCGGACCAGGGCATGGTGTGCGGCCGGGGTCGCCTTGTCGCCGCCACCATCCTGGGTGGCCACGAACACCAGTCCGGCGAGTGCGACCCCCGAGATGCTGAGGACCATCAGTCGGGTCGGCAGGACCACCCCACGGGCGTCACGGGTACGGCGACGAGCCACGTGACTCAGAGCTCGAAACCCAGCCGGCGGGCCGAGCGCTGGCGTTGGCGGGCGGCCCGGAGGCGACGCAGCCGACGGACCAGCAGCGGGTCGTGGGCGAGCGCCTCGGGACGGTCGATCAGGGCGTTGAGGACCTGGTAGTACCGCGTCGAGCTCATGTCGAACTTCTCCCGCACCGCACTCTCCTTGGCGCCGGCGTACTTCCACCACTGGCGCTCGAAGTCGAGGATGCCGCAATCGCGCTCGGACAGCGCTCCGGATTCGTCGGGCTGTCCGGAGCTGAGTGCGTGACTGGCGACCATCGTCGTCGACTCCTCAAGGTGCTGCAGGTGGACGCAAACCATCTTAGGCGACAAACGACACCGATGTCATTCGCCCCGCCCGACGAGTCTCCGGGCGCGTCCCGACGCATTCGAGGTGCCCGCATCCCTCTAGGCTGACGGCGTGATCGGAACTGCTCGGCGCCGCGGGGAGCGCGCGCAGCGTGCCGATCTGGTCATCTTGGCGAACCGGCTCCCGGTCGACCGGCTGGTCGGCGCCGACGGCGCGGTCAGCTGGGGTCGCTCCCCCGGCGGCCTGGTCAGTGCCCTCGCGCCGGTGATGAACAGCCAGGGTGGCGCCTGGATCGGATGGCCCGGCGACGTCGGGGAGGACCTCGAACCCTTCGAGCACGAAGGGATGACGCTCATCCCGGTGAGCATGTCGGCGGCCGAGTACGAGGAGTACTACGAGGGCTTCTCGAACGCCACCCTCTGGCCGCTGTACCACGACCTGGTCGCCAAGCCCGAGTTCCACCGGGAGTGGTGGGACGCCTACGTGACCGTGAACCAGCGGTTCGCCGATGCCGCCGCCGCGATCGCAGCGCCGGGCGCCATGGTGTGGATCCAGGACTACCAGCTGCAGCTGGTGCCGGCCTTCCTGCGCGAGCTGCGCCCCGACCTGCGGATCGGTTTCTTCCTGCACATCCCGTTCCCGCCGGCCGAGCTCTTCTCGCAGCTGCCGTGGCGCCGCGAGCTCCTCGAGGGCCTGCTCGGCGCCGACATCGTCGGTTTCCAGCTCTCCGGCGCCGCCCAGAACTTCATCCGGCTGGTGCGCCAGCGGGTCGGTCACAAGACCCACCGCGACTCGGTCTACCTGCCCGACGGTCGCGTCGTGACGGCGAAGGCGTTCCCGATCTCGATCGACAAGGCGCACTTCGAGGAACTCGCCCGTTCCGAACCGGTGCAGGAGCGGGCGGCCCAGATCCGCGAGGACCTCGGCAACCCGCGCCGGATCTTCCTGGGCATCGACCGGCTCGACTACACCAAGGGCATCTACGCCCGGCTGCGTGCGTTCAGCGAGCTCATCCACGACGGCCACTTCACGGCCCAGGACGCGACCTTCGTCCAGGTCGCAAGTCCGTCACGCGAACGCGTGGACCAGTACCGGATCCTGCGCGACGACATCGACCGGCTCGTCGGCCACATCAACGGCGACCTCGGCAGGATCGGGCGACCTGCCATCTCCTACCTGAACTCGGCGTTCCCGCAGGCTGAGATGGCTGCGCTCTACGTCGCCAGCGACATCATGGTAGTCACCCCCTTCCGCGACGGGATGAACCTGGTGGCCAAGGAGTACGTGGCCTGCCGGTACGACGACAATGGCGCGCTGGTGCTCTCTGAGTTCGCCGGCGCCGCGGACGAGCTGCGCCAGGCCTACCTGGTCAACCCGTACGACATCAACGGCATGAAGGCCCAGATGCTGGAGGCCTACCTGGCCGACGAGAAGGACCTCACCCGCCGGATGCGGGCCATGCGCAAGACCGTTGCGGAGAACGACGTGAACAACTGGGCCCGCAACTTCCTGGGCGATCTCGCCGCGACCCGGGAGGGTCACGGGAAGCAGGTCAGACCGGCCAAGCGTTCCTGACTTTCCACACCTCCGGACCGTTGGCCCTGTGCACGGAGCGCCGAGGCTTCTAGGGTGCGGCAATGAGCAGGAAAGTGCTGAAGGTCAACGACTCCGCGTGGCTGTACGCCGAGTCCCACCGCACGCCGATGCAGGTGGCGATGCTGGCGACGTTCGCCGTACCTGCTGACCGACCCGACTTCGTCCGCGACCTGGTCGCCCGGTGGCGCGAGGTCCGCGAGTTCCAGCCGCCGTTCAACTACCTGCTGCGGATGGCTCCGGTGCCGAGCTGGCAGGAACTCGACGCCGACAGGATCGATCTCGACTACCACTTCCGGCACTCCGCACTGCCGCGCCCCGGATCGCAGCGCGAGCTCGGCGTGCTCGTCTCCCGGCTGCACTCGGCGAAGATGGATCGGCAGTACCCGCTCTGGGAGTGCCACATCATCGAGGGCCTCGAGGACAACCTCTGGTCGATGTACATGAAGGTGCACCACTCGCAGATCGACGGTGTCGGTGGCGTGCGGCTCCTCAAGCGCATCATGAGCATCGACCACGACGCCCGCGACATGCTGCCGCCCTGGGCGGTCGGCACCCGCGGTCCCGACCAGTCCGGCATCCCGCGCACGGTGAGCCCGGAGATCGGTGAGCAGCGCTCGTCGATCTCGCTGCGGTCGGTCGCCGCCAGCGGAACTGCCGTCGCCGCGTCGCTGACCCGGACGTACGGCGAGAGTCTGCTCGGCACGCAGGAGGCCGCCCGCGCAGTCCCTTTCCGCGCCCCGCAGACCTTGTTCAACGGGCGGATCCACACGCCGCGACGGTTCGCCACCCAGCACTACTCGATCGACCGGATGCGGGCCGTGGCTTCGGCCACCGGCGGCAGCCTCAACGACGTCTTCCTGGCGATCTGCGGTGGCTCGTTGCGCCGGTACCTGTCCGAGGCGCGGGCGCTGCCGGACGAGCCGCTCATCGCCAACGTCCCGGTCTCCGTGCGGCCGGGCGATGCACCCGGGGTCGGCAACGCGATCACGTTCCTGTACTCCAGCCTCGGCACCGACGTCGCCGACCCGGTCTCCCGAATCCGGGCGATCCAGGACTCCACCCGGCTCGGCAAGGCGCGGTTGCCGGACGTCGAGGGCCTCGCGATGGACGCCTACACCGCCGTCCTGATGGGACCGTTCCTGTCCCAGGCCATCCTCGGCTTCGGGGGCCGCGGCCGACCCGCGTCGAACGTGGTGATCTCGAACGTGCCCGGCCCCTACGAGCCGCGCTACATCGACGGGTCGCGCCTCCTGGAGATCTACCCGGTCTCGTTGCTCTTCAACGGACAGGCGCTGAACATCACCGCAGTCTCCTACGACGGGGAGTTCAACATCGGGTTCACCGGTTGCCGCGACTCGGTCCCGTCACTGCAGCGCATCGCCGTCAACGCTGGCGAGGAGCTCGAGCTGCTGGAGGCCGAGCTCGGGCTCTAGCCAGCCGCCCGCACCAGCGGTCAGGACGTGGCCTTCTCGTCGAACGTCGCCTTGGGGTGCATCAACCGGGTGATCTCCTCGGCCAGCTCGGGCCCGAGCTCGCCCCAGCCCTCCTTGTACCCGTACACGGCACCGAGCGACCGCGCCTCGTAGTCACCGCAGAAGATGTCGACATCGCCGGTGTTGATCAGCCCGGGGTGGGCGACGCCGACCGCGGCGGTGACCTTCATCAGCTCCTTGCGCAGTGTGGTGATGTAGTGCGCGCAGCGTTCGGCCTTCGAGGTCGAGTCCAGGCCGTGGACCAGCCAGGGGTTCTGCGTCGCCACTCCCGTCGGGCACTTGTCGGTGTGGCACTTCTGGGACTGGATGCAGCCGATCGACATCATCGCCTCGCGAGCGACGTTGACCATGTCCGCGCCGAGGGCGAAGGCGACCGTCGCGTTGTCGGGAAGTCCGAGCTTGCCCGATCCGATGAAGGTCAGCCTGTCGGTCAGGCCGAGCTCGGCGAAGGTGCCGTAGACGCGGGAGAAACCCATCCGGTACGGCACCGCGATCGAGTCGGCGAAGATCAGCGGCGACGCTCCGGTCCCGCCCTCCCCGCCATCGATGGTCACGAAGTCGACGCCGCGTTCGCCCGGCGACATCAGCCGGGCGAGGTCGTACCAGAAGCCCATCTCGCCGACGGCCGACTTGATCCCTACCGGAAGGCCGGTCTCTGCGGCGAGCAGCTCGACGAAGTCCAGCATGCTGTCGACGTCGGAGAAGGCGGTGTGCCGCGACGGACTGGCACAGTCCTTGCCCTCGGCGATACCCCTGATCTCGGCGATCTCCCTGGTCACCTTCGCGGCCGGCAGTAGACCGCCGAGGCCAGGCTTGGCGCCCTGGCTCAGCTTGATCTCGATCGCCTTGACCGGTGCGGAGCCGACGACCTCCTTGAGCTTGTCCAGCGAGAATCGGCCGGCCTCGTCACGGCATCCGAAGTACGCCGTACCGATCTGCAGCACCATGTCCGCGCCGTTGCGGTGATAGGGCGACAGGCCGCCCTCCCCGGTGTTGTGCAGGCAACCGGCCGCGGCCGCGCCCTTGTTCAGCGCGACGATCGCTGCGCTCGACATCGACCCGAAGCTCATCGCCGAGATATTCACGACCGAGGCGGGCCGGAACGCCTTCGCGCGGCCGCGCGATCCGCCGAGCACCTTGGCACTCGGAATCGCTCCGGACCGGTCGTGGTCGTCGGGCAGCTGGCTGGCAAAGGTGCGGTGCTTGATGTACGCGTGCCCCTGCGTGTGCTCCACGTCCACGTCGGTGCCGAACCCGAAGTAGTTGTTCTCCTCCTTGGAGGAGGCATAGATCCAGGTCCGCTGGTCGCGGTTGAAGGGCCGCTCCTCCTCGTTGCTGGTCACGATGTACTGCCGCAGCTCCGGCCCAATCGTCTCCAGCCAGTACCGCGCGTGCGCGATCACCGGGTAGTTCCGCATCAACGCGTGCTTCTTCTGGGTCAGGTCCCGTACGGCGACCACCCCGACGGCCACAGCCGCTCCCCCGACCAGCCGGCTCAGTCTCATGGGCTTGTCCTACAGCCCGCATCGGGGCTTGTCCATGACCCACGCACGACGTCGAGGCGGTCCCATCCACCGGACCCGCCTCGCATTCAGGCTGTTGTTGGTAATTTTCGCACCATGGATCTGATCCCCAAGCCGGACCAGGTCGCCTCCGCCGCCAGCAACGTCGCCCACAAGGTGCTCTACGGCGGGCTGGCCGACTTGCGCCCCATGCCCCGAACGCTCATCGACGACGGGCCGTTGCGGGAGGTCTACCACTACCGTCCGCAGAAGCAGGTAAAGTCGACGGGGGACCCGATCCTGCTGGTGACACCGCTCGCGGCACCGGCCATCTGCTTCGACCTGCGGCGGGACTGCTCGCTGGTCGAGCACTTCGTGAAGGCCGGTCGCCCGACGTACCTGGTCGAGTACGGCGAGATCTCGTTCAAGGACCGCAACCTCGGCATGGAGCACTGGGTCGACGAAGTCGTGCCCGAGGCCATCCGGCAGGTCAGCGCGCATGCGGGAGGACGACCGGTCCACGTCATCGGCTGGTCGCTGGGCGGCATCTTCGCGGTGCTCGCCGCGGCTTCGGACGCCAAGCTCCCGATCGCCTCGCTGACCGTCGTCGGTTCACCGTTCGATGTCCGCGAGGTCCCGTTGGTCGCCCCGCTGCGACCCATCCTGCGCCTCACCGACGGCGGCATCATCACGCAGGTCTACCGCGCCCTGGGTGGTGCTCCGAAGCCACTGGTGCGGCGCGCGTTCAAGCTGAGCAGCGGCACCAAGCTCATCACCAAGCCGATCGCGATCCTGCAGCACCTCGACGACTCGGAGTGGCTGGCCCAGATCGAGGCCGTCGACAGGTTCACGGCGAACATGCTCGCCTACCCCGGTCGCACCTTCGGGCAGCTGTACCACCGGATGCTCAAGCACAACCAGCTCAACACCGGCAAGGTCAACCTGAGCGGTCATCTGATCGACCTGGCCGACATCACCATGCCGGTCCTCGTCTTCGCCGGCAACACCGACGGCATCGCACCGATCCCCGCAGTCCGCGCGATCGTTCCCTTGCTCCCGAACGCCCACGAGGTCAGGTTCGAGATCGTGCCGGGTGGCCATCTCGGCATGCTCACCGGACGTGCGGCGCGGCATACGACCTGGCTGGTGATGGACGAGTGGATCGCCCAGTACTCCACGCCGGACGACCGCGAGAAGGCACCGAAGGCGACGCCGGGCCCGCGCAAGCGTGCGGCAGCGAAGAAGACGGCGACGACCCGGAAGGCACCCGTGAAGAAGGCAGTGCGGAAGGCCGCACCGACGACGACGGCGGAGGTCTCACCGGACCGCTCCGCGATCGGGTCGAACCGAGACCGCCGGTTCTCCTCCACTTCCTCGCGCGACCTGGCTCCCAAGCGATGACGCGACTGTTCCGGCTGGCCGGGCTGCCGGTGCTCGCCGCCGTCCTCGCCGCCACGGTTGCCGGTTGCGGCGGTTTCGGCAGCGTCCAGCCCCTGACCGTCGATACCGCACTGCACTCCTACGTCGCGCTGGGCGACGGCTTCGCTGCCGGCCCGTACGCCGGACGAACCGTAGGCGCCTGCCTGCGCGGCGCCGACAACTACCCCACCCAGGTCGCACGCCAGCTGAAGATCACGACGTTCACCGACGTGACCTGTACCGGCGCCGACACCCGCTCGCTCACTGAACCCGGCACGGTCGGTACGAGCCGGACCAAGCTGCCCGCGCAGATCGACGCGGTCGGGCACGACACCGCCCTGGTCACCGTGACTGCCGGGATCATGGACCACGACCTGCTCGACGAGATGTTCCGGGTCTGCCTGGCACTACCGTGCGGCAATGCCGTTCTCCCCAACGACCTCAGCGCCCAGCTCACCGCCTTCGAGAACAGCTTCACGGCTGCCCTCCGCGCCATCCAGAACAAGGCTCCGCAAGCCTTCGTCGTCGTCGTCGGCTATCCGCAACTGATGCCTCAGGACAAGACCTGCGCCAAGGTGCCGAGGATGACACCGGCCGAGCTCAACGCCGCGAACATCGTGCTCACCCGGCTGAACACCAACGTCGAGTCCGCGGCGCACCAGACCGGCAGCACCTTCGTCGACCTCTCCGGCCTCACCCAGGAGCACAGCGCGTGCTCGGCTGTGCCGTGGGTCACCGGCATGACGTCCGTAGCCGGCCGCTCGGTCGCCTTCCACCCGCTGCCCGCCGAGCAGACCGCCGTTGCGACCGCGGTCGCGGCAGCGGTTCGCACGCGCTGACCAGGCTCCCGCCATACTGGTGACTGCCATGTCGACCCACACCGCCGCCCGCGGATTCCCTGCGCGCACGCGTCCTGCGCTCGTCACCGCTGTGCTCGTCCTCGCCCTGGCGGCCCTCGCCGGCTGCGGACAGGCGTCGCCGCCGAACCCCCACCCACTCACGTTCGACTCCTACGCAGCGTTGGGTGACTCGTACTCCGCCGGGGTGGCCCTGACGCCGTTGAGCGACGCGACGTGCCTGCGGTCGAGCAGCAACTACGTCGGCCTGCTGGCCGACAAACTGCACATCCCCAGCGTCGAGGACGCCACCTGCGGCGGCGCGAAATCGGTGAACCTTACCCAGCCCCAGGTCACCGCCTACGGGACGAACCCGCCCCAGCTCGACGCGGTCTCCGCCGGCACCAAGCTGGTGACGCTGGGCATCGGACTGAACGACTACAACCTCTCGTTCGCCCTGCTGTACACCTGCCTCCCGGTCAACGGTGTCCGTACGGCGACGTGCACCGCGTTCCTCAACGCGAAGCAGTCCGTGATCACGGACGTCATCAAGAAGATGGGCGACCTGGTCACCAACGACCTCAAGGAGATCCGCGCCAAGGCGCCGCACGCGCGCATCGTGCTGGTCGGCTACCCGCGCCTGCTCGCTGACGACACCGACTGTCCAGCCCAGGTTCCGGTGCCGAACGAGGCGGCCGACCGCATCCGGGAGACGCTGCGCGACGTCAACGACACCTTCATCCACATCGCGTCGTCGCAGAAGGTCGACTACCTCGACATGTACGCCGCCTCGGTGGGTCACGACGTCTGCTCTGCTGATCCGTGGGTCAACGGGCAGACCGCCATCCCGGGCAAGGCCTACGCGTTCCACCCGTTCGCCACGTACCACGTCGCGGTGGCCGACAAGCTCTACGCGCTGCTGAAGAAGTGATGTCGGGGTTCGCCGGCCTGGTCGACCAGGGGCTCGTCGCCGCGGACTGGGCCCAGGCGCTTGCGCCCGTCGAGCCCGACCTGATCCGGATGGGGGAATTCCTTCGTGCCGAGGTCGCCGCCGGTCGCGGCTACCTGCCCGCCGGACCCGACATCCTGCGTGCGTTCGCGCGACCGCTGGCCGACGTCAAGGTGCTGATCATCGGCCAGGACCCGTATCCGACACCGGGTCACCCGGTCGGTCTGAGCTTCTCGGTCGGCGCGGACGTGCGCCCGCTGCCGCCGAGCCTGATGAACATCTTCAAGGAGCTGGCTTCCGACCTCGGGCAACCGCTGCCGACGTGCGGTGACCTGTCGCCGTGGGCGGACGCCGGGGTGATGCTCCTCAACAGGACGCTCACGGTGACACCGGGGAGGTCCAACTCGCATCGCGGCATGGGCTGGGAACCGGTGACCGAGCGGGCCATCGACGTCCTCGCCCAGCGGGGCGGACCGTTGGCCGCGATCCTGTGGGGCCGCGACGCCCAGTCCCTCAAGCCTCGACTGGGACCTGTCCCCTGGGTCGAGTCGGTGCATCCGAGCCCGCTGTCCTCGCACCGGGGCTTCTTCGGCTCGAAGCCGTTCAGCGCGGTCAACGCCCTGCTGGTCGCCCAGGGCGGGGAACCGGTCGACTGGAGGCTTCCGTGACCGGGAATGCTGGCATGTTGTTGAATGTTGAACTAACATGACGACCATGCCCGACACCAGCCGCATGCCCGCCCTCTACATCGGCCACGGGGCACCGCCCCTGCTGGACGACCCGGTGTGGTCTGACCAGCTGCGCGAGCTCGCCGGGACCTTCGCCCGTCCGAAGGCGATCGTGATCGTCAGCGCGCACTGGGAGTCGGCGCCGCTCTCGCTGAGCGCGAGCGGTCCGGGCACCGAGCTCGTCTACGACTTCGGCGGCTTCGACCCCCGCTACTACCGGATGCGGTACGACACCCCGGACGCCAGCGCGCTGGCACAGCGGATCGCCGCGATGACGCCCGACACCGAGCCGGTGCACCAGCACGCCAGTCGCGGCCTCGACCACGGCGCCTGGGTGCCGTTGACGATCATGTACCCGGAGGCGGACATTCCGGTGATCCAGATGTCGCTTCCGACCCAGGACCCCTTCAAGCTGCTCAGCCTGGGCAGCCGGTTGCGCGAGCTTCGCGACGAGGGTGTCCTCGTGATCGGTTCCGGCTTCCTGACCCACGGCCTCCCGTTCCTGCGGGACTTCACCATCGAGGCCGAAGCGCCCGGATGGTCGGTCGACTTCGACCTGTGGGCAGCCGATGCCCTGGCCCGCGGCGACGTCGCCGAGCTGGCGGCGTACCGGACGGTGGCGCCGGGGATGCCGTACGCGCACCCGACCGTCGAGCACTACACGCCGCTGTTCGTCACTCTCGGCGCGGCGATGGACCCCGAGGTCCCCGGCGACCAGGTCATCGACGGCTTCTGGATGGGGCTGTCAAAGCGCTCGCTGCTCGTTGCGTGACCACCGCGGTGGTTGTCAGCGACCCAGGATGATCGCGGCCGCCTTCTCGCCGATCATGATCGCGGGAGCGTTGGTGTTGCCGCCGGTGATCGACGGCATGATCGAGGCATCGGCGACCCGCAGACCCTCGACACCGCGGACCTTGAGGTCCGGAGTGACGACCGACAGCTCGTCGACGCCCATCCGGCAGGTGCCGACACCGTGGTAGACCGACGTGGCGCGGTTGAGGATCGCCGTCCGCAGCTCGGTGCCCTTCAGATCGATGCCCGGGTGGATCTCTTCCTTGACCGCGCCCCCGAACGCCTTGTTGGCCATGATCTCCCGGACCATCTCCGAGCCCTCGCCGAGAAGCTCGAGGTCGGCGTTGTCGGCGAGGTAGTTGAAGTCGATCAGCGGGGTCGCGTTCGGATCGGCCGACGCCAGTCGCAGGGTGCCGCGGCTCTTCGGGTAGATCAAGGTCGCCAGGATCGTCATCGACGTACGCGGATCGACGTCGTGCATGATCGGCTCGTCCTGGTTGGGTGAGACGTAGGACCACGGGAGCATGTGCAGCTGCAGGTCCGGGACATCGTTCTGCGCCTGCGAGGTCTTGATGAACCCGCACGCCTCGAAGACCGAGTTCGCCAGGAACGTCGTGCCCGGGCGGAGGATCTCCTTGACGATGCCCTTGCCGAAGAAGGCCGGGGTGCCCTTCATCTTCGTCGACGTGGTGTGGAAGGTCAGGGCGTGGAACATGTGGTCGTGCAGGTTGTCACCGACCGGCAGGTCGGAGACGACAGAGATGCCGTGGTCACGCAGGTGCTGCGCGTGGCCGACGCCGGAGAGCATCAGCAGCTGCGCGGACCCGACGAAGCCGGCGGACAGGATGACCTCCTTGCCGGCGCGGATCGTGCGCCGGGCGCCGTTCTTGTCGGTCACCTCGACGCCGCTCGCCCGGCCGTTCTCGATGTTGACCCGGGTCACCATGACCTCGCTCTGCAGCTCGAGCGTCTCGGGCGCGAGGTTGTGCACGTAGCCGCGCGACGCGCTGTAGCGCAGGCCGTCGGCCGCGTTCTGCTGCATCCGCGAGATGCCGGTCTGGGACTCGGCGTTGTAGTCGTCGATGATGTCCACGCCGAGGGCGTCGGCGGTGGCCTCAAGGAACTGGTGGGTCCCCTCCTGCGGCGACTTCGCCCGGGTCACCCGGATCGGACCGCCGACACCGCGGTAGGCGTTCTCGCCGTCCTCGAAGTCCTCCATCCGCTTGTACGCCTCGTTGACCGAGTCGGCGTCCCAGCCCTCGTTGCCCTCGGCCGCCCAGGAGTCGAAGTTCGCCCGGTTGCCGCGGACGTAGACCATGCCGTTGATCGAGCTGGACCCGCCGACGACCTTGCCCCGCGGGACCGGCATCTTGCGATCGAGGATGTGCTTCTGCGGAGTGGAGTAGAAGCCCCAGTCGACGGTCTTCTTGATCTGCGGGACCGAGTGCATCGGGCCGATCATGCCCGGCTTCTTGACCAGGAACTTCTCGTCGCTCTTGCCGGCCTCGAGCAGGATCACGCTGTGTCCTGCCTGGGCGAGCCGACCAGCGAGCGCGCTGCCGGAACTGCCCGATCCGACGACGACGTAGTCCGCTTCGCTGGAGCGCTTCTTGGCCATGGTTCCCTCATTCGTCCTGGTGAGCCGGACCACACCGGCGCGAGCAAATGTAACAAGTTCTAGTTTCTCAGCATAGGCCCGGGGCGCCGCCGTAGGTCCCGGATCGGTGGCACGATCAAAACCGTGCAGATCCTCTCGATCCAGTCGGCGGTCGCCTACGGACATGTCGGCAACAGCGCGGCGGTCTTCCCGCTGCAGCGGCTCGGCCACGAGGTGATGGCCGTCAACACGGTGCTGTTCTCCAACCACACCGGGTACGGCGCGTGGCGTGGTCCCGTCCTTCCCGGAGCCGACGTCGGCGACGTCATCCTCGGAATCGAGGAGCGCGGCGCGCTGGCCGGCGTCGACCTCGTGCTGTCGGGCTACCAGGGCAGCCCGCAGATCGCGACCGTCATCCTCGACGCCGTGAGAAGGGTGAAGGCGGCCAACCCGCGTGCCGTCTACGCCTGCGACCCGGTGATGGGGAACGCACGAAGCGGCTGCTTCGTCGATGCCGCCATCCCGGTCCTGCTCCGCGAGAAGGTCGTGCCGGCGGCAGACCTGATCACCCCGAACCAGTTCGAGCTGGGCTACCTGACCGGGCAGCTCGACACCGGCACGAAGCCATCGGTTGCTGGTGTCCTCGAGGCCGTCGAAGCAGCACGCGCGCTCGGCCCGCGCACCGTGCTGGTCACCAGCGTCGACGCGGAAGGCCAGGCCGCCGATACGATCTCGATGCTGGCCGTCACCGACGGCGGTGCCTGGCAGGTGACGACTCCCCGACTGCCGCTCAAGGCCAACGGCTCGGGCGACGTCACCGCAGCGCTCTTCTCCGCCCACCTTGCGACCTCGGGCGATGCTGCTGACGCACTGCGGCGCACAGCGTCCAGTGTGTTCGACCTCCTCGCGGCCACCCTGGAGGCGAAGTCCCGCGAGCTGCGGCTGGTGCAGAGCCAAGAGGCGTACGCGAACCCGCGCCTGCAATTCGAGGTCGAGCGGCTCGGCCCTTAGGTCGACGGCGCGCCCGCGCGGACACCCCGCCCGAGGCGTCGACGCTCAGCTCGGGTCAGGTTAGCTTCGCGAACGCGCAGCATCGGCAGGTCGACTCCGAGCTCGCTGGCGATCGCGGCCGGAACGCGCGCGCTGACCAGGGCAGCGGCGAAGGCGTCCAGGGGAATCAGTCGTTCCGCGGCGAGCCGATCGGCCTCGGCCTCCTCGCGGTTCTCGAAGAACCCGGCCGTCGTACGGGCATGGCCCAGGTCAAGATGCGCGACAGCGTGGGCGAGCGAGCTCCGCTGCGCAGCAGGGCTCTGATCGACCTCGATCAGGATCACCCGCCGTGCGCGGCACATCACCTCCGGAATGACGCCGCCGAGGTGGGCGGTCGTGACGATCCACTCGGGGTACCGGAGGGCAGCGTCGGCGCCCGGGTCGTACGTCAGGCCTCGCGCGCCGCCCGATCGATCTGCCATTCGATGTACTCCCGAGTGCCGTCCTTGACGCGCTCCCACTGCTGGTCGCTCAGGCCGTCAGGTCGCCGGAACCGAAGGGCGTCGTCATTCAGGTCACGATCCTGGCGGCGACCACCGACAGGATCTGCTGCCTCGGGTGCCGGGCCTCCAGCCGCGATGGAGCGCAGCGTCCCGGCAGGCCAGTCGAGAGCCCGCTCGATCTTGCCCTGGGTGCCGATCTTCGGCCAGCGCTTGCCGTTGAGGAAGTCGCCGATCGTTCCCGGGTCAGCCCTGGTCGCGGCGACGAGTTGGGTGTTGTTCCACTCGAGATAGGCCATCCGCGCGGCAACGGCGTGCGCTGCTCGCTGCTGGTTGTTGGTCTGGGCCATCCGAACTCCGAGTGCCTGCCGGGGACATGCTGGAAACCCGAGGGAACATCACGAGTCGCGGCGTTGTACACCGAGGAACTTAGAAGGGAACTTGGCCCTATTTGTCACTGATTCGGCTTAGGAAAATTCGCTGTGGGGAGGAGTTTTCCACAGTTTCGGGCAGGTCTTCCTTGACAACTTCCCTCAAGGCAGGACGGCAGATGCCCCACCACGTCGGAAAATAATCGAAAACGGACACCGAAATTTGTGGAATCGACGTCCCGCGTCAGCCGTCAGATCGGGAACGAACGACCTCGTGGTCAGGACGAGGGTCGTGGGACGGCAGCTGAGCGCTGCCTCTGCCGTGACGTCGACCGCGGACCTCGACCTACGACACGAGGCCGGCGAACCCATCCAGGGTGTTTGGTTAAAGACCATAACTCCAATAGACTTAGGTGCTAATGAAGGATCGCCCGTGTGCGATCACCGAGAGGGAGGAGCTCCATGGTCTGGCCCCAGGGTGCTCGTCCGTCGGTCGTGATCGTCGGCGGCGGAGCCGCCGGAACGCTCACCGCCATCCATCTGCTGCGGCTTGCACGTCGTCGCGAGACGAGTCTCGATATCACCGTCCTCGAACCGGCCGACCGATGTGCGCGCGGGGTTGCCTTCGGCACGCCGCACGACGAGCATCTGCTCAACGTCCCCGCCCTCGGCATGAGCGCCATCCCCGAGGACCCGGGCCATTTCGTCTCGTGGCGCGAGCGGAACTTCGCCGGCGATGCCGGCAACCCTGCTGCCTTCGTTCCCCGGCGGCAGTTCGCCCTGTACCTCGAAGACCTCCTCGCCGCCGCGATCGCCGATGCGGCCGGCCAGAGTTCCTTCCAGCACCGCCGTACCGGCGCCGTCGGCGTACGCCGGACCGCAGCAGGTGTGGCCGTCACGACCGATGACGGTCACGAGATTGCCGCCGGCGCCCTGGTCGTCGCCACCGGCCTGCCTGGATCCGGCGCGGACTGGGCGCCCGAGAGTCTGCGGGGCTCGCCGTTCTTCGTCAGCGACCCGTGGGCAGCAGGGGCCCTCGACGTCATCCGCCGGGACCGGACCGGTCCGGCCGACGTCCTGGTGGTCGGGACCGGCCTGACCTCCGTGGACGTGATCCTGAGCCTGTCGGGTCCCCGCAGCCGCCCCGACCGACGCCTGATTGCGATTTCGCGAGGCGGCAGGTTCCCCGAGGCCCATCTGGCAGAACCCAAGCTCGCCGCGATCCCGGACGTCACCGACTGGGTCGGCGGACTGGAGGGGATCAGGTCCGAGATCGCGCGCCACATCGCCGGCGTCACCGCGGCGACCGGCGACTGGCGCCCGGCGATCGACGGTCTGCGGTTCCGGCTCCCCAACCTCTGGAGACGCCTCGACGAGGACGAGCGTGAACGGTTCCTGAGCGAGGACGCCAGCACTTGGAACCGCTACCGGCACCGGATGGCGCCGACGAGTGCCGTCGTCCTGCGGGAGCTGCGTGGATCCGGGCGCCTCGAGGTCCGCGCGGCCGAGGTCCTGACCGCCGAGCCGCTGACCGGAGGCGGACTGCGAGTCGGGCTCGGCGACGGTTCGCACCAGGACTTCGCGTGGGTCGTCAACGGCACCGGCCCGCAGACTGACGTGCGGAAGCTGGGCAACCCGTTCCTCGACGCACTCCTGCGTCCCCGGACGTCGGGGGCTCTGGCCACCGTCGAGACCGCCGGCCTGGGCTTCTGTACCCAACACGGCCGTCTGGTCGACAGCACGGGGACCGCTGAGGCGCCGATCTGGACGATCGGCGCGCTACGTCGCGGCGAGCTGTGGGAATCGACCGCCGTCCCCGAGATCCGGATCCAGGCGGCCGGGCTCGCGACCGCCGTCCTCGATGAGCTCGCACCGTTGCCGCGTCGGCTCGAGGACGGACGACTGGTCAGTGGCCACCACCCGGTGGCCCGGCCGCGCGACCCCCTCGGCCTGCCGCTGTCCACGACGGCCGAGGCTGCCGCCTCCTTCAACGCCGGTCTGGAGCGCGTACTCCGCCTCCAGTCCGGTGGCGAGGACCTGATCCGGGAAGCCACCGAGCTCGACCCGAGCTTCGCGCTCGCTCATGCCTCACTCGCGCTGCTCGGCCACGAAGCCGGCGCTCACTGCGACACGGCGGATTCGTTGGCGGCCGCGCGTGAGGCGATCGGCCGCCGCGGCGACACCCGCGAGGCCAGCTTCGTCAGCGTGGTCGACGCCCGGATCAACGGCCGTGGCCCGGGCGGCGCCAGGGCCTTGATGGCCCACATCGCGAACCATCCGCGCGACGTGCTCGCGGTTTCGGCTGCCGTTCCGACGATCGCCTTCTCGGGCGTCACCGACGTCCAGCGCGAGGCGTGGGACCTGGTCGAGGGTCTGGCACCGTCGTACGGCGATCACTGGTGGTACATCTCGCTTCTTGCCTTCGTGCGTCAGGACCAGGGTCGCTTCGACGAGGCGGGCCTGCTCGCAGAGAGTGCACTGTCCTGTGAGCCGTCCTCCGGCCATGCCGTCCATGCGCAGACCCATGTGCTCTACGAGACCGGACAGCACGACGTGGGGCGGGTCTGGCTGGACCACTGGGTCGCCGAGAGCGGTCGGTCGGCCAGCCACCGCGCACACTTCTCGTGGCATGCCGCCCTCCACGAGCTCGCCCTCGGCGACACGGAAGCCGTACGGCAGCGCTACTACGCCCAGCTCGCGCCGCCGGCAGTGACCGGGGTGCGGAGCCTCGTGGATGCGGCATCGCTGCTGTGGCGCTGGCGGGTGGCTGTGTCCGACTGGGACAGCGCCTCCGACCAGATCCCTGACGCATTCGTCGACGAGGCCGCGCCGCCTCCCATCGAGACCGTCCTCGCTGCCGTCGAGCAGCCGATGCTGCTGACGCCGCAGACCCCGTTCATCGCGCTGCATGCGGCCCTCGCGCTGGGCGCGAGCGGGGATCTCACCAGGCTGGCGACGCTGAAGGCTCATTGCACCGCCGCCGACGACCCGAAGCCCCGATCGTTGCTCGTCCCGATCTGCGACGCGTTCACCGCAGTCATCGAAGGACGGTGGGAACAAGGTGCGTGCCTGCTCCGCGAGTCGCTGCCGACCTTGGTCGGAGTCGGCGGCTCGGCAGCGCAGCGCGAGGTCATCGAGGAGACGCTGCTGCTCTGTCTGGTCCGGTCCGGGCGCGCCGACGAAGCAGCGGCGATCCTGAGCCGCCGACTCGAGCGTCGCCCCTCACCGCTGGACGCGCGACGGCACGCCGTGCTGTCGGCGGACCAGGCCGGCGCGCGGCTCGTCTGATCGCCGTACCGCGAGTGAGGTGAGGTGCGGGCGAGAAGAGCACCACGCTGCTCGAGCAGCGGCCCGGCGACCTCCGGGCGTCCGCTGACGAGGTGCCGTTTCAGTGCGCCCGGACCGGGTACGCAACGGCAGTCCCACGAGAGGCCCCGATGCGACGTACTCCCAGTAGCACCTACCGCGTGCAACTGTCCTCCGACTTCACCTTCGACGACGCGCGCAGGCTGCTGCCCTACTACCGTGACCTCGGAGTCGGCTGGATCTACCTGTCCCCGGTGCTGCAGTCGGTCCCCGGTAGCACGCACGGGTACGACGTCGTCGATCCGACACGGATCGATGACGACCGGGGCGGTGAGGCGTCGTTCGATGAACTGTGCCGAGACGCCCACCGGCATGGGCTCGGGGTGCTGGTCGATCTGGTGCCGAACCATGTCGGCGTGGCCCGTCCGGAGCTGAACCTGTGGTGGTGGCGGTTGCTCGAGCACGGCCAGGACTCCCCCTACGCTGCGTTCTTCGATGTCGATTGGGCAGCCGGCGACGGCAAGGTCCTGATTCCCGTGCTCGGCGACGAGGATGTGTCCGAGGACGGCACCATCCGGCACCTCCGCGTCGAGAACGGCGAACTGCGCTACCACGACCACCATCTCCCGCTTGCCGTCGGCACCGCTCAGTCCGACGACGATCCCGGTGTGGTGCTTGCCCGGCAGCACTACGCGCTTCGGCCGTGGCGCGAGGAGAGTACCCGGCTCAACTACCGGCGCTTCTTCGGCGTCAGCTCCCTGGCAGCGGTCCGCGTCGAGGATCTCGACGTCTTCGAGGCAGCGCACACCCAGGTACGTCGCTGGTTCGCTTCCGGACTGGTCGACGGGCTCCGGATCGACCACCCCGATGGCCTGCGCCACCCCCGCGGCTACCTGGTCATGCTCGCCGATGTCCTCGGCGGCGGGTACCTGGTCATCGAGAAGATCCTGGAGTCCGGCGAGGACCTTCCTCACGACTGGCCGGTGCACGGCACCACGGGATACGAAGCGCTGGGTTTGATCGACCGGGTCCTGGTCGATCCGGTCGGCGCCGAGGAGTTGGCCGCCCTGGACCAGAAGCTGCGGGGCGAACCGGGCGAGTGGGCCGACCTGCTCCATCACGCGAAGCTCGAGGTGGCGCGGTCGGTCCTCGCCCCCGAAGTTCGCCGCCTGAGCCGCGAGCTTGCTCTGGACCTCACCGACGTTGTCGACGACAGCCTGGTCAGTGCGCTCGAGGAGTTGCTGGCCTGCTTCCCGGTCTATCGGTCCTACCTCCCGGAGGGGTTGCAGCGGCTCGACGACGCGGTGAGCGAGGCGACCCGCCGCCGACCGGAGCTCACCGATGTCATTGCCCAGGTGCGGGTGCTGCTTTCCGTGCCGACGCATCCCGCTGCGCTGCGATTCCAGCAGACAAGTGGAATGGTGATGGCCAAGGGCGGCGAGGACCGTGCGTTCTACCGGTGGAGCCCGCTCACCTCCCTGGACGAAGTCGGCGGCGACCCGGCGACCCTCTCGATCGACGTCGAGGACTTCCACCGTGCGATGGGCGAGCGCCTTGCGCGCAGTCCGGACGCGATGACCACCACCTCGACCCACGACACCAAGCGTGGCGAGGACGTCCGGGCACGCATCAACGTCCTCGCCGAGTTGCCGGAGTGGTGGGCGGAGACGCTGGACGCCCTGCTGCAAGCGGTCCCGATGCCCGATGCCGGTCTCGGCAATCTGTTGTGGCAAGCCGTCATCGGTTGTTGGCCCGCAACGGCGGACCGTTTGATCGGGTATGCCGAGAAGGCGATGCGCGAAGCGAGCCAGGGCACGACGTGGACCGTTCCCGACGAGCGGTTCGAGGAGGCCGTGCACCGAGCCGTGCAGGCTGCTTTCACGGATGAGGGGGTGCAGCGGTTGGTCGCGTCCGCGGCGGAAGCCGTCGCAACGCTCGGCTGGAGCAACGCGCTGTCCGCCAAGCTGGTCGCCCTGACCATGCCGGGGGTTCCTGACCTCTACCAGGGCAGCGAGCTGTGGGAGCAGAGCCTGGTCGATCCCGACAACCGTCGGCCGGTCGACTTCGGGCACCGCTGTCGCATGCTGCGCGCCCTGGAGACCACCGGCTCGCAGCTCCCGGTCCGACCGACCGGCCTGGGCGACGACGGCTCGGCGAAGCTGCGCGTGGTCTCCACCGTGCTGCGGCTGCGCCGAGATCGCCCGGAGCTCTTCACCGGCTACCAGCCGGTCCGCGCCGAAGGTCCCGCCGCCGAGCACGTGCTCGCATTCGACCGGGGCGGGTTGATCACGGTGGTCACGCGGCTGCCGGCAGGGCTCGAGCGACGCGGCGGCTGGGGCGATACCCGTTTGCTTCTCCCGTCCGGAGGTTTCTCCTTCCGCGACGCCCTCAGCGGCCGACGGGCCGACCCGTACCTGACGTCGCTGCTCGGATGCCTTCCGGTCGCAGTACTCGTGAAGGAGCCCTGATGGCCTACGAGGTGTGGGCGCCTCGGCCCGACACCGTTCGTCTCCAGGTCGGCGAGCGGGTCATCCCGATGACCCGGGACAGCTCCGGGTGGTGGCGCCCGGCCGCGGAGGTGCCTGACGGGGACTACGGCTTCCTGCTCGACGACCAGGAGCGTCCGTTACCCGACCCGCGCTCCCGCTGGCAGCCTGAAGGAGTGCACGGCTTGTCCCGAAGGTATGACCCGAGCTCCTTCGAGTGGACCGATGGGGACTGGACCGGGCGACAGCTGCCCGGAGCGGTCATCTACGAGGCGCATGTCGGCACGTTCACCTCCGAGGGCACCCTGGATGCGATGATCGAGCGGTTGCCGCACCTGGTCGATCTTGGCGTCGGGTTCCTCGAGCTGCTGCCGGTCAACGCGTTCAACGGACGGTGGAACTGGGGCTACGACGGCGTCGGCTGGTGGGCTGTGCACCACGAGTACGGCGGCCCCGCGGGCTACCAGCGCCTCGTCGACGCCTGCCACGCCGCCGGGATCGGTGTGGTCCAGGACGTGGTCTACAACCATCTGGGGCCGTCGGGCAACTACCTGCCCCAGTTCGGCCCGTACCTGAAGGACCAGCAGTCCAACACGTGGGGCCAGTCGGTGAACCTCGACGGAGACGACAGCGCCGAAGTTCGCCGCATGGTCATCGAGAACGCGTTGATGTGGCTCGAGGAGCTGCACGTGGATGCGCTGCGGTTGGACGCGGTGCACGCGTTGACTGACACCTCGCCCGTCCACGTACTCGAGGAGTTGGCAGTCGAGGTCGCCGCCCTATCGGTCCACCAGAACCGCCCGCTCACCCTGATCGCCGAGTCCGACCTCAACGATCCGAGGGTGATCACGCCCCGGGAGGCAGGCGGCTACGGGATCGACGCACAGTGGAGCGACGACTTCCACCACGCGTTGCACGCAAATCTGACGGGTGAGGATTCCGGGTACTACGCCGACTTCGCCACGCCCGACGCGCTGGTCAAGGTGCTCAACCGTGGATTCTTCCACGACGGCACCCACTCCTCGTTCCGCGATCGTGCTCACGGGCGGCCGATCGACATCGAAACCGTGCCTGCGTGGCGGCTGGTCGTGTGCGCCCAGAACCACGACCAGATCGGCAATCGCGCCCGCGGTGACCGGTTGTCGGAGTCGCTCGACGAGGACCGGCTCGCCCTGGCAGCCCTCCTGCTTCTGACGGCACCCTTCACCCCGATGCTGTTCCAGGGCGAGGAGTGGGCGGCATCGGCACCCTTCCAGTTCTTCACCAGCCATCCGCAGCCAGAGCTCGGCGAGGCCACAGCTGCCGGGCGCGTCGAGGAGTTCGCCAGGATGGGCTGGGATCAGTCGTCGGTCCCCGACCCGCAGGACGAGGAGACCTTCTGTCGCTCCAAGCTCGATTGGACCGAGCTGGAGGAGGGTCGGCACGCCCGGATCCTCGACCTGTATGTCCGTCTGGTCGCCTTGCGTCGTGAGTGCCCCGCCTTGACGCGGCCGAGCTTCGGTGAAGCGTCGCTCACCGGCCGGTTGCTCGAACTGGATCGTGGCGGTCTGCGGGTCTTGGCCAACCTCGGCCCCGACCCGGTCGGCCTGGGTGCGACCGGTGAAGTCCTGCTGGCTACCCGACCTAGTGCCGATCGCACCCAGCTCGCACCGTGGTCAGGGATCGTGGTCGCGGGAGTCGACCCCGTCGCCATCTCGTGACGACCAACCCGCGCTCGCGGTTTGCCGAAGGACGTGGTGGGTACAGCACCCGTCGTGCGGGCAGACATAGAAACCTGGCCAGGGGTGGCGTACCCACTCGGAGCGACGTTCGACGGCAGCGGTACCAACTTCGCACTGTTCAGCGAGATAGCTGAGAGAGTCGAGCTGTGCCTGATCGACCGCACTGGTGGCTCGACGAACGAAACACGCGTCGAGGTGGTCGAGGTAGACGCCTTCGTCTGGCACGTCTACCTGCCTCACGTGCAGCCGGGTCAGCTCTACGGCTACCGGGTGCACGGGCCGTGGGACCCGTCGCGGGGGTTGCGCTGCAATCCCTCCAAGCTGCTGCTTGATCCCTATGCCAAGGCCACCACGGCCGAGATCGTCTGGGGCCAGTCCATGTTCGGCTACGACTTCGGGGACCCTGGGAACCGCAACGACGACGACTCGGCCGACGCGACCCTGCTCGGCGTGGTGATCAACCCGTTCTTCGACTGGGAGGGCGACCGCCCTCCACGGCGCACCTATTCCGAGTCGGTCATCTACGAAACCCATGTCAAGGGCCTGACCCAGCGTCATCCCGCGGTGCCAGAGGCCCTCCGCGGCACGTTCGCCGGCGTTGGCCACGAGGCGGTGATCGGACATCTGACCCGGCTCGGAGTGACCGCTGTCGAGCTGATGCCGGTGCACCAGTTCGTCCACGACCAGGCTCTGACCGACCGCGGGCTGCGCAACTACTGGGGCTACAACACGATTGGCTTCTTCGCCCCCCACGCCGGATACGCACCTGGTCTGCCGGGCCAGCAGGTCCAGGAGTTCAAGGCGATGGTCAAGACGCTTCACGCGGCCGGCATCGAGGTGATCCTGGATGTCGTCTACAACCACACCGCAGAGGGCAACCACCTCGGCCCGACCATCTCGTTGAAGGGCATCGACAATCCTGCGTACTACCGGCTTGTCGATGACGAGCCGCAATACTACATGGACTACACCGGGACCGGGAACAGCCTGAACGTCCGGCATCCACACTCCCTCCAGCTGATCATGGACTCGCTGCGCTATTGGGTGACCGAGATGCATGTCGACGGCTTCCGCTTCGACCTCGCCTCGACGCTCGCGCGTGAGTTCTACGACGTCGACCGACTCGCCACCTTCTTCGAGCTGGTGCAGCAGGATCCGGTGGTGAGTCAGGTGAAGCTGATCGCTGAACCCTGGGACGTGGGGCCCGGGGGCTACCAGGTGGGCAACTTCCCGCCGCAGTGGACCGAGTGGAACGGCGCCTACCGCGACGTGGTTCGCGACTTCTGGCGCGGCGAGGTGGACCTGGGCACGTTTGCCAGCCGGATCTGCGGTAGCTCCGATCTCTACGAGCACTCCGGGCGACGGCCGGTGGCGAGCATCAACTTCGTCTCCGCCCACGACGGTTTCACCCTGCTGGACCTGGTCTCCTACAACGAGAAGCACAATCGGGCGAACGGCGAGGACAACAACGACGGGGCCGACGACAACCGCTCGGAGAACCACGGCGTGGAGGGAGCGACCGACGATCCGGCGGTGCTGGCGGCACGGGCCCGCGATCAGCGCAACCTGCTGGCCACCCTGATGCTCAGCCAGGGGGTGCCGATGATCAGCCACGGCGACGAGCTCGGCCGGACCCAGCAGGGCAACAACAACGGGTACGCCCAGGACAACGAGCTGACCTGGATCGACTGGGAGCAGGTCGACGGCCCGCTGCTCGAGTTCACCGCGTCGCTCACCGCACTCCGCCGCGATCACCCGACCTTCCGCAGGCAGCGCTTCTTCACCGGGCGAAGCTTCCGCACCGAGGACGGTGGCCGGCTCAACGACATCGTCTGGTTGCATCCGGACGGGCGCCCGATGGAGGACGAGGACTGGGGCTCCGGTACCGCGCTGGGGATGTATCTGAACGGCGATGCCATCGCCGGCCGTGATTCCCGCGGTCGCCCGGTCACCGACGAGCACTTCCTGCTCTACTTCAACGCCGGAGGTGAGATCGAGGTCCAGATTCCACCCGAGGAGTACTGCAAGCGCTGGACGGTCGTGGTCGACACCACCGACACGCTTCGTGACCTGGACGTCGCGGCAGGCTCCGCTGTCGGTCTCGCCGCGCGAAGCACCGTCGTACTTCAGCGCGCGCGGGCGGCTGAGGAGTCCGATGACTCGGTGGCAGCCTCTGTCGTGGCCATGTCCGGCAGGGCATCCGAACCCGCGTGACGGCGCCGTACCGACTCCAGGCGTCGGCGTGTTCGGGCATGGCGACGGCCCTGGTGGGTAACCGGCTCCCATGACTCGCATCGGTTACACCCTCATGTCAGAGCAGTCGGGACCTCGCGACCTCGTTCGTTACGCCGAACGCGCGGAGAACGCCGGTTTCGACTTCGAGGTGATCAGTGACCACCTCTTCCCGTGGCTGGACAGTCAGGGCCATTCCTCGTATGCGTGGAGCGTGCTGGGCGCTGTGGCGCAGGTGACCGAGCGAGTGGAGCTGATGACGTACGTGACGTGCCCGATCCGGCGCTACCACCCGGTCGTCGTGGCGCAGAAGGCAGCCACGATCGGGTTGCTGAGCAACGACCGGTTCGTCCTCGGCCTCGGTGCCGGGGAGAACCTGAACGAGCACGTGGTCGGGCCGTGGCCAGCAGCCAACGTGCGGCACGAGATGTTGCTGGAGGCCATCACGATCATCAACGCGCTCTTCGACGGTGGGTACGTGAACCACCAGGGCGTCCACTTCCAGGTCGATTCCGCGAAGGTGTGGGATCTGCCTGGCCGGCGGGTCCCGATCGGCGTCGCGGTTTCAGGGCAGCAGGGCGTGAGACTCTTCGCCAACGAGGTCGATCACCTGATTGCGGTAGAGCCGGTGAGCGAGCTCGTCGATGCCTGGGACACAGCCCGCGGCGACAGCGATTCGCGCAAGGTCGGGCAGCTGCCGATCTGCTGGGACCGAGACGAGCAAGTCGCGATCCGGCGCGCCCACGACCAGTTCCGCTGGTTCGGCTCCGGTTGGAAGGTCAACGCCGAGCTGCCGGGCCCGTCCGCCTTCGCTGGCGCGAGTCAGTTCGTGACGCCTGAGGACGTTTCGAGCGCGATCCCGTGCGGGCCCGACCTCGACAGGATCATCGAGAAGGTCCAGGGCTTCGTCGACGCCGGATTCACCGATGTGGCGCTGGTGCAGATCGGGGACGAGGGCCAGCAGGCCTTCCTCGAGCAGGCAGGCAAGGAGCTCCTCGAGCAGCTTCGCTCCGCGCTGAAACCTTCGTCCTGAGCCGGACCGCGGATCAGGCGGTCGTTGCCGTGGTCGTCAGGAGCGAGTAGGGCTGGCACCGGGGCAGCGGGTCCTGGTCCCCGGTGCTCGGCCGCACGAACTCGAAGCCGGACGTCGTCACCAGCACCCAGGCATCGTCGGCGCTGGATCCCGCCTTCAGTTCCTCGGCACACGCCAGGTGCATCGGCGGCAGGTGGAAGGCGTTGAGATCCACCTCGGCAGGCACGCCGAGGAAAGCGATCGGGCGACCCAGCGACATCGCGCAGCCCCCGCAGATCCGGGAGAGCGCGCACTGGGTCAACCAGCGGGGCTCCAGCAACCTGGTTGTCTCGGTCAGCGTCATGACGCCTGGTGCTCTTTCGACGTGCTGCGCGACCACACGCCCAGCTCCTGGATCCGCGGCGGCCTTTCCTGGTCGGAACGGCGCCCGCTTCCGCGGACCTGGGACGACGGATCCGGCCGGTCATCCGACGTCCACGAGTTGGGCAGCGAGAGCTTGACGATCGTGCGCAGCGCCTGGCCGTACTGCCGATAGAGCGGCCCGGTGGTGTAGGGGAGGTCGAACTTCTCGCACAGCGCCCGCACCCGCTGGGAGATCTCGGCATACCGGTTGCTCGGCAGGTCCGGGTACAGGTGGTGCTCGATCTGGAACCCGAGGTTGCCCGACATGACGTGCAGCAGGGGGCCGCCCGTGAAGTTCGCGGCGCCGAGGATCTGGCGCAGATACCACTCTGGCCGCGTCTCGTTCTCGATCTCCTGCTCGGTGAAGTGCAGCGCACCGTCCGGGAAGTGGCCACAGAAGATGATCACGTAGGACCAGAGGTTCCGCGCCAGGTTGGCCGTCGCGTTGGCTGTCAGCACCGTCTTCCACTGCCGGCCGGCAAGCGCCGGATAGACCACGTAGTCCTTGAGCACCTGCCGGCGGCCCTTGCGGAAGATCTGCCTGAGCTGGCGCCGCATCTCCTTCGGATCCTTCTCGCGCTTGCGG
The DNA here is from genome assembly GCF_025965215.1 of Marmoricola sp. Taxonomy (GTDB): domain Bacteria; phylum Actinomycetota; class Actinomycetes; order Propionibacteriales; family Nocardioidaceae; genus Marmoricola. Next base: position 40,824 of record NZ_JAOPXI010000016.1, read on the forward strand.
ATCCTCTCGATATCCAGGTCGTGGAGCGCCACCCCCCACTGGAACAGTGAGGCGAGGAGCGCGTTGTACACCGGTTGTCCGAGGTGTACCGGACTCCACTTCTGCTCCCGGGCCATCCTCAGGATCCCGTACCCGATGTCGTTGTCGTACCCGAGAACATTGGTGAACTGGTGGTGGATGTAGTTGTGGCTGTGCTTCCACTGCTCGGCAGGCTGGGCCGTATCCCACTCCCAGTTCGACGAGTGGATCTCCGGATCGTTCATCCAGTCCCATTGGCCGTGCATGACGTTGTGGCCGATCTCCATGTTCTCGAGGACCTTGGCCAGCCCGAGGCCCGCGGTGCCGAGCCCGAGCAACGTCGTGCCCGCCCGATGGCCACCGACTCCGACCTTCCGACCGAGCACACCTCGCGGGCGCAACGCGGCGCCGGCCAGCATGACGATGCGCGAACCGAGGGCCAGGCTGCGTTGGGTCCGGATGAGCCGTCGGATG
>NZ_JAOPXI010000017.1 GCF_025965215.1 Marmoricola sp.
CGCATCTGCCAGAGCAGCATGTAGCCGATCACGAAGCCGAGCAGGACGTCGACGAGCTGGACCGGGGTGCCGGCCAGCCCGGGACCGATCGCCGCAGCACCGATCATCGCCACCGACGTCCCAGCCACGAACAGCCCGTTGCGGACGCCATCGCGGGCCACGACCTCGGCGGTCACGAACGCTAGGAGCGCGGGTGCGGTGTCCAGCGCCGCACCCGCACTCGGCGGATCCGTGAGCAGCCAGGCCGCGGCAGCGAGCCCGGCGAGCGTCTCGATCAGGTGCGGCAGGTGTCGCTGGAAGCCGATCATCATCACACCGGGTAGCACCACCATCGGGATCGTCAACGCGATGACGCCGGGCGGCGTGAGCTGGTGGCGCAGGCTCAGCGCACTGACCACAGCCCCGGTCTGCCCGGTGATCGAGAGCACCGGGATCCACCACGGATAGGCAAGTCCGTGGGCCTCGACGTGTTCCTCGATGCGCGCGCGCAGCCAGCCCGGGCCGGAGGTCACGGTCTCGGCGAGCGAGGAGTCTGCGAGGGCGCGCACGGTCCAAGACTAGGGAGCCCGCGCGTTTCCGGCATCCGTCCCCGGAGCCGGGGGGACTCCTACCAGGGTCGTAGGCCCGATGGGTACCCGAGAGCGATGTCCGCAGCAGCGCAGGCTCGTAGTTTCGAAGACATCACGAACCGAGCCAACCGGCTCCACCAAAGCAAGGGTGATCCCCATGAGCTGGACCGAGACGCACCGCCGCTGGCAGGTGTTGCAGGAGATCGAGGCGCTCGCGAACGCGGGTTGCGACGAGCTCCCCTGGAACGACGAGTACGCCGCCGTCTTCGGCGACCGTGACCAGCTGGCCGCTGCCTTGCAGTACCGCTGGGAGCTGAACCGCACTACCCAGCTCGACACCCACCTGCCCGAGCAGGTGCTCGAGCAGCAGCGGACCCGACTCGTGGCGCGCAACGCAGGTGTGTTGCGGTTGCTGCGCCGTCATGAGAGCGGCCCGCGGCCCCCGCTGAGGGTGGTCGCCGACCGCGACGACAGCTGCTCCGGCGAGACCGGGCGCGTGTCCGCCTGAGTCTGCGCACCCTCCGCGCAGCCGTTCTTGCGAACTGTTTGCAACAACCGCTGCAGCCGTCCTAGGGTTGCCGTGTGACCCAGCTCTGCGATCCAGCCGCGCCCTCCCGGGTCGCCAGGTTCTCGATGAGCCGATCGCAGAAGGTCGCTCTCTGGCGTTGCCTCGGGTTCGTCGGGTTCCTGCACCTGCTCGGCTGGGGGCTGCTGATGGGTGTCGCGGAGGGTCACCTCGCCGTCGGCGGCGGGGTCCTCAGCGTCGGGCTGGGCGTGACGGCGTACACGCTGGGCATGCGGCACGCCTTCGACGCCGACCACATCGCAGCGATCGACAACACCACGCGGAAGCTCATGACTGACGGCCAGCGACCGATGAGCGTCGGGTTCTGGTTCAGCCTGGGCCACAGCTCGGTGGTGTTCGTCATGGTGATGGGGATCGCCGTCGGGGTCCGCACGCTGACCCACGGTGTGGCCGACGGAGGTTCGAACCTGCGGCACCTCACCGGCATCTGGGGCACCTCGATCAGTGGGGTCTTCCTGCTCCTGATCGGGCTCATCAACCTGGCTGCCCTGCTGGGCATCCTGCGAGTCTTCCGCGGCATGCGTCGTGGCGAGTTCGACGAAGCCGAGCTCGAGCGACAGCTCGACAATCGCGGACTGCTCAACCGGGTCCTGGGCCGGGTCAACAGGACGGTCACCCGCCCCTGGCACATGTACCCGATCGGCTTCCTCTTCGGACTCGGCTTCGACACGGTCACCGAGATCGGCCTGCTGGTGATTGCGGGCGGCGCGGTCGCAGCAAGCCTGCCCTGGTGGGCGGTGCTGACGCTGCCGGTCCTGTTCGCTGCGGGGATGTCCTTGCTGGACACTGTGGATGGCGCGTTCATGACCCTGGCGTACGACTGGGCGTTCACCCGCCCCGTGCGCAAGATCTACTACAACATCACCGTCACGGCGCTGTCGGTCGCCGTCGCGCTGATCATCGGGGTGATCGAGCTGGTCGGTCTGCTGGCCGACCGTGCCGGCATCCGGACCGGACCGATCCACGCGATTGCGACCGTGGACCTGACCCACGTCGGGTACGGAATCGTGGCGCTGTTCATCCTCACCTGGGCCGGCTCGATCGGGATCTGGAAGTTCGGGCGGATCGAGGAGCGCTGGTCGGCGAACCTGACCTGAGTCGGCTGCGGCGGCGACCGGAGCAGATTGTCCGACTCCGACGAGGCGGACACGCAGGTTCGGCTACCGTGGCTCGGTGAGAGGGAGACTGGCACTGGTCGGCGCCGTGGGCGTCGCGTGGCTGATCACCTTCGTGCTCCTCGGGGGGAACGTGCTGCCCTCGATCAGCGGACACCGGCAGGCGTCGTCGTCGTCGCGGCCCACGCCGGGCGCGCTCTACCCGAACCCGGCCCCGATCGGACCACCGACCGCGACTCCGACCCCGACTGCCGGACCCAGCGGGTCCGCCAGCACTGCGTCCCTGGCCGAGCTGATCGCGCGCACCACCCCGCTGGCCGGACAGACCCTCGTAGCGCGTCCCGCGAAACGCCGCTCGGCAGCCCCCGTCCTGAGGTTCCGGATGGCGACGTACAACGTGCAAGGCAGCTCGCACACCCGGGGCAACCCGAGGCGGGCCTCCGGCGTCACCCGGATCACCCGCGGGGCGCAGTACGTCGTGCAGAGCGGCTTCACGATCGTCGGCTTCCAGGAGATGCAGCCCGACCAGCGGGCCGCGTTCACCCAGGCAACCCGGGGAGCGTTCGGCCTGTACCCGGACAACAAGCTCGGCAACTCCGACGGCGACAACTCGATCGGCTGGCGGCTCGACACCTGGGACCTCGTCAAGGCTGCATCGATCCCCATCGAGTACTTCGGGGGCGTGAACCGGCACATGCCGATCCTGCTGCTGCGCAACAAGCAGACCGGCATCGAGGCGTACTTCACGAACTTCCACAACCCGGCCGACGTCTATGGCCCGGCCGGGCAGTACCGCGCAGTCGACAAGCTCCGCGAGATCGCATTGTTCAACCAGCTCGCCCGAACCGGCCTCCCGGTCTTCGTGACCGGCGACATGAACGAGCACCGGACCTGGGCCTGCGACATCGTCACGGCGACCACCCTGCACATCGCGGCCGGCGGCGACGGCCGGAACGGCTGCAGCGTCACCGACGACCAGACCATCGACTGGATCGGGGCGTCGTACCTGGTCGGGTTCGAGAACTACTACTCCGATCGCAGCACGCTGGTGCGCTCCCTCACCGACCACCCGATCGTCTCGACCGACGTCACGATCAGCGCTGCCGAGTTCCCGCGTTCGCTGCACTGACGCCGGTCAGCGCCCGGTACGGGCCATCCTGAGGAAGTCGAGCAGGACCGGACCGGCCGTGCCCGACCCCGATGCCCCCTCGGCCACGAACACGGCCACCGCGAGGTCGCCCTGCGCACCGATCATCCAGGCGTGGGTCGCCAGGGGCGGTGTGCTGCCGTATTCCGCGGTTCCCGTCTTGGCGATCACCTCCGGGGGTTGCAGGACCTGGAGCGCCCTGCCCGAACCCTGCTCGACAACCCCGTGCAGCAGGAGTCGCAGCTGCGCGGCCTCGGCGGCACTCAGCGGGTGCGCAGGAGTGGCCGAGGGTTGCCGGCCGTCGATGAGCTCCGGTACGACGGTGCTGCCGCGCACGACGCTGGCAAGGACGGTCGCCATCGACATCGGGGAGGCGAGGATCCTGCCCTGCCCGATCAGGTCCGCGGCAGCCTCGACCGGACTGGCCGGCACCGGCACCTGACCGAAGTACGCCGGGAACCCCAGGTCGTGGTCGAGACCGAAGCCCAGCGCCGCGGCGGCATCGGCGAGGGCGGTGCCCTGGACCCGGCCGTGCTGGGAGATGAACGCGGTGTTGCACGAGTTCGCGATCGCCGTCGCCAGGCTGATCCGCCCGATCCGGTTCGCCGGGTAGTCGGAGTAGTTCTTGAACTGCTTGCCGTCCACCACCAGGGTCGGGGTGCACGGCACGGTTGAGGTCGGCCCCAGCCCTGAGCGCAGCAGGGCGAGCGTGCTGATCACCTTGAACGTCGAGCCCGGTTGGTACTGGCCGAACGTGGCGGTGTTGTAGCCCTTCGAACCAGGGCCGCTCGAAGCAGCCAGGATCTCGCCGGTCGACGGCCTGATCGCGACCAGTGCGCTCGCCGGACCATAACGATCCAGCAGCTTCTGGGCCTCCGTCTCGAGGCGCAGGTCGAGGGTGAGCCGCAGCGGGGTGCCTGGTCTTGGACCGGCTTCGAACAGGGTACGTCGAGTGCTCGCGCCCCCGGCCGAGGAGCGCACCGCGCTCACCGTGATCCCCGGAGTGCCGGCGAGCTGCTCGTCGTAGCGGAGCTCGAGGCCGGACAGGCCGGTGTCATCGCCGATGTGCAGCCGGCCCTTGCTTGCCTTGATCAGCTCGGCGGTCACCGGTCCGACGGTCCCGAGCAGAGCCGCCGCGAAGTCCTTGGACGGCGCCAGCGGGAGGTGGTCGGCGATCGCCAGAGCACCGGGGATCGCTTCGACCCGGCCGAGCAACGCACTGGAGACGTCGCTGCGCCGCAGCACGATGGCCGGGACGAACTCCTTCGCGCCGGCCGCCGCCGCTGCCTTCACGAAGGGTGCCACGTTGATGCCGACGATCCGGGCGAGCGCGCGCGACGAGGTGGCCAGCGCGGCGGCTGGGGTGTGTGCCTTGTCGATGCCGAACCGCACCACCGGGCGCGGCTCGATGAGGGGCGTCCCCGTGGCGCCCAGGATGTCGGCACGCTCGGCGGCGATCCGGGTCACCGCCAACGTCTCTCCCACAGTGAGGGAGGACTCCAGGATCGACGGCTTCCAGACCACCCGCCACCCGTCGCCCTGCCGGTCCAGGGTCGCGGTGGTGCTGTGGGTCCACGAGTGCCCCTCGAGGTCGGTGCGCCATCCGAGGCTCGCCGTCGCCCTCGCCCCGGATGACGTCACCTTGAGGACCCGGACCGTACTCGGGAACTGCTTCAGGCCCGCCTCCACGGCCGTGTACTGGGTCGCCGACCCGGGGGTGACGAACGGGACGTTCGCGAGGTCACCGCGCTGCAGGGCGCTGGCGAGCGCCGAGGCCGCCTTCTGCGGGTCGGGGCCCGAGCTGCCGGAGAGGCTGCATCCCGAGACCACCAGGCCGATCAGGACGAGGGCCAGGCCAGGTCTCCGAGACGTCATGTCCCCATCCGACCAGACCGGCTGGTGGCGGACAAGCGAGCCCGCTCGCGTAGCCTTCCCCCGTGCAGATCCGGGGCCTCTTCGCCGATACGACCCCGCTGCGCAACCCGCACTTCCGGCGACTCTGGACGGCGAACATGGTCACCGTCGTCGGTGCCCAGCTCACCGTCGTGGCGGTCCCGGCGCAGATCTACTCCCAGACGCACTCATCGGCGTACGTCGGCTTGACCGGCCTGTTCGGCCTGGTCCCGCTGGTCGTCTTCGGGCTGTGGGGCGGCGCACTGGCGGATGTCTTGGACCGCCGGACGATCCTGATCGTCACGACCTTCGGGCTGATCGGGACCAGCGCGGCCTTCTGGGCGCAGGCCGCCGCGCACGTCGACAACGTCTGGCTGCTGCTCAGCCTGTTCTCGATCCAGCAGGCGTTCTTCGGGATCAACCAGCCCACGCGGAGCGCGATCCTGCCGAAGCTGCTGACAGTCGCAGAGCTGCCGGCCGCGAACTCGCTGAACATGACCGTCCTGCAAGCCGGTGCGATCGCCGGCCCGATGGTCGGTGGCGTGCTGATCCCGATCGCGGGCTACTCGCTGCTGTACCTGATCGACACCGTGACCCTGTTCGCCACCCTGAGCGCGGTGGTCCGGCTGCCGAAGCTCCCGGTCGAAGGAGCCGCCGGTACGCCGGGACTGCGCGCTGTGATCGACGGCCTCGGGTACCTGCGCGGCCACCCGGTGCTGCTGATGTCGTTCGTGGTCGACCTGATCGCGATGATCTTCGGCATGCCGCGTGCGCTGTTCCCGGCGATCGCCCACCAGAACTTCGGTGGACCTTCGGGCGGCGGGCTCGCGTTCGCGCTGTTGTTCGCCGCCATCCCGCTCGGTGCGGTGATCGGCGGCGTGTTCTCGGGATGGGTCAGCCGGGTCCAGCGTCAAGGGCTCGCGGTGGTGGCGGCGATCGTTGTCTGGGGAACCGCAATGACCGGGTTCGGCCTTGCTGTCTCCCAGGCGGCGGGCAGCGCCCGCACCTGGATGCTTGCGCTCGCCGTGCTGATGCTCGTGATCGGTGGCGCCGCGGACATGGCCTCGTCGGCATTCCGGATGAGCATGCTGCAGACCTCGGCGGCCGACGACGTACGCGGTCGCCTCCAGGGCGTGTTCATCGTGGTCGTGGCGGGAGGTCCGCGCATCGCCGACGTCGCCCACGGCGGAGCGGCTGCCGTCGTCGGTTCGGCAGCGGCCGCTGCCGGCGGTGGTGTGCTCGTGGTGGTGCTGGTCGTCGTCGCAGCGTTCCTGGTGCCGCGATTCATCCGCTACCGGTTGGTGCCGGTCCACTAGGCACCGCGTTCAGCCAGCGCGCACGATCACGCTCAGAGCCGGTCGGTCACGACGACGTGGACGGTGTCGCCGGCTTGCTTGGCGATCCTGACCCGGATCGCAGATTTCACCGGCAGCTTGTGGTTGCCGTCGCCCAGCGCCATGAAGGAGGACTCGAACGGTTCGCCGTCGACAGTGCCACGCACCTTGACCAGACCCCTGGTCCCGAAGTACGCCGCTGACTGCGGCCAGACCACGTACGACCAGCCGCCGGGCTTCTCGCTCTTGACGATCTCGGCATCGAACTCGACCAGGGGCTCAGGCATGAGCAGCCGATTCCTGCGGAGGGCCGCCGGGCCCGTCTCGACGAGCGCTCTCCTCGACGAAGGCGGCGACGAGCTCAGCGAACGCCGTCGCCTGCTCGACCTGGGGCATGTGACCGGTATTGGCGAAGAGATGGGTGCGCGCGTGCGGGAGCGCCGCCTTCGCCGCGTCGAGCTGGCGTGGCGGAAGGATCTTGTCGGCGTCGCCCCAGACGACGAGGACCGGGATGCCGCTGGCGGCCACCCGGGCGAGCAGCACCCTGCGCCAGCCGGTGCGGAGGCCGACCACGGGCGCCCCGAGGGTGGCGGCGGTTCCGAGGAAGGTGGCGCGGAAGTCGGGTTGCCTGGCCAGCTTGCCAGCATGCTGGAGCTGCTCGGTCGTCGCCAGCGCAGGATCGAAGAAGAGGTCCCGGATCGTCTGCGCTCCCGCGGCCCGGGCCCGAGGGCCGAAGGTGCCGCGCAAACCGGGGAGCGAGGCGAGCGCGCCGTACGTCATCGGGAGCGGTGAGATGTTGACCTCGGCGCCGAACCCGATGCTGTTGACCAGGGTCAGGCTCGCGACCCGGCCGGGGTGGCTGACGGCGAGGGTCATCGCGACTCCCCCGCCGAGCGAGTTGCCCATCACGTGCACCGGTTCGGTCACACCGGCAGCGTCGAGCAGTTCGGCCATGGCGCGGCCGAAGGCCGGCAGACCGGGCCGTTCGCGGCCCTTGCGGCTGAAGCCGAACCCGGGCAGGTCCGTGCTGATCACCCGGTGGGTGCGGGCGAGCAGGTCCTGGGTCTCGGTCCAGTCCTCCAGGCTGCGGGCGATCCCGTGGATCAGCAGGATCGGAACACCGTCGGCAGGACCGCTCACCCGGACGCGGAGCGGGGCGCCGCCGACCCTGAGGGTGCTGGTGCCCGGCGCGATCATGCGCTCGCCTTCACCACATCATCCTTGGCCGCTGCGCCAGACGCTGCCGGCGTGAACCGCAGCGTCTTGTGCAGGTCGCGGCGCATCGTCGTGGCCGCGTCGATCAGGTAGTTCTGGCGCACCCGCCAGGCCCCGCGGTGACCCTGTTGCGGGAGGTCGTCCAGGGCGCGCTGGACGTAGCCCGAGGCGATGTCCAGCAGCGGGCGGGGCTCGAGCGGCCCCTCGGGAACGGGTACGACGGACGCGGCGCCCACCTTGGCCATCTCGTTGAGCACCTTGCAGACCAGGCGCGAAGTGAGGTCGCCACGCAACGTCCAGGACGCGTTGGTGTAGCCGACGCAGAGGGCGAAGTTCGGTATCCCGGTCAGCATGCAGCCCTGCCACACGAAGTTCTCGTGCAGGTCGACCGCGGCCCCGTCGACCGTCGGCTTGACGCCACCGAACAGCTGGATCTTCAGCCCGGTCGCCGGGACCACGATGTCGGCCTCGAGCACCTTGCCGCTCTTGAGCCGGATGCCCTCGGGGACGAAGGTGTCGATGTGGTCGGTGACGACGTCGACCCGGCCCTTGCGGATCGCCTTGAACAGGTCGCCGTTCGGAACCGCGCAGAGCCGTTGGTCCCACGGGTCGTAGGTCGGGGTGAAGTGCTCGGCAACGGCCGCCTCGTCCTGGAGCGCTTTGGTGGTCAACCCGAGGAGCAGCTTGCGAGCGAGCTTGGGCTGGCGCTGGCAGAACTCGTACACGCCCATGTTGAACATGATGTTCTTGGTGCGCACGACCTTGTGCGCGATGCCTGCGGGTAGGGCAGAGCGAAGCGTGTCGGCGACCTTGTCCGTCTTCGGGACGACCCCGATCCAGGTCGGGCTGCGCTGCAGCATGGTCACGTGGGCGGCGTCCTCGGCCATCGACGGCACCAGCGTCACCGCGGTCGCACCCGAACCGATGATCACGACCCTCTTGCCGGCGTAGTCGAGGTTCTCAGGCCAGAACTGCGGCTTCACGACCAGGCCGCTGAAGTCGTCGATCCCCGGAAACACGGGCTCGTGGCCCTGGTTGTAGTCGTAGTAGCCCGAGCACGCGTACAGGAACGATGCGGTGATCGTCCGCACCACGGCCTTGTGCGAGCTGCGATCCTCGACCGTCACGGTCCAGAGGCTGTTCACCGAGGACCAGTCGGCGGAGATGACCTTGGTGCGGAACTGGATCTTCTCGTCGATCCCGAACTCGGCTGCGGTGTCCTTGATGTAGCTGAGGATGGCGGGACCGTCCGCGATCGAGTCGTCGTTGCTCCACGGCTTGAACGGGAAGCTCAACGTGAACATGTCGGAGTCGGAGCGGATCCCCGGGTAGCGGAAGAGGTCCCAGGTGCCGCCGATCGACTCGCGCGCCTCGAGGATGGTGTAGGTCCGCTCGGGGCACTCGGTCTGAAGGCGGTAGCCCGCACCGATGCCCGACAGTCCCGCGCCGACGACTAGGACGTCGAAATCGGGGGTGCTCACCTGCTGGCGTGACGCCATGGATCCTCCTGGCTCGGCGGACCGATCCCCGGCCCGATGGCTCCGAGCGTAGCCGCGAACAGGTCGTCGGTAACTGTGAGTCACATCTTATTGACAAATGTTCAGTAACGCAACTCGGTTCACTCGCCGACGCGGCCGTCGATGCACTCGCGCAGCAGGTCGGCATGCCCGTTGTGCCGGGCGTACTCCTCGATGATGTGCACCAGCACCTCGCGCAGGCTCACCCGGCCACGGGGGTACTCGGTCACCTTCGCCAGGTCCTCGGAACCCTCGATGAAGGCGTCGGCGAACGCCTGTTCCTCACGCAGCCGGGCCCACGCCTCGTCGACCACCGCCTGGTCGGCGACGGCGCCGTCGAAGTCAGCGTCCGGTTCGTCGTCAGTGCGATAGATCCGGGGCTCGTCCAGGCCGGCCAGAGTCCGCCGGAACCAGCTGTGCTCCACATCGGCCATGTGCCGCACCAGCCCGAGCAACGACATCGTCGACGGTGGCACCGAGCGGCGAGCCAGCTGCTCGGGTCCGAGATCGGAGCACTTGAGCTCGAGGGTCTGCCGCTGGTAGCGGATGTACTCCACGAGGTTCTGCTTCTCGTCATCCTCCCCGGTGCCTTCGGTCTGTCGCGGGTCGTCGGCAGGGTCGACGAACATGTCGGCACGTCGTGTGGTCATGCCCCGATCATGGCGAGGATGGGGAACGGGCGGAACCGAATATCGCAGGCGAGCGTCGGCGGAGCACTCTGCCCGACGCCTCAGAGCGAAGCGGCCTGCGGGTGCGCCGGCAGGACACACGCGACGTCGAGGCCCAGGACCCGGTTGAGTCGTCCGAAGGCGATCCAGGAGCCGAGGCACATGGTGAGCTCCACGACCTCTGCCTGGCTGTAATGGGCGAACATCCGCTCCCAGAAGGCGTCGTCGAGATGGTGGTGGTCCTCGGCGAACCGGCGCGCGTACTCCGCGGCGAGGCGACTGCGGTCGTCCAGGACGGTGGAGGTCTCCCAGGTGCGGACCTCCTCGTCGTACCCGGCCTCGACCGTGACGCCGTCACGTTCGGTGCGCCAGTCCTTGCAGAAGACACAGCCGTTGACCTCGGCGATCGTCAGCCGCGCGGCTTCGAACTCGTGCAGGCTCAGCGTCGAATCGGCGTACACAGCGCCGGAGAACTTCGCTGCGGCCACGCCGATCTTGGGGACCATCTCGCCCCACACGTAGGCGATCGGGTCCTTGCCCTCCGGTACGTCGACCAGCATGGGATGCCTCTCTGTCCACGGCCCGGTGCCACACCCGGGTCCGGGACCAGTGTGCCGCAGGATCACCGCGACGTGCAGCGGTCGGCGTCTTCTCCTCAGCAACCGCCACGACGGGCCGATCTGTTCAGTGGAGCACCGCGGGGCTGGTCCGCGCGCCCACCGTGTCGTCAACCTGTCTGGAAGTCCTACCGTGTCCGTCGCCCGTCCGCTCACCATCCGTCTACTCATCGGCGTCCTGGTCGGCATCGCGGTCACGGGCAGCCTGGGCTCGCCACAGGCGGCGCAGGCCCTCGGCTCGGTCAGCGTGGTGGACACCTTCTCGCCGTACGAGCCGCAGGTCACCTGCACCACCAGGCCGCAACCCGGAACGATCGCCCTGGCGGCGTGGCTGCAGCGGACCTACCGGGTGACCGGTTCGCTGGGCATGATGCGCGGTTGCCACGACGGCGGGACGAGTGAGCACAAGGACGGTCGCGCGTTCGACTGGGCCGCGGACGTACGACGGCCCGCCACCCGGCGAGCTGCCTACGCCTTCATCACCCGGGCGCTGGCCACCGATACGGCCGGCAACCCGGACGCACTCGCGCGTCGCCTCGGCATCATGTACATGATCTACAACGACACGATCTGGTCGTCCTACCGCGGATTCGTACCGCGGCGGTACCTGAACCCCGCGTGCCGGACGATCAGGAAGTGCTCGCCGACGTTGCGGCACCGCGACCACGTGCACATCTCGCTCGGGTACGCCGGCGCCGCGGGGCAGACCTCCTGGTACCGGGCACGGGGCGTCACGTCGCTGCCGGTGCTCTATCCGCTGACCAACGAGCTCAACCCGGACGAGACCGCGGTGACCGGGCTGCGGTTGTCCCCGACTGGAACCGGCACACGCTCGTCCTACCTGCTCAAGGCCGGGCTGACCTATCGGATCGTGGTCACCGGCACCGTGACGGGACCGACGGGCCGGCTCGGGGACGCCAACTGTGTCCGCGCCGACGACGGAACCTGGACTCCGACGTCGCGCGACGCCCTGGTCGATCCGAATCCGACCCTCAACGGCTGGGGCCGGTCCTTCGGCACCTGGGACGGTCAGAGCCCGGGCAGCGCCCACGCCCAGAGCCTGTACGCGCTGCCCCTGCCGGACAGCCAGGGGGTCCTGGTCGACGGTGCACTGCGCTGGGACGCGACAACCTGCAGCCCGGATCACACCTACGAGTCCTGGTTCCGACCGACGAGCGATCGTCGCCTCGTCCTTGCGTACGCAGACCCGGTGCCGCTCGGCACCGTCGGGGCGTTCACGGCCTACGTGGCGCGCGACGACATCACCCTGGCCTCGCTGGCGCACTAAGGCGCGGTCACTCGTACCTGGTCGAGCTCCCAGTAGGCCCGCATCGACGTGATCAGGCCGATGTCGTCGACCCGGTAGACGGTGACCAGGTCGACGGCCGCACGCGTTCCGTCGGGGAAGGTCGTCGTGAAGGTCGCCTCCTGCGCGGAGGAGTCGCCGCATGCGTAGGACGTGCGGACCTCGACGTCGAAGCGCTCGACGGGCGCGATCGCCACGTCCCAGAAGTGCGCGATCCCGTCGGGTCCGTGGTGACCAGTACCGCTGGCGTCGAACATCGACGGGCCCACCGGATCGTGGATCTCGCAGTCGGCGGCCCACAGGTCGAGCCAGCCCTGTCGGTCACCGGCGATCGCGCATCGCAGCGCAGCCTGCTGCGCGACCCGGGCCGGGTGCGGCTCGGTTGCGGCCAGCCATCGCACCGATCCCTGTCCATCAGTCATGGCAGGCACGCTACTCGGCGGGGCGTGCACCCCAGCGGCGTTCCAGCTGGCGCAGTAGCGCGGGGTAGACGATGAGGTAGCGGAACGGCTTGATGAACCCCATGTACGCCCGACCGAACAGTCCGCGCGGCTTCACGTAGACAGCCATCTGTGCCTGGAAGCGCTGGTCGTCGCCCGGTACCCAGGCCAGGTGCAGCACCGCGTGCACGGTCGCGTTCGACAGTTCTGCGGCGAACTCGTCGGCGGTCTGGAACAGCGGCGAGAACGGCAGCGAGGAGAAGGTGAGATCGTCGACCGTTCCGAGCAGGTCGGCCGGGAGCCGGCGGACGAGCGACGTCTCGGCGCTGCCCGGAAGCGCCAGCGGCGGGTCTCCGGCCGACGCCGTCGAGACCCGGCCGAGCTTGAACAGACGCCCGAGCAGGTCCCTGGCCATCCAAAGCATCCGAGCGGCGAACCCGAGCTGGTGCTCGGGATCAGCCGTGGTCATCGCCTCGAGGACCTGACCGAAGTCATCGACGGTCCCCCATACCGGGAGCGCCCAGACGTCCTCGAGCTCGAAGTCGCCGACGACGGCGTGGATGCGCCAGGGCCCCGCCTCATGGACGGCGTTCGGGGATCCGTCCCGGTGTCACGGCGTACGGCGACGAGTCGCCCCCCACAGTCCGACCCCGATCCCGACCACGGCGCCGCCCAGACCGATGTACTGCTGCGACCTCGACATCTCGCGGTGCGTGCTCCAGCCGCCGAGCAGGTCGGCCGCATCGGCGCCGCCGGAGGCGAGGAACCAGCCCCGGGTGTCGCGGCCGCGCAGTGTGGCGTGGACCAGCAGGCCGCCGATCAGGGCATCTCGATAGCCCATCGACCTCAGCAGCAGCCGGGTGGTCGGAACCGGCTTCTCCTGGTCGCCCCAGAGCTTGTTGGCCTTCTCCGGCGAGACCAGGAACGAGATGCCGGAGGCCAGTCTGATGCTGCCGGCGGTGAGGGCGGCGCGATCGATGCTCATGTTGCGATCGTAGGGCTCGGTGCCCTCACCGAACCGCCGGATCCGGTCGCCGGCGAGCGCGACGTCTGCGCCGAAACCGACGCGTCGCGCGGCCCGGGTGCGGGTTCAGGGTTCGGCAGCGGCCGCCCGGAGGACATGCCAAGTAGGACCAGCAACGGCGCGAGGACCAGGAGCCCGGTGGGCGGGATCCCGGTACCGGAGTCGTTGGAGAAGAACGCGATCACCCAGCAGAAGAACACGGCCCGCAGACCCGCCTTGAGGAACGGCACCGTGTTGACCGCGGGCGCGACTGCGCGCGCGTACATCCCCGGCCGAAGTGCCACCACCGCCACCATGACCAGCAGCACCGGCACCGTGCGGGTCAACCAGCTCGACGTGAGCATCGTCCAGTTCTGGGTCCAGATCGAGACGACTCCGTTCCACCGTTCATGGCCGATGACCTGGGCCACGAAGTCACCGAGGTGGGTCCGGTACTGCGCGGGACCGAGGTAGTCGAAGAGTGCGAACACCCCGACCAGCGCGAAGGTCGCGACGCCCAACGACATGATCCGCCGCACTGTCACGCGTTCACCGCCGGCCTTCAGTGCGAGGTACCCGAACGCCGGCACCATCGCCAGCGGACCGCCGCCATCGGCACCCCACGACGGCGATCCGTCGATGACGACCGCGGTCAGGCCGACGAACACGACCACGACGACCGCGGCCCTCCGTTGCCCCAGTTCGACCAGCCGGCCCGCGACGATCACTGCGATCATGATCGCCGTCGTCGCGAACACCGCGTAGGCGACGTTCCCCTGTCCGTAGAAACGTCCGCCGTAGACCGGCTGGAGTCCGATCAGGGAGATGAACTGCAGACGCGAGCCGTGCACGACGTCCTGGGCGAGGACGAAGAAGGTCACGATCACCATGAACGCGACCGTCCCGGAAGGTCGCCGACGCCAGGGGCCGAGGACCGCCAGGCCCGAGATCACGCCCGAGATGCCGATGATCGTCAGGCACAGGGCGATCTCCGGGTGCCAGGCGTTCCACCACGGAACCAGGCCGGCCAGGAACGTCGCAGCCGGCATCGCCGCGCACATCGCGGAGATCCCGGAGAGCCACGCACGCATGGAGGGGGTCATCTCGGCCGACCCGCCTCGGGCCAGGCGCCGACGGCGCGCGAGATACCAGCAGAGCAGGCCGATCAGGCCTGCCAGCGCGCTGCCGCCGAGGAAGAGCACGAAGAACACGGGCACGAAGTCGTACTCGATGTCGAGTGCCCGGGTCAGCCCGATCACCCGTGCGAGCGGGGCGTCGGTTGCGGTGATCGGTCGGACGACCGGCGGTCGCCCGTCGCCGAGGATCGGAGCCCGCGAGCCCAGACGAGAGAGCACCAGCGCCGACAGGTCCGCGGTCTGCAGGACACCGGGTTGACGGGTGGACAGCGAGGTGAGCAGGCCGTGAGGGACGCCCGGTCCGGTCATGATCACCGGACGCAAGGTCGGGGTACGGCCATCGGCTGCCATCCCCGTGACGACAAGGGTCGTGTTCGCGGGGAGGTGCCTGATCAGCCGACCGAGGGTCTGGTCGTCAGGTGTGCCGAGGTCGACGAGGGACACCGGGCACGTGGTGAAGTCGACGGCTTCCGGATTGAGGGCGTAGTGCTCGACCGCACCGGCACGGTTCGCCGCACCGAGTCCGGCGTCCGGCCCTGCGGCTGCGACGCACTGACCGGCCGCAGTGAGCTCCGAGGCCACGGCACCGAGATCCTCGGGGGTGTTGAGGGCGAGCCCCGCATCGCGCCACTTCGTCCACTGCGGGAACACGGCTGAGCCGTCGAAGTTCAGCAGCGGCGTCACGTCGGCGCACCGGCCCGGGCCGACGTCGGTCGGCGTACCGGCAGCGAAGATCAGCCAGGCCTGGACCGAGCAGCTCCGCCCGGACGGGCTGCGGGTGGCCTGGGCTCCGACGGCTCCCTGTTCGGCCAGGTGCCAGAGCACAGGCGTGCCCTCGCGGCTGATGTCGGCCCAGCTCAACGACGGCAGCGCGATCACGACAAGAGGCCCTGGCTGGGTCACCGGCTGCACCCGCGGATGCGAGAGCCACGCGGAGATGACCAGCGAGACCCCCACGAACGTCACGCTGGTCAGGGCCAGCAGGGACAACCACCGTCGCAGGCTCACGGTGTCAGGCCAGTCAACGGGCCAACGAGCTCGACGCCCGGCGCCGTACCCGGCTCGACGCCCGCGTACCCGCGCGCTCCAGCGCGAGGTCGTACATCAGCTCGTGCTGCTCAAGAACCTTCGTCCAGTCCATGTCGACCGGGACCGTCGAGTTGTGGTGCCGGATGGCCGCGGCGAGGTCGGCGTCGGTGGCCAGACGGTGCAAGCAGGTCGCAATGTCGGCGTCATCGCGCGCCAGCAGGCCGTCGAGCTCCTCGGTGATGAACTCGGAGACGCCACTGGTGGCCATCCCGACGATCGGTACACCGGCGCAGCGCGCCTCGAGCGCGGCGATGCCGAACGACTCGAGCGTGGCGGGCGCGACCAGGACATCCGTGCGGCCCAGCAACGACCTGATCTCGGCGCGTTCGAGCCTGCCCGGAAGGGAGACCCGATCCTCGAGACCCCGTGCTCGCACGGCTGCCGCGACCTTCCCGCTCTGAGCGCCGTCGCCGACGATCGTCGCGGACCAGCGCAGGTCCGGCGCCCGGGCGGCGAGGTCGGCGAGAGCCTCGACCAGGACGAGTGGCCGCTTGCGTGCCGCGAGCCGACCCACGCACACGATGTGGAAGTCGTCGGCTGCCTCGTGCTCGACCACCCAGTCCGCCGTATCGATGCCGTTGTGCAGGACGTGGACCTCGGCGGTCGGGTCGAGTGCTGCGCGCAGACGATCCGCTGCCACGTCGCTGACTGCCGTGTGGGTCATCTGCGACAGCGGTAGTCGGAGGAGCTTGATGCCCGTGCCCAGGAACCCTGCAAGCGGCGGTAGCAGGGAATGCAGGCTCACCAGGACAGGGAGCTCGCCCACGTGGCGCAGCACTCCCCAGGTGAAGGGAGATCCGACGCTGAGATGCGCGTGCATGACGTCGGGCGCGAAACCTTCGACCGCGGGCACGACCTTGCGCTTGATGCCGACGCCGAAGAACCCAGCGCCCAGCCGCTCGATCCGGACGCCGTCGAGCCCCGGATGCGGGTGTGCGGGCGCGTCCTGGCCGGTCAGGATCATCACCTGGTGCCCCGCGGCGTTCTGACGCGCGGCGAGGTCGGCGACATGCAGCTCGATGCCACCGAGACGCGGCAGGAAGGTATCGGTCACGTGCAGGATCCTCATGCGGCAACCCCTTTCGCGGCTTCCAGCACCGCAACCGCATCGCCGTCCGCCAGCGTTGCGGCGAGCGCAGCCTCGGCGTCGTGGGCAGCGCGCGCACGCCGGGTACGGCTCAGCCAGGTCAGCGCGATCACGCCGCCGACAGGGATCTCGATCGCGAACATCAGAGTCCGGTAGAGCAGGACGCCGGTCGCAGCGGCGAGCGGGTCGACGCCGTAGGAGTGCAGGGCGGCGACGGTGCCGAGCTCGGCGACACCCGCAGCGCCGGGGGTGATCGGGGCCAGGCTGATGAGGCGCTCGATCGCGAACGCGATCAGGACCACGTTCGGTGACGCTCCGGCGCCGACAGCGGCGAGACAGGCATACAGCAGCGTCGCCTGCAGCGTGAGGTAGACCAGCACCCCGATGCTCATCCGTCCCCATCCGGTCCTCACCGTGGCGACCAGCTGGATGCGGCTGTCCACCAGCCAGGCGGAGCAGGCGGGCACCTTCCGCGTCGGCGCGACCCGGGCGATCAGAGACTCTGCCCAGCGTCCGGCGACCAGGGCCGTGCGCTCGGTACGCATGACACCAAACGCGGCCACCGCCAGGAAGAGGATCAGCACCGAGGCGCTGATCGTGACCGAGCCGAGGCCCGAGGGAAGACCAGCTCCGAAGACGGCTGCGACGGCAAGCACCGTGATGCCCATCACGAACCTGCCGAAGACGTTCCACAGGTTGGTGGTGAGCGTGTACGCCGCAAAGCTGTCGGAGCGGAAGCCCCAGGTCTTCGTCATGGCGTAGCCCAGGCCCATCCCGGCGGGGCCGCCGAAGGGCAGCACGCTCGACACCGAGGATCCGGCGAGGTTGAGGGTGAGTGCCTGGCGTGCGGTCAGCCCGGGCATGGCCGCCATCAGTACCGGCATGTACAGCAGGAGCCCGCCGAGCCAGAGCCCGAAGAGCCCGACCAGAACGATCACGGGAACGGCCGTCAGACTGGTGCCGATCGAGCTCCAGGACACTCCGACGAGCGACGGAAACACGACCAGGAGGCCGACTCCGAGCGCCGCCACACCGAGGGAGCCGGTCAGCTTTCCCCAGCGCGCGCCGGATCGCCTCGTCGTGTCCATCGGGCTATCCTCCTCGATCTGGGCGTCGATTTCATCTTCTGTGCAGATACCACCATGCCTGTTCGACCTGACCGTGGGCTGACGACACCACGTGCGCTCTGCGACTGGAAGGCATGATTCGGGGGTGCCGTTCACGCTGGTCGCCTTCCATGCCCATCCCGATGACGAGTCCTTGCTCATGGGCGGGACGATCGCCCGAGCAGCCGCCGAGGGTCACCGGGTCGTCCTGGTCGCAGCGACCGACGGCGCTGCCGGGCTCGCTTCGGCCTCGATGGGCGAGCGTGCGGAACTCGGGCGGCGACGTCTCGGAGAGCTCGAGCGCGCGGCAGCCGCCCTCGGCGCGGCACGCGTGGTGCACCTGGGTTATCCCGACGGTGGTCTGCGGTCCGTGGGCGTCGAGGAGGCGGCGGTTGCGTTGGGGACCGTGCTCGAGCAGGAGGCTGCCGACGTACTGACCGGGTACGACCCCTCGGGTGGCTACGGACATCCGGACCACGTGCAGGTACACCGGATCGCCCGGGCCGCAGCTGCCCGCGAGAAGTCCCTGGTCCTGCTCGAGACCACGGTCGATCGAGCTCTGGTGGTCGCGGGTGCCCGGGTCGTGCACGCGATTCCGGGCGCACCCCCGGTCGACCTGGGGCTGATGCGCGCGTCGTACCTGCCGCGTTCCGAGATCACCCACCGGGTTCCGGTGAGTCGGTACGTCGACGCCAAGGTGCGCGGTCTGTCTGAGCACGCCAGTCAGCGGACCGGCGGTTCGGGGTTCCGGACGGTCTCGATGCTCTGCCGCCTGCCCCGGCCACTGGCGCGGCTGGTGCTGGGACGCGAGTGGTTCCGTGAGGTCGGTCGCGACCCCGGAGCCGGTCCGATCGAGGACATCTTCGCGACCTGCCGCGAGGTCACGCGAGGGTGATCAGTGGGCCATGTCCACGAAGCGTGAGTAGTGGCCCTGGAAGCTGACGGTCACGTCACGGATCGGCCCGTTGCGGTGCTTGCCGACGATGATGTCGGCCTCGCCGGCCCGCGGTGACTCCTTCTCGTACATGTCCTCGCGGTGCACCAGCATCACGATGTCGGCGTCCTGCTCGAGGCTGCCGGACTCGCGCAGGTCCGAGACCATCGGCTTCTTGTCGGCGCGCTGCTCCGAGCCACGGTTGAGCTGGGCGAGCGCCACGATCGGGACCTCGAGCTCCTTGGCCAGCAACTTGATCTGCCGGGAGAACTCCGAGACCTCGACCTGACGCGACTCGACCTTGCGTCCCGACGTCATCAGCTGGATGTAGTCGATCACGATGAGCTTGAGGTCGTGGCGCTGCTTGAGGCGACGGGCCTTGGCCCGGATCTCCATCATCGTCATGTTGGGGCTGTCATCGATGAACATCGGGGCGCTGGAGACCTCGCCCATCTTCTTGGCGAGCCGTGACCAGTCATCGTCGTTCATCTGGCCGTTGCGGATGTGCGAGAGCGAGATCCGTGCCTCGGCGCTGAGCAGCCGCATCGTGATCTCGGACTTGCCCATCTCCAGGCTGAAGATGCAGCTGGTCAGGTTGTTGTGGATCGACGCGGCCCGGCAGAAGTCCAGGCCCAGGGTCGACTTCCCGCTACCGGGACGCCCGGCCACGATGATCATCTGGCCGGCCTGGAGGCCGTTGGTGAGCTCGTCGAGGTCCGCGAGTCCGGTCGGAACCCCGCGCAGAGATCCGTCGTGGTTGGAGATGGCCTCGATCTCGTCGAGGGTCCCCTCCATGATCGCGCTCAGCGGCGTGTAGTCCTCCGACGTGCGGTTCTCGGTGATCGCATAGATCTCAGCCTGCGCCCGGTCCACGGTGTCGTCGACCTGGCCCTCGCCGGCGTAGCCGAGCTGGGCGATCTTGGTGCCCGCGTCGACCAGGCGCCGCAAGATCGACTTCTCCCGGACGATCTCGGCGTAGTAACCCGCGTTGGCTGCGATCGGGACGCTTGCCGAGAGCGTGTGCAGGTACGGCGCGCCGCCGACGCGGGTGAGCTCACCGCGACGGTTGAGCTCGGCCGAGACCGTCACCGGGTCGGCGGGCTCACCGCGGGCGTACAGGTCGGTGATCGCGTCGAAGATGGTTTCGTGCGCCGGGCGGTAGAAGTCATGGGCCTTGGCGACCTCGAGCACGTCGGCGATGGCGTCCTTGGAGATGAGCATCGAGCCGAGCACGCTCTGCTCCGCGTCGGTGTCCTGCGGGGGCATCCGCCCGGCCCAGTGCTCCTGGTTGCCGTGCTCACCGCCGGCCCCTCCGAGCGAGCCGAGGTCGGCGGGATACGGCTCCGGGAAGCCGGATTCGCCGATCCCGGTGGACTCGATGATGCTCACGCCAGCTCTCCCCTTCCGCTCACGCCGTACGCTCGGACATCGGTGCCCGCCGGCTTCTCACGGTAGGGGGAACCACCCCCACGAATGTGTCGCCGCACCTGGTGGCCCGGGGCCATTTCGACCCCGTTTGCGGGCCCCGGACTGCGTGAGGTTATGTCCCGTTCGGGCCACTCGCCTAGTCGGTCATCCACAGGTAGCTGTGGAAAACCCTGTGGGCGGTGTGGAACACCTCGGAATTCCTGTGCACAGGGTGGTGACTACGCTGTGGATCCAGAAATGGTGGACACCCGGTCCCCGTCTCTGACCTGCGGAAACGGTCGTCCACCTCCTGTGGACAAAAGATTCTGGTCCGGATTCCGTTCATCGTTTCGTCATCTGGGACGGGTCGGTCCCTAAGTCGACAAATCCTCCGGGAATTGCCATTACCCACAGGTTCTCGTTGTTTTCAACAGGGCTAGATCGGGGCATGGCACCGCGCGCTCCGATGGTGTAGGCACCCTAGGATCAACGCGTGTCGCCCCTCCAGAAGATCGCGATGGGACTCCTCGTCATCTTCATCCCCGCGGACTTCAGGATCGCCGGCCAGGTGTACGACGCCCTGCCCGATCCGGTCGGGTGGGCGCTCGTGCTCTCGGGGCTGGCGGCGCTGCGCAGCAGGATCGACGTCGACGTCGCCTACTGGTTCGCCTGGGTCGCACTCCTGGTCAGCATCCCGCTGTGGGTCCCGCAGCTCGCCCACCACCTGCCCTCGATCCCGGACCACCTCCGGACCCACGCAGAGCTGAGCCAGGCGACGAAGGCAGCCTCGATCGGGTGGGCTCTCTCGCTGCCGCAATCGGTGATGAGCCTGCTGCTGGCCCGCCGGATCGGCGAGACCGGCGTCGTCCAGGAGCCTCGCGACGTCTTCGTCGCCGGCCGCTTCGGCGTCCTGACCTGGGGCCTGGCCGCGATCATCGTCCTTCCGCCGATCGCCTACGGCGGCGACGTGGCGAACCTGATCAGGCCCACCTTGCTGGCCATCGGGCTGGTCAACGCGGTGCTCATCTACTACCTCTTCCGGGTGCACCGGCGCGAGTGGCTGGGCGGCCCCGGTCCGCTGCTCATCCAGCCGCGGCCCCGATCGGGCCGTGCGAACCCCGGGAACGACGAAGGTCGCCCGCCCGCGTAGGGAGGACGACCTTCGTTCGAGTCTGGTCAGCCGGAGACGACGTTGAGGCTGACCTTCGCCTCGACGTCGTCGTGCACCTTCACGGTCACCGTGTGCGGGCCGAGCGACTTGATCGGGTTCGCGACCACGATCGTGCGCTTGTCGACCTCGCCGCCGGCATCGACGATCGCCGTGGCGATGTCAGCCGTGGTGACGGCGCCGAAGAGGCGGCCACCTTCGCCGGCGCGGACCTTGACCTGGAAGACCGAGCTCTCCAGGCGGGTCTTGACCTCGGCGGCGTGGTCGGCGTCGCGGACGGCGCGCGAGTCGCGGGCCTTCTTGATCGACTCGATGGTCTTCTCACCGCCACGGGTCCAGCGGATGCCGAAGCCACGAGGGATCAGGTAGTTGCGGCCGTAGCCGTCCTTGACCTCGACGACATCGCCAGGAGCGCCGAGACCGGTCACTTCCTGCGTCAGGATGAGCTTCATAGTGTCAACTCCCCCTTCTCAGCGAGCCGTGGACGTGTACGGGAGCAGGGCGACCTCACGGGCGTTCTTGACGGCCGTGGCGACGTCGCGCTGGTGCTGTACGCAGTTGCCGGTGACCCGACGCGCACGGATCTTGCCGCGGTCGGAGATGAACTTGCGCAGGAGGTTGGTGTCCTTGTAGTCGATCAGGGACGCCTTCTCCTTGCAGAACTGGCAAACCTTCTTCTTGGGCTTGCGAATCACTGCCTTTGCCATTGTGGTGCTCCCTTTCGTAGAGCCCGGCGTCTATGCCGGAATGGTTGGCTGGACATGGACTTGATTTCAGAAGGGCGGCTCTTCGGAACCACCGGGCACGGCCCAGGGGTCCTGTGCCGGCGCGCCGCCGGCGTTCGAGCCACCCTGCGGGGCGCCTTGCTGGCCGCCCCAGGAACCGCCGCCACCCTGCGCAGGCGCAGCAGCGGGGGCTGACGCGGGCTGCGAGGCCCACGGGTCGTCTCCGCCGGAGAATCCGCCACCACCACTGCTGCGGGTGGCGCGGGTGACCTTGGCAGTCGCGTACTTGAGGCTCGGACCGACCTCTTCGACGTCGAGCTCCATCACGGTTCGCTTCTCGCCTTCGCGGGTCTCGTAGCTGCGCGCCTTGAGACGGCCCTGCGCTACGACGCGCATGCCCTTCTGCAAGGACTCGGCCACGTTCTCGGCCGCCTGACGCCAGACCGAGCAGTTGAGGAACAGCGTGTCGCCGTCCTTCCACTCGTTGGTCTGCCGGTCGAAGTTGCGCGGGGTCGACGCGATCGTGAAGTTCGCGACGGCTGCACCCGAGGGGGTGAAGCGCAGCTCGGGGTCACCGGTCAGGTTGCCGACGACGGTGATGAGGGTCTCGCCTGCCATGGAATCTCCCTTGGAATTCGTGCTACTGCGTCACTGAGCTGGGCTCAGTGAGCGTCGGGACGAAGGACCTTAGTGCGAAGCACCGACTCGTTCAGCGTGAGCTGACGGTCGAGCTCCTTGACGGTGGCCGGCTCGGCCTGGAGCGTCACGACGGCGTAGATGCCTTCGGCGTTCTTGTTGATCTCGTAGGCGAGGCGACGGCGTCCCCAGACGTCGACGTTCTCCACGGTGCCTCCGTCGTTGCGAACGACGTTGAGGTACGTGTCGAGGGACGGTGCAACCGTCCGCTCTTCGAGTTCAGGGTCGAGGATGACCATGAGTTCGTAGTTACGCATAGCGTTCTCCACCT
>NZ_JAOPXI010000021.1 GCF_025965215.1 Marmoricola sp.
TGCCCCAGACACCTGCCGAGAGTCCGTACTCGGTGTCGTTGGCGATCGCGATGGCCTCCTCGACGGTGTCGTAGGTGAGCACCGCGAGTACCGGCCCGAAGACCTCGTCGCGAGCGATCCTCATGTCGTTGGTGACGTCGACGATGACGGTCGGTTCCACGAAGTTGCCGTGGGCGAACTGCTCACCGACCGGCGCTCCACCACCGGTGGCGACCTTGGCACCCTCGGACTCGGCGAACGCGATGTGCTCGAGGACGCGGTCCCGCTGCTCAGCGGTGATCAGAGGACCGATATCGGTGGCCAGTTCGATCGGGTCACCGATGGTCATGGTGTTGACGCGGGCTACGAGCCGGTCGACGATCTCGTCACGGCGCGAGGAGGGGACGAGCAGCCGGGTTCCTGCCTCGCACGCCTGACCGTTGTTCGCCATGCAGGCGTAGATTGCGCCGTCGATCGCGACGTCGAGGTCCGCATCCTCGAGGATGATGTTCGGGCCCTTGCCGCCGAGTTCAAGCGTCACCTGCTTCACGGTGTCCGCGGACGCGGCCAGGATGCTCTTGCCGACTGCGGTCGAACCGGTGAAGGCGACCTTCCGCACGTCGGGATGGCTGCTCAGGTGAGCGCCTGCATCTTCGCCATCGCCGACGACCACGTTCAGGACGCCCTTGGGCAGACCAGCCTTCTCGAACTCCTTCATCAGCTCGAGCGCGATCAACGGCGCGTGCTCGTCGGGCTTGAGGACGACGGTGTTGCCGGCGGCGAGCGCGGGCGCAACCTTCCAGACGATCACGAGAAGCGGGATGTTCCACGGCACGATGGCCGCGACCACCCCGAGCGGTTCGCGGCGCAGGATGCCCTCGGCGGGGACGGGGCCGATCGCCGGGCCGGCCTTCTCGAACTCGTAGGTCGCCGCCTGGGCCGCGATGTACTGCATCTGAGCCACGGACAGTCCGATGTGCAGGGCTCCGGTGACCCGGATGGTCACGCCGTTCTCGCGGGTCTGCAGGGCGGCGAGCTCCTCGAGGCGGCCGCCGAGGCTCAGAGCGACGTTGTTGATCAGAGCCGCGCGATCTGCCGGCGGAGTGTTGCGCCAGGTTCCCTCGGCATGGGCTGCCTTCGCGGCGGCGACAGCGGCGTCGACTTCTGAGACACCACCCTTGGCGACGGTTGCGACGAGCTCGCCGGTGGCGGGGCTGCGGATCTCGTACTTCTCGTCGGTGTCGACCCACTCGCCGTTGATGTGGAGGGGGTAGTGGGGAACGCTCATCGTTGTCTCCTGGTAATCGGGTTGGGTGGTGAACGGGTGGATCAGCCGACCTGGCGGTCGCGGCCTTCCCAGAACGGAAGCCGCAGTGCCTTCTTGTCGACCTTGCCGGCCGGGTTGACGGGCAACTCGGCGATGAAGTCCACGCTCTTGGGCGACGGGATTGCGCCGAGCTCGGCCTTCACGTGTGCCTGGATCTCCTCGACGGTGGTGCTGGCACCGGGCTTGGTCACGACGAACGCGTGCACGGCCTCGCCCCACTTCTCGTGGGGCACGCCGATCACGGCAGACTGCGCCACGGCCGGGTGGCCCAGCAGAACGTCCTCGACCTGGCGAGGGAAGACGTTGAAGCCGCCACTGACGACCAGGTCCTTCTTCCGGTCGACGATGTACAGGAAGCCGTCGTCGCCGATCTTGCCGATGTCGCCGGTGTGCACCCACCCGGCTCGCAGTGCCTCGGCATTGCGCGTGGCATCGACGTAGCCGAGCATCTGGCCGAGCTGTCGCGAGCAGACCTCACCGACCTCACCGTGCGCCAGGTGGTTGTCCTCGTCGTCCTGGATCGAGACGTCGACGTACGGGATCGGGCGGCCGCCCGAGGCGAGCCGGCGAAGATCCTCCTCGGTGTCGACGCGGTGGTCGACCTTGCGAAGGCAGGAGACATAACCGGGCTCGGTGCCGGCGTACGCCTGGATGAAGATCTGTCCGAAGACCTCGAGCGCCTGCTTCAACCGGTCGGGCGCGATCGGCGAACCGGCGTAGATCATCGTGTTCAGCGAGGAGAGGTCGTGGTCCTCGCGGTGAGGGTGGTCGAGGAGCAGGTAGATGATCGTCGGCACGACCGCGGTCGCGGTGACTGCGTAGCGCGAGATCGCGTTGAGCAGCGCGTCGACCTCGAGGCCGGGGAGCATCACGTTCGTTCCGCCGCGAAGGAACGTCGGCATCACGAAGATCTGACTGAAGTGGGTCAGCGGCGCGCCGTGGGCGAAGACCTCGCCGAAGCGGGTGTCTCCGATCTCGAGACCAGCCGTGATGCTGTAGTGGCCCCAGGTGAAGTGGGACTGCAGCACACCCTTGGGCTCACCGGTGCTTCCGGAGGTGAAGAGCACGTAGCACTCGTCGTGCTGGTCGATCGCGACGTCGGGCCGATCGGCCGGCTGCTTCCCGACCAGGGTGGCGAAATCGTGGTCGGCGGAGTCGGCGGAGTCGCCGCCGACTCGCACGAAGTTGATGAGGCGCGGCAGCGCACCGCGAACCTGAGCCACCGTGTCGTCGAACTTGGCGTGGTAGATCAACGTGGTCGCGTCCGTCTGCTCCAGGTTCGCCTGGTGCACCGACGCAGACGCTCGCGTCGGCATCTGCACCAGCACTGCGCCGGCCTTCCAGATGCCGTGCTGGGACGGGATGAACTCGAGGGAGTTGGGTAGCAGGAGCCCGACCCGCTCGCCCTTCTCGACGCCGATGGCCACCAGGGCTGAACCGATCTGGTTCGAGAGGTCGCGCAGCTCGGTGTAGGTCAGGGTGCGCTCATCGTCGATGATCGCGATGCGCTCGGCGAAGTTCCCGCACGCCTTGTCGAGGGTGTCCGGCAAAGTGCCCCACATAGCAGCTCCTGCTTTCTTGCCGACCAAAGAGGTCCGCGTGATGTCTGCCACGAACGTAAAACCCGGGGTGTGACCTGGACGACATCCGAGGGGATGAACACGACTACCCCTTGGGGTGACACGGTGGTTCCTCGGACGTGGGGGCCGCGGGCGCCGGCCCTGCTTGAGCGCAGCGATGGCCGGGGACCTGTTCAGGTCCCCGGCCATCGCCGTGGTGCAGGTTCCGCTCAGGCAGTGAGCGACGCGGGATCGAAGCCTTCTTCCCAGTAGTGGGGCGTGATGATCGGCAGCCCCAGCTGCTGGAAGATCGGGCTCTCGTTGAGGAAGGTCGACTCAAGGATGATCTCGCCGGCGTCGTTGAACTGCAGGAACGTGGAGCCCTTGCTGGTCAGCGTCTTGCCGTCGACGGGATAGCCGCGGTAGGTGTCGGCTGCGGTGACGGTCCAGTCCCAGTGGATCATCGCGTGGTCGGTGCCGGGGAAGACCTCGGTGACCGTGATCGTCTGGATGCCACGGCCGCTGGCGGCGTCCTTGTTCGCGTAGTCGGCGAGGCCTTCGAAGAACTCGGCATCGGTCGAGATGGTGTCGCCGAGGTGGTCATCGACCATCCGGCTCTCGATGCAGAACTCTTCACTGGCGGCGTACAGCTTGCGGTGTGCGTCGAGGTCGTTCACGCGGGTTTCCGCCCAGCGTTCGGCGTATGCAGTGCTAGTCATGTCAGTCCCTTTCAGGCGAATGCGGCGGTCTTGGAAGCGAACTGGGCCTTCTCGGCGCCCGGGTACTCGACGGCGTTGAGAATGGCGCCGAGGTCCCACCAGGAGGATTCGCGGACGATCTTGCCCTCGTCGTTGTAGACGTGGAAGGTGTGGCCCTGGGTGAAGAACGGCTTGTCGGCCACGTCCACGCCGACGAAGTTGCCGCAGTCCTCCGGGGTCCACTCCCAGCGGATCAGGCCGCTGCGGTGGTCGCCCTCGTAGCCGCGGATCCGGAAGTTGTGGACGCCGTAACCGTTGGTCCGGTCCTTGTTGGCGTACAGGACGAAGATCCGGCCGAGGTCACCCTTGTCCCGGATCTGGTACTGGTCGAGGATCGGGTCCTCGAAGACGAAGTCGTCGGCGTACAGCTCGCAGATCGACTCCGCGCTGTCCCGGAACGCCTT
>NZ_JAOPXI010000023.1 GCF_025965215.1 Marmoricola sp.
CGGTCGACGCCTCCGACATCGCCGAGGCTGCCCCGATCGCCGGGCTGTCGACCACCACGACCGTCGGTGTCAGCACGGACTGGTCTGCGACCAAGCTCGTCGCACCGAAGACCCGCTGAAGACGGACGATGCTGCCCCAGGTGGGGGACCGCGCCCCCGACTTCGCCCTGCGCGACCAGCACGGCGCAGAGTTCAGGCTCTCGTCGAACGCGGGCAAGAAGGCTGTCCTGATCGTGTTCTACCCGTTCGCCTTCAGCGGGGTCTGCACCGGCGAGCTGATCGGGTTCCGCGATCGCCTCGGCGAGTTCGAGACCGAGGACACCACGATCGTCGCGATCTCCTGCGACCCGATCTACACCCAGCGGGCGTTCGCCGATCGGGACGCCCTGTTCTTCCCGCTGCTCTCGGACTTCTGGCCGCACGGTGCGGTCGCCTCGGCGTACGGGGTCCTGGACGATGAGCAGGGCTGTCCGCAGCGGTCGTCGTTCATCGTCGACAAGGACGGCCGGGTGGCGTGGGCGGTCCACAACGACATGGGCGACGCGCGTGATCTCGACGCGCATGCGGAACGGCTCCGGGCATCGGCCTAGTCCGAATGGACTATTTGTCATCGCGTTTGGGGTTTCTGCTTGCATGTTCAAGAATCCCTGCAAGGATTGTCGATGTTGCGACCGCTGATGACCCGAGACGTCAGCGGTCGCAGCCTTTTTTGCTCCCGCTGATCCCCGCCCTCTAGTCTGTGCCGGTTCCTGTACCGATTTAAGCGGGCGTGTAGCTCAGCGGTAGAGCGCTTCCCTTACAAGGAAGATGTCGGGGGTTCGATCCCCTCCGCGCCCACCCACGACGCGATCTGGCTACATTTGGCAGCGTGATCGTTCCCTTCAGCGCCGCCGACTTCCTCGACCGTGCCCTGGCGGTCTACCGCGAGCGGATCGGGGTCGTCGACGAGCCGGAACAGCCGGCGGCATCGCTCGGCGAGCTGACCTACGCCGAGCTCGGCGAGCGGTCGCGGCAGATGGCCGCACGGCACGACGCCCTCGGCCTGGAGGTCGGTGACCGGGTCGCCTTCGTGTCGCACAACAGCGCCCGGCTGCTCAGCGCGTTCTTCGGTGTCTGCAGCTACGGCCGGGTCCTGGTCCCGGTGAACTTCAGGCTGTCCCCCGACGAGGTCGCCTACATCGTCGAGCACAGCGGTGCCCGGGTCCTGTACGTCGACCCGGAGCTGGCCGAATCCCTGGCTGAGGTGACGTGCGAGTTCAAGTTCGTCCTGGGCGAGGACGAGGACCTCTACCTGCCCGGAGTCGAGCCGCGCGCCTGGGAGCACGACGAGAACGCGACCGCGACGATCAACTACACCTCCGGGACCACCGCCCGGCCCAAGGGTGTGCAGATCACCCACCGCAACATCTGGACCAACGCGGTCACGTTCGCGCTGCACGCGGGTGTCACCGATCGTGACGTCTACCTGCATACGCTGCCGCAGTTCCACGCCAACGGCTGGGGGATGCCGTTCGCCATGACCGGACTGGGCGTGCCGCACATCATCCTGCGCAAGGTCGACGGCGCCGAGATCCTCCGACGCATCGAGCAGCACGGCGTCACCGTGATGTGTGCGGCCCCGGCCGTCGTCAACGCGGTGCTCGAGGCAGCAGCCACCTGGGACGGACCGATCCCGGGACGGGACACCGTCCGGATCATCGTCGCCGGCGCGCCGCCGCCGACCAGGACGGTCGTGCGGGTGGCGGAGGAGCTGGGCTGGGAGTTCATGCAGATCTACGGCCTGACCGAGACCTCCCCGGTGCTGACGGTCAACCGCACCCGCTCCGAGTGGGACGACCTGTCCGCCGAGGAACGTGCCGCCAAGCTCGTGCGCGCCGGCAACCCGGCGCTGGGGGTGACGTTGAAGATCTCGGAGTCCGGAGAAGTGCTCGCCCGGTCCAACGTGGTCCTCGAGGGTTACTGGGAGCAGCCCGAGGAGAGTGCCGTCGCGCTCCAGGCTGGCTGGTTCCACACCGGTGACGGGGGCGACATCGGCGCGGACGGCTACTTGACCATCTCGGACCGCAAGAAGGACGTCATCATCACGGGTGGGGAGAACGTGTCCTCGATCGAGGTGGAGGACGTGATCTTCTCCCACCCGGACGTCGCCGAGGTCGCCGTCATCGGCGTACCGGACGAGAAGTGGGGTGAGACGATCAAGGCGCTGGTGGTGCTGGCCGAGGGGTCGACCCTGACCGAGGCCGAGCTGATCGGGTACTGCAAGAGCAAGGTGGCCGGGTACAAGGCACCGACGTCGGTGGAGTTCCGCGAGGTCCTCGCCCGGACCGCGACCGGCAAGCTGCAGAAGTTCAAGCTGCGGGCTCAGTACTGGGAAGGGCGCGACCGGCAGGTCAACTAGCCTTCGACCCATGCGACTTGCCGATGTCATTGCCCTCGTCGAGGGCTGGTACCCGCCGGATCGTGCCGAGGAGTGGGACGCCGTCGGTCTGGTCTGCGGCGATCCCGACGCCGAGGTGCGACGCATCCTGCTGGCGGTCGATCCGGTGCAGGCGGTGGTCGACGAGGCGGTCGGATCCGGATGCGACCTGGTGATCGTGCACCACCCGTTGTACCTCACAGGCGTCACGTCGGTTGCCGCAACCACGCCCAAGGGCAGGGTCGTCCACCAGCTCCTCGGTGCCGGGGCCGCCTTGCTGACGGCGCACACCAACGCGGACTCTCCGGCCGGCGGAGTCAGCGAAGCGATCGCCCTGGCTCTCGGTCTGGGTGACATCGCCCCGCTGGACCCGGACCCGACCGAATCGCGCGACAAGATCATCGTGTTCGTCCCGCTGGCGGACGCGGACAGGGTTCGTCGGGCGATGACCGAGGCCGGCGCTGGCACGATCGGCAACTACGACTCCGCGAGCTTCAGTACCCCCGGCGAGGGCCGGTTCCGCCCGCTCACGGGCGCGAACCCGTCGATCGGGGCGATCGGTGACCTGGAGGTCGTCGATGAAGTCCGGGTCGAGGTCATCGTCGACCGGGCACTGCGCGGCCGCGTGCTCGCTGCACTCCGCGCTACGCACCCGTATGAGGAGCCGGCGTACGACGTCGTCGAGCTCGCCGCCCTGCCCGACGCCGCCCGCGGATCGGGCCGGATCGGCAGCCTGGCCGAGGCGATGATGTTGCGTGACTTCGCCGATTTCGCTGCCACCGTGTTCCCGCCGACCGCGCACGGACTGCGGGTCGCCGGCGACCCGGACCGGCTGGTGCGCAGGGTTGCGCTCTGTGGTGGCTCGGGCGATTTCCTGCTGGATCGTGCCCGGTCAGCCGGCGCGGACGTGTACGTGACCTCCGATCTGCGGCACCACCCGGCCTCCGAGTCGGTGGAGAACCACGGGCCGGCGCTGGTGGATGTGGCCCACTGGGCAGCCGAATCCCTGTGGTTGCCGCTGCTCCGGGATCGTCTGGTCGCGGCACTGGGAGATACGGTGACGGTGCACGTGAGCACCACCCCCACCGATCCCTGGACCTTCCGGGTCTGACCTGCCGAGGAGCGTTTCCGCTGAAAGCCGACCCGAATGTCCAGTTGAGGCTCCTCGACGTGCAGGAGCTCGACTCGCGAATCGATGCTCTGCGGCACCAGCTGGCGACCATCCCGGAAGCGATCGCCCTGGCGGAGCTGATGCGGGGACGCTCGGACGTCGACGATGCCGCACGCGACTACCGCATCGAGGTCGCCGACCTCACCACGGAGCAGAAGCGCGCCGACGCCGACGTAGAACAGGTCAAGGCGCGCCGTGTGCGTGACCAGGGCATGATCGATTCGGGTTCGATCGCCGACCCGAAGGCGCTGCAGCGGATGCTCGGCGAGCTCGAGTCGTTGCAGCGCCGGATCTCCGACCTCGAGGACGTCGAGATCGAGGTCATGGAGCGTCTCGAGACCGCCCAGGCCGGACTCGCCGACCGCACCGCCGCGCTCGAGCAGATCGACGCCGAGGCGGAGGTCCTCGAACGGACCCGCGCCCAGCGGGCCGGTGACCTCGAGACCGAGCTGGCGAACGCGGCCTCGGAGCGAGCGGCGGCCGTCGACGGGCTCCCGGACGACCTGGTCACGCTGTACGAGAAGCTTCGAGCCTCCAAGGGCGGCGTCGGCGCGGCGGCCCTGCGCCGTCGCGAGTGCGAAGGTTGCCGACTGACCCTGAACGCCTCGGACCTGGCCGTGATCGCGGCCAAGCCCGCCGACGAGGTCGTCCGGTGCGAGGAGTGCGACCGCATCCTGATCCGCACCGGCGAGTCGGGGCTGTGAGGGGCAGCTCCTACGAATCGGTCGTCATCGAGGCCGATGGCGGGTCGCGCGGCAATCCTGGTCCTGCCGCCTTCGGCGCCGTCCTCAAGGACGCCCTCACCGGTGCCGTCATCGCCGAGATCGGCGAGACGATCGGTCCGGCGACCAACAACGTCGCCGAGTACCGGGGCCTGATCGCGGGCCTGGAGCTGGCGCTCGAGTTCGCGCCCGGCGCGAGTGTCGAGGTCCGGATGGATTCGAAGCTCGTCGTCGAGCAGATGTCGGGAACCTGGAAGATCAAGCACCCGTCGATGAAGCCGCTCGCGGCTCAGGCGAGCGCTCTCGCCCCGGCCGGGACGGTGTACAGGTGGATCCCGCGGGCCGAGAACGCCCATGCCGATCGGCTCGTGAACGAGGCCCTGGACCAGCAGCCGGTCACCGCTGGCCGACCGACGTTCTCGCGCGGCTGGCTGCCGCCGACCGCGCCGCCCACGACGCTGATCCTGGTCCGGCACGGGGTCACCGACCACACCGCCGGCAAGCTGTTCTCCGGCGGTCTGGGTGGGTCGAACCCGCCGCTGAACGAGGAGGGTCGCGCCCAGGTCAGGTCGACCGGTGACTGGCTGGCGCCGTTGGCCGCGACCGTCGACGCGCTGATCAGCTCACCAGTACGACGTACGCACGAGTCGGCGGAGATCCTGGGTGGACTTCTCGACCAGCCGGTCGTGACCGAACCCGGCGTCGCGGAGATGGAGTTCGGCGCCTGGGACGGGCTCAGCTTCGCGCAGGTCCAGGAGCGCTTCCCCGATGAGCTGGACTCGTGGCTCGGCGCGATGGACTACGCGCCCCCGCAGGGCGAGTCGTTCGAGGACGTGGCCGCTCGGGTGATCGAGGGCCGCGACCGGATCCTGGCTGCGCACACCGGTCAGACGGTCGTCGTGGTCAGCCATGTGACCCCGATCAAGACCCTGGTCGCCGACGCCCTGGATGCTCCGCTGAGGGCGGTCTACCGGATGGAGCTCGCCCCCGCGTCGGTCACGGTGATCTCCTACTTCCGCGGTGGCCACGGCGGGGACGAGCTGCTGGCCAGCCTGCGGCTGTTCAACGCCCGACCGACCGAGACCGCCTTCGCGATCTGACTCAGAGCTCGCGCACGATCACGTCGAGCTGCTGGCCGGCCTTCGTCGGTTCGTGCGCCTCGACCCGCCAGCCGAGGGCGCCGAGGTGGTCGGCCAGGGCGGCGGGCGTGCGCGGGTTGCCGCCGTCGAGCAGCAGCTCACGCACGATCCTGCCCTTGGTGGCCTTGTTGAAGTGGCTCACGACCTTGCGTTCGGAACCGACCTCGTGGAGCACCCGGACCGTCGCCACCTTCGAGCCGATCACACTCGGCGGACGCCAGAAGCCGGCGTACATCGAGGAGCGCAGGTCCACCACGAGCCCCGTCCCGGCCAGTGGGGTCAGCACGGGGTCGAGGTGCTCGCGCCACCAGGTGCTGATGATCCCGATCCCGGGCAGGTTGGTGTCACCCGAGAGCCGGTACGCCGGGATCGGGTCGTTGGGCCGGACCACGCCGAAGAGCGACGACATGATCGCGAGCCACCGGGTCGCCCGGCCCCGGGCCGGTCCGGCGAGCGAGCCCAGGTCGAGGGCGTCGTACAGGACTCCGGTGTAGATGCGATCGGCCCGGGCGGTCGGTGCCATGGCCAGCCCGGCGTTCTGCGCGACGTGGTGCAGCTGGGTCGTACCGAGGTCCAGCACCGTTGCGGCACGTTCGGTCGTGCTGAGTCCGATCAGTGCCTCGACGGTCTTCGTCCGTGCGCTGGTGAGTTCCGCGAAGTCGAGGCGATCCAGGTCCAACGGCTTGCCACGTCGGGGCGACGACTTGCCCTCGGACGGCGGAAGGAGGATCAGCACGCGCGGAGCCTATCCAGGGGCATGCATAGGGTGGGCAGTGGTCGTCCGGCCACCACCTTCGAGCATCCGGGAGTCGAGCATGAGCAGCCGCGTCCTGCGCGTCCGCAACGGGGTCGCCGAGCTGGAGCAGGCAGTCCTCGCCATTCAGCAGGAGCTGAAGCTGGACACCACCTTCCCTGCCGAGGTCCTGGCCGCCGCGGAGCGGGCGGCGAGGAATCCGGTGCTGCCCGACCTCGATCGCACCGACCTCGCGTTCGTGACGATCGATCCGCGGGGGTCGATGGACCTCGACCAGGCCATGCACATCGAGCGCGACGGCACCGGCTACGTCGTGCACTACGCGATCGCCGACGTCGCGGCCTTCGTGGAGCCCGGCGGCGCGATCGATCTCGAGGCGCACCGCCGCGGTGAGACCCTGTACGGCGCCGATTCGCGGATCCCGCTGCACCCGCAGGTGCTCTCGGAAGGAGCCGCCTCGCTGCTGCCCGACCAGGTCCGCCCGGCGTTCCTGTGGACGATCAAGCTGGACACGAGCGGTGAGCAAACCGACGCGCACGTCGAGCGAGCCCGGGTCCGTTCGACGGCGCGCCTGGATTACGACGAGGTGCAGCAGCAGCTCGAGAGCGGCAAGGCTGACCCGACGGTCGCGCTGCTCAAGGAGGTCGGCCTGCTGCGCCAGCACCAGGAGGCGGAGCGCGGGGGAGTCAGCCTGCCCTTGCCCGAGCAGGAGATCGACTGCGCAGGCGACACCTGGACCCTCGAGTTCCGCCGCATGCTCCCGGTCGAGGACTGGAACGCCCAGGTCTCCTTGCTGACCGGCTTTGCCGCAGCGGCGATGATGGTCTACGGCAAGGTCGGGATCCTGCGCACGCTGCCGCCGCCGCACGGCGACGCGATCAAGCGCCTGCACCGCACGGCGAGAGCGCTCGGGATCAGCTGGCCGGCCGAGCAGCACTACCCGGACTTCCTCCGGTCACTGGACCCTTCGAAGCCGCACGACCTGGCGATGATCACTGCGTCCACCTCGCTGTTGCGCGGCGCTGGCTACGTGGCCTTCGACGGGGAGGTGCCGGTCCAGCCGCTGCATGCGGCGCTCGCGTCCGAGTACGCCCACGTCACCGCGCCGCTGCGGCGCCTGGTCGATCGGTACGGACTGGAGACCTGCGCGGCACTCTGCGCCGGTACGCCGGTCCCGGCCTGGGTGACCGCGGGTCTGGCTGACCTGCCGGACCTGATGCGCGACGCCGACCACCGCGCCAACGGGTACGAGAGCGCGGTGGTCAACATGCTGGAGGCGACCACCTTGAAGAGCAGGATCGGTGAGCAGTTCACCGGGGTGGTCGTCGAGGCCGATCGTGACGACCCGACCAAGGGCGACGTCGTCCTGCGCGATCCAGCCGTCCAGGCGCAAGCGGTCGACACGAAGCCGTTGCCGCTCGGCGACGAGGTCGGCCTGACCCTCACCTCGGCGGATCCGGTGGCGCGCAAGGTGCGTTTCACCGTCAACTCCTAGGCCAGCCGGGTCACCTGGACGTCGACGAACATCGAGGACGCTCCCGAACCTGTGAAGATCCCGGAGAGCGGCCGGACATCGGCGTAGTTGCGTCCGGTCGCCACGATGATGTGCCGCTCGGCCGGTTCGGTGTCGTTGGTCGGGTCGTACCCGTGCCAGCCGCCGTCCCACCACTCGACCCAGGCGTGCGACTCGCCGCGCACCGCCTCGCCGATCTTCGGCTCCCGGTTCGGATGCAGGTAGCCAGAGACGTAGCGTGCCGGGATCCCGAGCTGTCGCAGGCCGCCGATGACGAGGTGGGCCATGTCCTGGCACACCCCCGCCCGTGCGGCCCACGAGTCGGCGGCGCGACCGGACACGTCGGTCGAGCCGACGACGTAGTCGACCTCGTCGTGGATCAGCGAACAGATCGCCCGCGCGGCCGAGTGGGGGTCCGGGCTGGTGGCGCCGATCTCGGCGTACCGGGCTGCCAGGTCGGCCGGGGCGCGGACGCGGTCGCGGATCTCGAGGTACTCGGTGAATCGGTCCGCGACCGCTTCGGCGGCCATCTCCTCCCAGTCCACGCGCTGGGTGATGGTGTGCTCGACCGGGTCGGTGTGCACCGTCGCGGTGGCGGTGACGGTGAGCGAGTCGTGCGGGTCGAGCACCTCGAAGGCGGTGACCTGGGTGCCCCAGTAGTCGCGGTAGGACCACGTCCACGGCGCCGGAGTCACATCCAGGCGGGTGTGGACGACGATCTGGCCCGCCAGCGTCTGGGGAGTCAGGCGCGCCTCGTTGAACGACGCCGCAGCACCGCCCTCGTAGCTGAATCCCGTCGTGTGCACGACCTTGAGCTGCATGGTCACCACCGTCCCGGGTTCCAGATGGTGGCGACCGATCCGGCGAAGTACCGCCGGGTGACCGCGTCTGTGGCCAGCGCGCAGGTGCGCTGCAACCGCTCCATCTCGTGCGGCAGGTCGTTGAGTACGTCGGCCAGCGCCCGGTACTCCAGCTCGGCGCGCGTGCGCCCCAGCAACCGCTGCGCCTCGTTCTGGAAGCCGGCCCGCTGGCCTGCGGACTCGAGGTTCTCCAGGCACTGCTCGGCACGGCTCAGCGCGAAGACGACCGACCGCGGGAAGAGTCGGTCGAGCACCAGGAACTCGGCTGCCTTCCGGTCGGTCTCCAGGCCGTTGTAGGTGCGCAGGAAGGATTCGTACCCGCCGCTCGCGCGCAGTGAGGTGCTCCAGGCCGACGAGGCCGAGACCGAGGCCGCGGAGACGAGGCGTGCGGTCATGTCGGCGCGTTCGATGGAGCGGCCCAGCATCAGGAACTGCCAGCCCTCATCGCGTGGCATCGTCGCGTCCGCGGTGCCGTTGATCAACGCGGCCCGGTCACGCACCCAGCTGAACGCCACCGAGGGCTGCATCGATTCGAAGCGGCCGCTCGGGATCGCCCGCCAGGTCGTGTTCACGGCCTCCCACATCGACGTCGACATCGTCTCGCGGGCACGCCGTGCGACCTCGCGGGTGGCGCGGAGGGTGGCATGGATGGAGGCGGGGGAGTCCGGGTCGTACGCGAGTCGCTGGAGGAGCTCGGCGGTGCCGACGATCTCGCCTGCCTGCACTGGGACACCCATGATCGCGAGCACCTCGTCGCAGGTCGTGGGGATGTCGAGGGTGGGATCCTCGACCATCAGCTGGAGCTGAACCTCGAGGATCCGGGCGGTGTCCTCGGCGCGCTCGACGTACCGGCCGATCCAGAACAGGGACTCCGCGATCCGGCTCAGCACGTGCCCTCCCGGGCCGCCTGCTGTTGCTGCTGTTGCTGCTCGGCCTGTGCCGCGCGGCTGTCGCCGACCGGTCCTCCGTCGAGCGGGGCGATCTCGCGCGGTCCGCTGGTTGGCAGGTCGGAGGCGACCGGGGCAGCGCCTGGACCGGCGAGCACCCAGGTGTCCTTGGACCCGCCACCGCGCGAGGAGTTCACGAT
Organism: Marmoricola sp.; assembly: GCF_025965215.1. Lineage (GTDB taxonomy): Bacteria > Actinomycetota > Actinomycetes > Propionibacteriales > Nocardioidaceae > Marmoricola. Next base: position 9,663 of record NZ_JAOPXI010000023.1, read on the forward strand.
CAGCTCACCCTCGGTCAGCGCGACCCGGGTCAGACCTCCGGGGAGCACCCAGACCTTGCTGCCGTCGTTCACCGCGAACGGCCGCAGGTCGACGTGGCGAGGAGCCATCTCACCGTCGATGTAGGTGGGGACGGTGGAGAGCTGGACGACCGGCTGGGCGATCCAGGACCGCGGCTCGGCCAGGACCTGGGTGCGCAGCTCGTCCAGCTCGGCCCGGCT
>NZ_JAOPXI010000030.1 GCF_025965215.1 Marmoricola sp.
GACGTCCAGGTCCGGCCGCCGGGTCCCGACGCGCCGCAGCCGCCGCCGTCGCCGGGCTGGGGTGCCCCGGGCGGCCCGCCATCCGCAGGACCGGCGCCGTACTGGCCGCCGCCGAACCCCTATGCCCAGGTGCCACGGACCTGGGCCGATGGCCGACCGCGGTCAGTCGTCGTCGCATGCGTCCTGACGTGGACCTTCGCCGGGCTGACCGGACTGATGTTCGGTACGACGTCGATCGCCCTGGCGGCGAACCGCAACGGGTTCATCAACCTCATGCGTCAGAGCCCGCAGTGGAAGGCCTCGTACGCCGACACCCTCCAGGGCAATGCGTTCGTCGTGACGGGCGCCGTCATCGGGTTGTGGTGCATCGCCGCCGTGCTGCTCGCAGTCCTGGTGTGGCGAGGCGTCACCTGGGCCTGGATCCTGCTCATCGTCTCGACGGTGCTCGCCACCGTGCTGTGCCTCTACGCCCTGCCGCTGTCGATCCCGATGTTCGCCGTGCTGGCGATCGCGCTGGGTCGGCTGCTCAGCCCGCCGACCCGGGTGTGGTTCGCGAACAGGCCGCCCCGCTGAGGCATCACCGGGCGTGCAGGTCGGCGGCTGCGAGGCGGGCGAGTCCCTCGCTGATCACCTCGGACTTCTTGCAGAACGCCCAGCGGACCAGGTGCCGGCCCTCCTCGACGTCGTCGTAGAAGACCTGGGACGGGATCGCGACGACCCCCGCGAGCCCGGGCAGCGCGCGGCAGAAGGCCTGTCCGTCGCGATACCCGTACGTCGACACGTCGGTGGTCGCGAAGTAGGTGCCGTCGGGCCGGTAGACGGTCATGCCCAGGGCCTCGAGACCTGCGCACAGCACGTCCCGCTTGGCTCCGAGCTGCTGAGCAAGCGTTCGGTGGAAGTCGTCGTGGTCGTTCAGAGCGAGGGCGACCGCGGGCTGGAGCGGCGCGCCCGAGGAGTAGCTCAGCCAGTTCTTCGCACCCTCGACGGCAGCGACCAGGGGTGACGGCCCGCTGGCCCACCCCACCTTCCAGCCGGTGACCGAGAACGACTTGCCGGCGCTGGAGATCGTCAGGGTGCGGTCGGCCATCCCGGGCAAGGTGGCCAGCGGGATGTGCGGCGTACCGAAGGTGAGGTGCTCGTAGACCTCGTCGGTCACGACCACGAGGTCGTGCTCGATCGCCAGTGCCGCTACCCCTTCGAGCTCGGCGCGGGTCAGGACGGCACCGGTCGGGTTGTGCGGCGAGTTGAGCAGGATCAGCCGGGTCCGCTCGGTGATCGCCGCGGCGAGCTCATCGAGGTCCAGCCGGAAGTCCGGGGCGTGCAGGGTCACGGGGCGCCGGACGGCCCCGGCCATCTGGATCATCGCGACGTAGGAGTCGTAGTACGGCTCGAGGACGACCACCTCGTCGCCGGGATCGACGAGGCCGAGCAGGGCACCCGCGATCGCTTCGGTCGCTCCCGTGGTCGCAACCACCTGGCTGCGGTCGAGCTCGAGTCCGTAGTGCCGGGCCTGGTGGGCGATCACGGCATCGATCAGTTCCGGGGTGCCGTGCCCGGGCGGGTACTGGTTGCGACCGCCACGCACCGCGGCCACCGCGGCCTCGAGCACGGCGTCGGGACCGTCCTCGTCGGGGAAGCCCTGCCCGAGGTTCACCGAGCCGGTGCGTACGGCGAGCGCCGACATCTCGGCGAAGATCGTGGACCCGATTCCCGCCAGCCGGAGTGCGTGGTCGGCCATGCACGAAGACTAGGCGCTCACCCCGGCTCGCCGGACCAACCTGGGATGAATAGGGATCGCGACCGTCTGTGGTGAACAATGACCGCGTGAGTGACGACGACCAGGAGCCGGCCAAGCGCGCGGACAAGCCGAGCACGTTGCGGCGGATCACGTTCTGGTTCGGCGTCAGCCTGCTGACCGCGGGCCTCAGCCTGCTCGGGTACGTCGCCTGGGAGCTGTGGGGCACCAACATCATCGCCGAGCGGCACCAGCGCGAGATCACCAGCCACCTCCAGGAGGACTGGGCCGCCGGCACCGGGTGCGACGAGTTCTGCCCACAGGGCTCGGCCTCCGCGCTGATCCGGATCCCCAGGTTCGGCAAGAGCTACGTCATCCCGGTGCTCGAAGGCGCCACCGAGGACAACCTGAACAAGGGCGCGTTCGCGCACTTCGCCAATACCGCCGCAGCGGGCCAGGTCGGCAACTACGCGGTCGCGGGCCACCGCGTGACGCACGGCGAGCCGCTGCGTCACATGCCGGACCTGCGTCCTGGCGACGAGGTCATCGTGGAGACGCGGACCGACACCTATACCTACGTCCTGGATACCAACCCGAACGACCTGGTGATCTCCTTCACCGGGGTGTGGGTCCTTGGACCTGTGCCGCACAACCCGACTCCGGGTGGGCCCGAGCCCCGGCAGGTCGCGGGCCAACACCTGATCACGCTGACGACCTGCTCGGAGATCTTCCACACCGACAACCGGATGATCGCGTTCGGCCATCTGATCCAGGACGTCAAGAAGTCGAAGCTGCACCCGGTCGACCCGTGATCACCTGCGTCCGACAGGCTCGGCTCGTTCGCGTAGCCTCTGCCCATGGCTGATCGCGACATCCTCCTCGACCAGGTCAACAGCAAGGCGATCGTGCGTGGCAAGGTCACCCTCGCCTCGGGACGGGAGGCCGACTACTACGTCGACATGCGTCGGGTGACCCTCGATGCCGAGGCCGCCCCGGCGATCGGTCGTACGATGCTGGACCTCACCGCCGACTGGAACTTCGACGCCGTCGGTGGGCTGACCCTCGGCGCCGATCCGATCGCGGTCGCGATGATGCACCAGGCCGCCGCGACCGGGCGAACGTTGGACTCGTTCGTGATCCGCAAGGCCGCCAAGGTGCACGGGCTCCAGAAGCTGATCGAAGGACCCGATGTCGCCGGTCGCCGGGTGCTCGCCGTCGAGGACACCTCGACCACGGGCGGATCGGTGCTCGAAGCTGTCCGCGCGCTGCGCGAGGCAGGAGCCGACGTGGTCGGAGTCGCCGTCGTGGTCGATCGGGACACGGGCGCGCGAGAGGCGGTCGAGGCCGAGGGTCTCGCCTACCGCTACGCGCTGGGGATCTCAGACCTGGACGTCTGAGGCTTCGTTACTCGGCGCTGACCCGACTGCGTCGACGTCGGTTGCGCCACTCGATCCCGATCGGGATCGCGGACAGCGCGATGATGCCGATGATCAGGATGTCGATGTGCTTGACCACGCCGGGCACCGACTTGCCCAGGTAGTAGCCCAGCAGGGTCAGCGAGAGCACCCAAGACACGGCACCCACGGCACTCCAGAGCAGAAAACGACGGCGATCCATCCTGGCCACTCCGGCGACGACGGTGACGTAGGTGCGGACGACCGCGACGAAGCGCCCGACCACCAGTGCTGCGTTGCCGCGCTTCTCGAAGAATTCGTGGGTCTCCTCGAAGTAGCGTCTCTTGAGGATTCGACCGTCCCGTTGCATCAGGGGCGTTCCGACCGCCCGGCCGATTTCGTACCCCACGACGTTCCCGGCGAAGGCCGCAATGGCGAAGATCACCATGACGAGGACGATGTTCTCGTGCAGCTTGTCCGTCGCGATGAAAAGTCCAGCAGAGACCAGCAGCGTGTCACCGGGGAGGAACGGGAAGAACAGCCCGCACTCGATGAACAGGAGCACGGCACCGAGCCAGATGAATTCAGTGTGGTAGTGGTCGAGGAGCCAGTTGGGGTCCATCCACTTCATGCCCAGCAGCAGCGGTGTCATCGAGTTGGCAAGGAGCGCAGTCACACCCGAAGGGTAGCCGCCGCGAACTGAATGCCCGCTGACCTGCCCGTCTCCGGCTCGTAGCGCCCAGACCATAGGCTCAGTGCGTGACGCAGGACCAGCCTGAGCAGCGCGCGCCGTACGACCCGATGCCGCACGGGCCGGCCGAGGTCGGCGTCGGGCCGTGGCCGGGGGACTGGCCGACCGGGCCCGAGTTCGACCCCGAGCTGCTCGCCGGCGGGGACCGCCGCAACGTCGTGGACCGCTACCGCTACTGGTCGGTGGAGGCGATCGTGGCGGACCTGGACACCCGACGGCACGACTTCCACGTCGCGATCGAGAACTGGCAGCACGACTTCAACATCGGCACGATCGTCCGCTCCGCCAACGCGTTCCTGGCTGCCGAGGTGCACATCGTCGGCAACCGGCGTTGGAACCGGCGCGGCGCGATGGTCACCGACCGCTACCAGCACGTGCGGCACCACGAGACGGCCGCTGATCTGGCCACCTACCTGCACGAGCACGCCGGTGGGCCGGTCCGGCTGCTCGGCATCGACAACCTGCCAGGGTCCGAGCACCTCGAGACCATGGCGCTGCCGCGACGGGTCTGCTTCCTGTTCGGCCAGGAAGGCCCGGGCCTCTCCGAGGCCGCGCGCGACACCTGCGACGGGACGTTCTCGATCGCCCAGTTCGGCTCGACCCGGTCGATCAACGCCTCGGCGGCCGCGGCGATCGCGATGCACGCCTGGGTCCGGACCCACGCCGACCTCGGGACTGAGGAGACCTGGCGGGGTTGATCCGCCTCAGCTGATCGGGAAACCGTAGAAACTGCTGCCGCCGTCGTGAGCTGCGACCGCGGCCAGCAACCCCAGCAGCGCGATCGCGATCCCGGCCAGCGCCAGCAGCTGAGCCGCCTGCGCGATCGCTCGCTCCCAGGTACCGCTTAGCTGGCGTCCGGCGTCGGTCGCCATCCACAGGACCCCGACCCCGATCAGGATCATCACGATGGAATCGCCGACACCGAACGAACGCGCGCTGAGGTTGTGGATCCGGGCGACGACGGCCATCACGTAGGAACCCACCCGCGCGAGGTAGCCGGCCACGAGAGCGAAGCCGAGGGCGACGGAGGCGAGGGCGCGGGCCTGCGGCGTGATCATGGTCAGACGGTAGCGTCTGGGTCGTCTAGGGTGAAGCCGTCCTGATCGCTCCCGAGGAGTCCCGCATGCCCATCGCCACCCCCGAGAAGTACGCCGAGATGCTGGATGTGGCCAAGGCGAAGTCGTTCGCCTTCCCGGCGATCAACGTCTCGTCCTCGCAGACGCTGAACGCCGCACTCCAGGGCTTCGCAGACGCCGGCAGCGACGGGATCATCCAGGTGTCGACCGGCGGGGCCGACTACCTCTCCGGCCCGAGCGTGAAGAACATGGTCACAGGCTCGGTCGCCTTCGCGGCGTACGCGGCCGAGGTCGCGAAGAACTTCCCGATCAACGTCGCGCTGCACACCGACCACTGCCCGAAGGACAAGCTCGACGGCTTCGTCCGGCCGCTGGTCGCGATCTCCGCCGAGCGGGTCGCCCGCGGCGAGGCACCGCTGTTCCAGTCGCACATGTGGGACGGCTCGGCCGTACCGATGGCCGAGAACCTGGTGATCGCCCAGGAGCTCCTCGCCCAGTGCGCGGCCGCGCACATCATCCTCGAGGTCGAGATCGGGGTGGTCGGAGGCGAAGAGGACGGCGTCGTCGGCGCGATCGACGAGAAGCTGTACACGACGCCCGAGGACGCGCTCGCCACGGTCGAGGCGCTGGGCACCGGCGAGAACGGGCGCTACATGACCGCGCTGACCTTCGGCAACGTGCACGGCGTCTACAAGCCGGGGAACGTCAAGCTCCGTCCGGAGATCCTCAAGGCTGCACAGGAGGCCGTTGTCGCCCGACTCGGACTGCCCGCCGGCGCCAAGCCGTTCGACCTGGTCTTCCACGGCGGTTCGGGTTCGAGCCCTGAGGACATCGCCGCGGCCGTGAGCTTCGGCGTCGTCAAGATGAACGTCGACACCGACACCCAGTACGCCTTCACCAGGCCGGTTGCGGCGCACATGTTCAGCAACTACGACGGTGTCCTGAAGGTCGACGGCGACGTGGGCAACAAGAAGGCCTACGACCCGCGAGCGTGGGGCAAGGCAGCCGAAGGCGGCATGGCAGCCCGCGTGGTCGAGGCCTGCGCGAACCTGAGCAGCACCGGTCAGACGATCGGCTGAACCGGCTGGGCGCCGCGACGACTGCGCCGACTCAGGATCGGCTGCTCGATCAGCCGGTACGACGCAGCGGCCAGCAGGATCGAGATGCCGCCACCGAGGACGAATCCCGTGCTGGCTCCCGCGACGCCGTGCGCCCGCAGCACGGTGAGCACCGGGTAGTGGAACAGGTACACGCCGTAGGAGATCCTGCCGAGCCACGCCAGCGGGGCCCAGGCGAGTACGGCTCCGACGCCGCGGGTCCGCACCCCGTCCAGGTGCACCAGCAACCCGGCCGTGAGTGCAGCCACCAGCGGTGACTGCCAGGCGATGACCGCAGGATGCACGCTGATGTTGTCTCCCGCCGCGAGCACGAACGCGAAGCCGAGCGCGGCCAGGATCAGCCAGCCCGTCCAGCGTCGAGGGCTGTGACGCTCGGTCCCGGCGGCTCGGGTGAGCGTGACCGCGACCAGGGCTCCGATCAGCAGCTCGAAGGCGCGGGTCCATGGCATGTAGTAGGCCACCGGGAACGAGGTCGGTTGCCGGCCCATTTCGGTGACCAGCAGCACGTAGCTGACGGCAATCCCGGCCACCACCGGCGCGATCAGGTTGCTCTTACGGGCGACCAGCCAGCCGAGCGCGGGCGGCCAGACCAGGTAGAACTGCATCTCGACGGCCAGGCTCCAGGTGTGGCCGAGCTTGCCGAGCTCGTGACCGCCCAGACCCCAGACGAAGTTCTCCACGTAGAGTCCCGCCGCGCCTGCCGTGCGCAGATAACCCAGGACGGTGCCGCCGTCGCCGATCGTCCCGTAGAACACGGCACCCAGGACGAGTGCGACCAGGAGCGCCGGGTACAGGCGTTCCAGTCGGCGGACGTAGAAACGTCGGAAGTCGAGTCGACCGGTACGCCGGTGCTCGCTGAGCAGGATCGCGGTGATCAGGTAGCCGGAGAGGACGAAGAACACGTCGACGCCGAGCCAGCCGCCGCTGCACAACGCGAGCAACAGGTACGAGTGGTAGGCGAGCACGGCGAGGACCGCCAGCGCGCGGATGCCATCGAGTTCTGGTCGGTGATCCATGGCGCGCAGCCTGCCATCCCGAGCGCTCGGCGTCCGGGGAACGACGCGCTGCTGAGATCAGCTCTCGGCAGCAGCAGGCACGGGAGCAGCCGTACCGCCGTACCCGGTGTGCTTCGGGCGCTCGTAGAAGAGCACCGCGACCAGGCCGATGACATAGATGCTCGCCGGCAGCAGGAACGCCTGCTGCATGGCCTTCGCGAACAGTGCGGCGACGTGCGGGTCGGCGATCTTCTGCGCGCCCGCGTCGCCATGGGCCGATGCGCCGGGCAGGTAGTGGGCCAGCCGGCTGCTCATCATCACCGCGATCGCGGCCGAGCCGACCACGGAGCCGACCTGGCGGGTGGCGTTGTACACACCTGCCCCGGCTCCGGCCTGATGCAGCGGCAGGTTGCGGTTGGCCGTCGCTGCGGTCGGAGCCCAGATGAAGGCGTTGCCGCAGCCCAGGATCACCTGGAAGAGGGCGACCAGCCAGATCGACGTGTGCGGCTTGATCTGGGTGGTCAGCGAGAACATGCCGATCATGCTGAGCAGGAAGCCGATGCCCACGATGATCCGCGGGTGCACCCGGTCGGTGAGACCGCCGACCGGCTTGGCCAGGATGATCGACATCACCGCCATCGGGAAGAACAGCAGGGCAGCCTTGGTCGCGCTGTAGCCCAGCACGGCCTGGGCCCACAGCATCAGCGGATAGCCCATCGAGACACCGACGAAGCCCATCACCGTGATCGCGATCGTGGAGACCGAGAAGTTCCGGTCCCGGAACAGGCCGAGCGGAACGAGGGGCTCCTTGGTGTTGCGCGCCTGCCAGCGGACGAAGGCAGTGAGGACGACGACACCAGCGACGATCATCGCGATGATCCAGCCGGCCCAGTGCTCCTGGTGACCCTGCTGGATGCCGAACGCCAGCAGGAACAGGCCGACACCGGACAGGGCGACGCCGAGCCAGTCGAAATCGTGGTCGTTGGTCGAGAGTGACGGCACGTTGCGCACCGCGAGGAAGAACCCGACCGCGCCCACCGGGATGTTGACGAAGAAGATCCACTCCCAGCCGAGACCGCTGGTCAGCACGCCGCCGAGGATCGGGCCGACGACCATCGCGACGCCGGCGGTGGCTCCCCAGACCGCCATCGCCTTGCCACGCTCTGCGGCCGGGAAGATCCGGGTGATGATGGCCATCGTCTGCGGGGTGATCATCGAGGCCCCGAGACCTTGCACGACGCGCGCGACGATCAGCATCGTGATGCCGCCGGCCAGGCCGCACCACAGGGACGCGAGGGTGAACACCGTCAGTCCGATCAGGTACAGCCGCTTCGAGCCGAACCGATCGCCGAGGCGTCCCATGATGAGGACAGGGACCGCGTAGGCCAGCATGTAGGCGCTGGAGACCCACAGGGTCGCGTTGACGCTCGCGTGCAGCTTGTCGATGATCGTCGGCGTCGCGACCGTGACGATCGTGAGGTCCACCAGGATCATGAAGAACCCGAGCACCAGCGCGAAGAGGGCCGGCCAGGGGCGCACGTCGGGCTGCTCGGCAGGACCTGCTGTGGGCGAGGCAGTCTGGGTCATGGTGCTACTCAACACCCGGTGGGGGACAATTAGTCCATGACCCCCTCTGACGTCTACGGCTCCGACCTGATGGCTGGTCCGCCTCCGACCCTCCTGCCCGAAGACCCCGCCGCCGCCGACCTGGCCGCGGGCGACGATGCCCGGACGGTCGTGAAGGCGCACCCGGAATCGCCGCTCGCCTGGGCGGTGCTGGCCGAGCAGGCCCAGGCCGGCGGAGATGCCGACGACGTGGTGGGCTACGCGTTCGCGCGGGTCGGCTACCACCGCAGCCTGGACCAGCTGCGGCGCAACGGGTGGAAGGGTCACGGCCCGGTGCCGTGGGACCACGTCCCGAACCGCGGCTTCCTGCGCGCGCTTGCCGCCCTGACCAGGGCCGCTGGTCTGATCGGCGAGCAGGCCGAGGAGCAGCGCTGCCGCGACTTCCTGCGCGACTCGAGCCCCGAGGCGTACGAGGCCCTGCTCGGCTGAGGAGACCGCCCGCGGCGGCCGTGGACGTCCGCCGGTTCGCTGGGGAGCTGCCGTCGAACGGCTCGACGCTGCCGCCGCGCGCCCCACCTTCTTCGCGCCGCTGTTCTCGCGGCCGGACGATTGCCCTAGTCGGCTTCCGGGGGTGCCAGCAACCGGTACGCCGCTGACTCGACGTGCCAGGTCCGCCGCCGTTCGGGACCGTGGAGCTCCCGGTCCGCCCGGAGCCAGAAGTCCTCGCCGGCGATCGACACCCGAGACCCTGTCAGGACCGTCACGTCGGTCTCGTCCGGTTTCCGGCCCACGAGCCTGGCCGGGGTGCGGCTGAGCCGGGTCACCGGGTCGGTCGCGTGGGTGACCGTCACCTCGAGGAGACCCGCGGGCGCCTCGTTGTCCAGCGTGACGGCCAGGATGCGCTGGTCCATGTCGGCGACGACATCGCCGTCGATCTCGATGCGCACCCTGACGATGCCGGGAAGGACCGCCTCGACCGCGGCCGCGAACGGGTGCGTGACCAGGCCGAGTCCGAGGGGCGCGAGCCGTTCGAGCAGCGACCCCGGCGGTCGGCCCATCCGGGCAGCGGAGCCGACCTCGACCAGGGTCATCGCGATCTCGCCGAGCTCGTCGACGATCAGGTCCATCGGCCGGGCGGCAGAGCCGAGGAGGGTTTGGGCCGCCTTCGCCGGATCGGTCGGGATGCCCGCGCTGCGGGCGAAGACCGAGCCCGGGCGCAGGGGAACGAGCCCGAGCGTCTTCCCGCCGAGATCGGTGCGCCGGTGCAGGGTGGCGATCACGGCACGCATCTCGGCATCGCCGCCCGCGACCACGATGGTGCGGCTGCCGGCCCGGTGAAGGATGCCGTCGAGATCGCCGGGTCCCCGGCTCTCGCAGACCTCGATCGAGACCCGGTCGCGCAGGACGTCCAGCGCGGCGCCGAGCTCGTCGCCGTCGCCTGTTCCCGACGGTGCGATGATCAGGAGGGGTTCCACGCCGTCCACCGTATGCGCCCCCGGGTCAGGAGCCAGCGGGGCGGCTCGCACCTCGGTCGGAGGAGTCGAATTCTGGTAATGTGACGCCGCAAGAGCCCCGTGCTGTTGCACGCCGGGCTCTTGTGCGTTCCGCCGTGAGCGCGCCCGGCGGTCGCCTGCACGTGCCTGCCCGCCGAAGTCGAGAAGTCAGAGAGGTGCTCATGCCCGCGATCGTGGTGCTCGGAGCCCAGTGGGGCGACGAAGGCAAGGGGAAGGCCACCGACCTCCTCGCGACCAGCCAGCCGATCGACTTCGTCGTACGCACCAGTGGCGGTCACAACGCGGGCCACACGATCGTGGTCAACGGCGAGAAGTACGCCACCCACCTGCTGCCCAGCGGCATCCTGACCCCCGGTGCGACCTCGGTCATCGCCAACGGCGTCGTGGTCTCGCCCGAGGCGCTGTTCGGCGAGCTCGACGGCCTCATCGAACGTGGCGTCGACGTCGCGCAGCTGGTGGTCAGCTCGAATGCCCACGTGATCGCGTCGTACCACGTGGCGGTCGACAAGGTCTCCGAGCGGTTCCTGGGCAAGAACCAGATCGGGACGACCGGTCGGGGCATCGGTCCGGCGTACGGCGACAAGGTCAACCGGGTCGGCATCCGGGTGGCCGACCTGTTCGACGAGGAGATCCTGCGGCAGAAGGTCGAAGCCGCCCTCGACGTCCGCAACCAGGTCCTCGCCAAGGTCTACAACCGTCGAGCGATCGCGATCGAGGCGGTCGTCGAGGAGCTGCTCGCCTACACCGAGCGGCTGCGCCCCATGGTCGCGGATACCAGCCTGCTGCTGAACAAGGCGCTCGACGAGGGCAAGACGGTCCTGTTCGAGGGCGCCCAGGCGACGATGCTCGACGTCGACCACGGCACCTACCCGTTCGTGACCAGCAGCAACCCGGTCGCCGGCGGTGTCTGTGTGGGATCCGGTGTCGGTCCCACCCGTATCGACCGCGTGATCGGCGTCATCAAGGCCTACACGACCCGGGTCGGCTCGGGCCCGTTCCCGACCGAGCTGTTCGACGAGGACGGGATCAACCTGCAGCGCATCGGCGGCGAGGTCGGCGTCTCGACCGGCCGCACCCGGCGCTGCGGCTGGTACGACGCGGTCGTCGCCCGGTACGCCGCGCGCGTGAACGGCCTGACCGAGTTCTTCCTCACCAAGCTCGACGTGCTCGACACCTGGGAGCGGATCCCGGTCTGCGTCGCCTACGAGGTCGACGGCATCAGGTACGACGAGATGCCGATGACCCAGACCGAGTTCCACCACGCCAAGCCGATCTACGAGTACTTCGACGGCTGGCAGGAGGACATCTCGGCCTGCCGCACCTTCGAGGACCTGCCGAAGAACGCGCAGATCTACGTGCGGGCGCTCGAGGCGATATCCGGTGCGCCGTTCTGGGCACTCGGCGTCGGTCCGGGGCGTGAAGAGACAGTCGTGGTCCCGCCGCTCTGATCGGCCTACCCCCCACCAGCGATCGGTCCTAGTCTGACGACCATGCTGGAACCTGCTGACGCCATCGACCAGGTCAACGACATCTTCGGCCGCCACGCCGGCTACCGCGCACTGCATGCCAAGGGCGCGTTCTACGCCGGCACCTTCACCGCGACGCCGGCGGCTGCGGCCCTGTCCCGCGCCGGCCACCTCCAGGGCGACCCCGTGCCGGTGCGGATCCGCTGGTCCAACGGCGCCGGCAACCCGACGGTCTCCGACAAGGCGCCGGACGTGCGTGGGATGGCGGTCTCGTTCCGGCTCGCGGACGGCACCGCCACCGACCTGCTCGGCCAGACCGCACCGCGCTTCCCGGTGCGCACCCCCGAGGCCTTCGTGGCGATGGCGAAGGCGGTGCAGAAGCCGTACCTGATGCCGCTGTTCCTGGCCCGTCACCCGGATGCCTTCCCGGCGCTGCTGGCCACGATTCGCAGCAAGGCGACCGTGCCGCCGTACTCGTACGCGGAGGTGACCTACTACCCGGTGCACGCCTATCGCTGGGTCTCTGCTGACGGCACGGCCACCTGGGTCCGGTACCGGCTGGTGCCGACCGGTGGGGTCGAGGAGCGCGCCGCCGGCGAGTTCGCCGGACCCGAGCGCCTGCACGACGAGATCCTGGCTCGTCTGGAGAAGGGCCCGGTGGGTTTCACGCTCGAGGCGCAGAAGGCTGTCGACGGCGACGACCCGGACGACCCGATGGCGCTGTGGTCGGGGCCGTGGTTCGACGCCGGCACCATCACCGTGACCGGACCGGACCCGGCGCGCGAGAAGGACGGCGAGATCGTCGTCTTCGACCCGACCCGGATCGTGGACGGGATCGAGCTCTCGAACGATCCGATCCTGCGCTACCGCTCGGCCGCCTACTCGGAGTCGGTCTCGCGCCGCATCGGGTCCTGACTCACCGCTTCCGGGTGACCAGGGGCGCGCTCGCCGACCACGGGAAGTCGATCCAGGCCTCGGTGGACTTCCAGGCGTAGTCGGGCCGGACGACGGACCGGTCCTTGGTGTACACGACCGCCACCCTTGCTTCGGCGACCGCCTCCGCGCAGAACTCCTGGACGTGCTGGAGGGTCAACCCGGTGTCGGCGATGTCGTCGGCGATCAGCACCTTCAGGCCGGCGAGGTCGACCACGTCCGGCGTGGGCGGCAGCATGATCGGAACCGGCAAACGGGTGTCCACGCCGGTGTAGAACTCGACGTTGACGGCGGAGAGGTTCTTGACGTCGAGGGCGTAGCCCAGGCCCATGCCGAGGGCCAGGCCGCCGCGCGCCACCGACAGGATCAGGTCGGGCTCGTAGCCGCTGTCCACGACCTGGCGGGCCAGGTGCTGCACGGCCTCGCCGAACCTCTCCCACGTCAGGATCTCGTGTTCGGGCGCCATGCCGGGAGTCTGGCATCGCAACGTGACGGCTGCGTTTCCGATAGTCCGGCACGTTCTGGCCTTTTCCCCGCGCGGAACGCGGCGCAAACGTGCCGGACTGTCGGCCACTAGGATGAGTTCAGTGAAGACCCTCGTGATCGGCACCGGTGGCCGCGAACACGCGCTGGCGCTGGCCCTGTCCCGCGATCCGTCGGTCTCCGAGGTCCACGCCGCACCGGGCAACCCGGGCATCGCCGTGTTCGCGACCGTGCACGACGTCGATCCGATGGATCCTGCCGCGGTGGCCTCGCTGGCCGAGCGGCTCGGCTCCGACCTGGTGGTCGTCGGGCCCGAGGCGCCACTGGTGGCCGGGGTCGCCGATGCCGTGCGCGAGCGCGGGATCTCCTGCTTCGGCCCCTCTGCCGAAGCCGCCCGGCTCGAGGGCTCCAAGGCGTTCGCCAAGGACGTCATGGCGGCTGCCGAGGTGCCGACCGCGATGGCGCACGTGTGCGAGACGCCGGAGCAGATCGAGGCCGCGCTGGACGCGTTCGGGCCGCCGTACGTGATCAAGGACGACGGGCTGGCCGCCGGGAAGGGCGTCGTCGTCACCGACGACCGGGCTGCAGCCCGGGCGCACGCGCTCGGGTGCGAACGGGTCGTGATCGAGGAGTTCCTCGACGGCCCCGAGGTCTCGCTGTTCGCGATCACCGACGGCGTCACCGTCTTCCCGCTGCTCCCGGCCCAGGACTTCAAGCGGATCTTCGACGCCGACCAGGGCCCGAACACCGGCGGCATGGGCGCCTACACGCCGCTGCCCTGGGCCCCCGAGGGGCTGGTCGAGGACGTCCTGGCCCGGGTGCTGCAGCCGACGGTCGACGAGCTCGCCCGCCGCGGTGCCACCTTCAGCGGCCTCCTGTACGCCGGTCTTGCGCTGACCAGACAGGGGACCAAGGTGATCGAGTTCAACGCCCGGTTCGGCGATCCCGAGACCCAGCCGCTGATGGCGCTGCTCGACTCGCCGCTCGGCGTGCTGCTCAAGGCCGCTGCCGACGGCGTGCTGCACGAGGTCGAGCAACCGCGCTGGAGGTCAGGAGCCGCCGTGGCCGTCGTGATGGCCAGCGCCGGGTACCCGGAGTCGTCCAGGTCCGGCGATGTGATCACCGGGATCGGGGCGGCCCAGGCTCAGGCCCAGTGCGACGTGATCCACGCAGGCACCGCCCTGGTCGGCGGCGACCTCGTGACCGCTGGTGGCCGGGTGCTCGCTGTCACCGCGGTCGGCCGCGATCTGGCCGAGGCGCGGGCAAACGCCTACGCCGGGGTCGGTGCCATCACCTTCGACGGTGCGCAGTTCCGCACCGACATCGCGGCGCACGCGGCCGCAGGAAAGGACCACCTGTGAGCGTCGTGCCCAATGTCCTCGCCACCCGGTACGCCGGCGCCGACCTGGCCGCCATCTGGTCGCCCGAGCACAAGATCGTCCTGGAGCGGCAGCTCTGGATCGCCGTGCTGAAGGCTCAGCGCGACCTCGGGATCGCTGTCCCCGACGGTGTGGTCGAGGCCTACGAGGCAGTCGTGGAGAAGGTCGACCTCGACTCGATCGCCGCGCGTGAACGGGTCACCCGGCACGACGTGAAGGCGCGCATCGAGGAGTTCAATGCACTCGCCAGCCACGAGCACATGGCGGTGCAGTTCATACATATGGGGATGACCTCCCGCGACCTGACCGAGAACGTCGAGCAGCTGCAGATCATCGCCTCGCTCGGTCTGGTCCGGCAGCGGGTCGTCGCCAGCCTCGCGCGGCTGGGCCGACTGGCTGCGGAACACGAGTCGCTGGTGATGACCGGTCGTTCGCACAACGTCGCGGCGCAGGCGACCACGCTCGGCAAGCGGTTCGCCACGATCGCCGACGAGATGCTCGTCGGGCTGGCGCGGCTCGATGACCTGATGGCGCGCTACCCGCTGCGCGGGATCAAGGGCCCGATGGGAACAGCGCAGGACATGCTCGACCTGCTCGACGGTGACGCCGGCAAGCTCGACGTCCTCGAGCGCAGGGTCGCGGAGCACCTCGGCTTCGACTCGGTCTTCACCAGCGTCGGGCAGGTCTACCCGCGCTCACTGGACTTCGACGTCGTCTCGGCACTCGTGCAGATCGTCGCCGGGCCGTCGAACCTCGCCACCACGATCCGGCTGATGGCCGGCATCGAGCTGGTCACCGAAGGTTTCAAGGAGGGCCAGGTCGGCTCCTCGGCAATGCCGCACAAGATGAACACCCGCTCGTGCGAACGCGTCAACGGACTGGCTGTCGTCCTGCGCGGTCAGCTCTCCATGGTCGGCGAGCTCGCCGGCGACCAGTGGAACGAGGGCGACGTCTCCTGCTCGGTGGTTCGTCGCGTGGCGCTGCCGGATGCGTTCTTCGCCTGCGACGGCCTGTTCCAGACCTTCCTGACGGTGCTCGACGAGTTCGGGGCGTTCCCGGCGGTGATCCAGCGCGAGCTGGATCGCTACCTCCCGTTCCTGACCAGTACCAAGGTGCTGATGACGGCGGTCCGCAACGGCGTCGGTCGCGAGGCGGCGCACGAGGCGATCAAGGAGCACGCTGTGGAGGTGGCGCTCGAGATGCGCCAGGGTCTGGCCGTCAACGACCTGTTCGACCGCCTCGCCACGGACACACGTCTCGGGCTCAGCCGCGACCAGATCCTTGCCCTGGTGGCG
>NZ_JAOPXI010000064.1 GCF_025965215.1 Marmoricola sp.
AACAAGATCCTGTTCAACGCGGTAGCCGCTGTCGCCGGTGTGTTCGTGAAGAAGAAGATCGACGAGGGTCGGCACGAGCAGGACCTGTGGCAGCAGGCCACGGACCCGGTCGAGAAGGCCTGATCCACCTCCATCCCAGCGGTGGTTGAGGAGGTCGCGCAGCGACCGTCTCGAAACCCGCGGGGCCTTGGCGCAATTGGTAGCGCACCTGCTTTGCAAGCAGGGGGTTAGGGGTTCGAGTCCCCTAGGCTCCACCAGTCTGCTGGTGAACTAGAACAAGTTCTAGGTACTGTCGCTCCATGAGCAAGACGGAATCACTGGTTCGGGTCGGGATCGCGTACGTCGTCGCGTTCGGCGCCGGTGCCGCCTGGTTCGCCTGGGGCCCGGCCACCGCACACCTGTGGCTCGACGGTCTGATCGCCGACCTGATCGCGACCGGGGTCGTGTTCGTCGCCAGTCGCCTCCACAAGAACTCGAGCTTCTACGACGCGTACTGGAGTGTTCTCCCCCCGCTGCTGATGCTGGCCTGGTGGATCGAGGCGGACCGGCCGGCCGACGCCCGCGTGTGGCTGGTCGCGTTCGTGATGGTGTTCTGGGCCGTCCGGCTGACCGGCAACTGGATCTATGCCTGGCCGGGGATGCACCACGAGGACTGGCGCTACCCGATGCTCAAGGACAAGGCCGGCAGGGCCGAGCTGGTCGTCGACCTGATGGCGATCCACGTCTTCCCGACGCTCCAGGTCTTCGCCGGGATGCTGCCCGTCTACATCGTGGTGACCAGGACCGATCGCAGCCTGAGCTGGCTCGACTTCGTCGCGCTTGCCATCGGCATCGGGGCCGTCGTGCTCGAGTTCGCCGCCGACGTGCAGATGTACCGGTTCGCGCGCACCCGTCAGCCGGGTCAGGCCATGGACCAGGGACTGTGGTCCTGGTCGCGGCACCCGAACTACTTCGGCGAGTTCAGCTTCTGGCTCGCCCTGGGACTCTTCGGGGTGGCGGCGGCGCCACACGACTGGTGGGTTCTCGTCGGGGCCGTCGGTATGTTCGCGCTCTTCGAAGGAGCCAGCATCCCGATGATGGAACAGCGCAGCCTCGAGCGCCGGCCGTCGTACGCCGAGGTGATCGCTCGCGTCCCGCGGTTCGTCCCGCGGCCGCCGCGCAAGGGCTCGTGATGGCCCGACCGGAGGTGGTCATCGCCGGGCTCGGTGACACCGGGGTCCTGACCGCGATCCGTCTCGCCAAGCACGCCGAGGTCGTCGGAATCTCGAGCAAGCCCGGCCTGGTCAGTGGCCAGGAGCTCGGCCTGCGCCTGGCCCGGCCGCATGAGTGGGTGCGCGACTACTGGGTCTCGTTCGACCGGTACCACCGGCTCGACCGGGTGCGCACGGTGCACGGCACGATGACCGGACTCGACCCGGTTGCCCGCGTGCTGAGGATCACCGACGCCGACGGCGCCACCCGCACCGAGTCGTACGACGTCCTGGTCATCGCCAGCGGGGTGACGAACGGCTTCTGGCGCCGCCCCGGCCTGGAGACGGTCGACGACGTGAACGATGCCCTGGCATCGGCGCACGACCGGGTGGCCGCGGCAGCTTCGGTGGCCGTCATCGGCGGCGGAGCGGCGGCCGTCAGCAGTGCCTACAACCTCGCCACCACCTGGCCCGACAAGCAGGTGGACCTGTACTTCCCCGGTGACCGCGCGCTACCCCACCACCACGGCAAGGTGTGGAGCACTCTCGGCAAGCGGCTAGAGGAGCTCGGCGTCGGCCTGCACCCGGGGCACCGCGCTGTGGTTCCGGACGAGTTCGGGTGCGACGAAATCACCGTCGGCCCGGTCGAGTGGAGCACCGGCCAGTCGCCGGTGAACGCTGACGCCGTGCTCTGGACGATCGGCCGGGTCATCCCCAACACCGCCTGGCTTCCCGGCGAGCTGCTGAACGTTGACGGGTTCGTCGTCGTCGACGAGTACCTCCGGGTTCCGGGCGCACCGGGTGTCTACGCCATCGGGGATGTCGCCGCCACCGATCCGCTGCGTACCTCGGCCCGCAGCCGCGCCGACGGGCTGCTGGCGCACAACGTCCGCGCCGAGCTGGAGGGTAGTGCGCCGAAGCCCTTCAAGCCGGCGCTGCGTCGCTGGGGCTCAGTGGTGGGTGCGCAGGCCAACGGCCTGGAGGTGTTCGCGCCGAGCGGGCACGCCTTCACGATTCCGGCGTGGCCGCTGCTGCAACCACTGGTCGTCTTCCGGGCGATCTACAAGGGCGTCCGTCGGGCCTGACCGCGCCGGGTTCACTACTCCGGAGCCGCACCGCCGAGCTCGAAGTCGGCGAAGTCGAAGCCAGGGACGACCACACAGCTGACCAGGACCGCTTCGTCGAACGGCCGCGCTGCCTGCCACCGGCCGGCGGGAACGAGCAGCTGCGGGCGCTGGCCGGCCGTGATGTCTGGCCCGAGCAGGTGCTCGCCTGCGTGCTCGGGATCGTCTCCGACCCACAGCCGCAGCGCACCACCGACGTGATGGAACCACAGCTCGTCCGAGGCGACCCGGTGCCAGGCCGATGACTCGCCGGGGAGGAGCAGGAAGTGGATCGCCGTTGCCAGCGAGCGCTCTCCCTCGGGACGTTTCGACGACATCGGGGTGGCGATAGGTCTCGGCGTACCAGCCGCCTTCGGGGTGGGGCTGGAGGTGGAGGTCGGCCGCCCAGTCCGGCAGGTTGCGCATCGTGCTCGTCACCGGGTGGCGTCGATGATCCAGGGCTCCTCGAGAGCGAGCAGCGTCCGGTCTGAGGTGAGCAGATCGAGTCCGTCGACGCGCGCGTGCGCGAGCAGCATTCGGTCGAACGCGTCGTGCGTGACAAGGGTCGGGAAACGGTGGAGCCCTTCGGCGTGCCTCGCACTGAACGCCAGATCCTCGAGTCCTGCGTCCGCCAACCGCGCCGACAGGTCGGGTGGCAACCGGAGCTTGCCCTTCATCTGCTTGATCGCGAACTCGACCCTCGTGATCGAGGAGACATAGCGGCCGGACGCCGAGGCGAGCAGCGCTCGGGCCTGCCTGCCGAGGCGGTTCGAGCCGACGATGCTCCAGAAGACGACCTGGGTGTCGAGGAGGATCACGCCTTCTCCCAGTCGTCGTCGACGAACATCTCGGCGGTCTCGTTGTCGTCGTCTCCGAAGATGGTGTCCGGGTCTTCGGCCCAGATGAGGTCCTTGAGACCGCCGAACACGAAGTCGGCGCGCGGCCTCAGCGGGGTCAGCTCGGCCACCGGCTTGCCCGCCCGGGCGATCACGATCGTCTCGCCCTTCTCCA
Source organism: Marmoricola sp. (assembly GCF_025965215.1). GTDB lineage: Bacteria > Actinomycetota > Actinomycetes > Propionibacteriales > Nocardioidaceae > Marmoricola. Next base: position 3,305 of record NZ_JAOPXI010000064.1, read on the forward strand.
CTCGCTCCAACAACTTCGACAGGTGCGTCTTCGCGGCGTGGATGTTGACGGTCTCGGTCATGGTCCCAGCATAGGACTTAGTCCGACTTAGTCCACAGGGTTGTCCACAGCTGTGGGCGGCGGATGGCCTCGGGGAATCCCTAGAACATGTTCTAGTTCGCTGCTACCGTCCGAGGAGCCTCGAACCACGCCGACCCCAGGAGAACCCATGACCGAGCCAAGCCCGCGCGTCGTCGTCATCACCGGAGCCGCGTCCGGCATCGGGTTCGCGACCGCCGAGCTGTTCCGCGACCTGGGCGACATCGTCTACGGCCTGGACATTCACCCGACCGTGCCGGACGGGGTCACCTACGTCGAGTGCAACGTCGGCAGCCGCGAATCGGTCCGGGCCGCGATCGCGAAGGCGAGCGAGCACGGGCGGATCGACGTCCTGGCCAACGTGGCCGGCGTCGTGCAGTTCGGACGCTTCGACACGGTCACCGACGACGAGTGGGACCGCATCCACACGATCGATCTCAAGGGGCCGTTCATGGTGATGCAGGAGGCTCTGCCGCACCTGCGCGCCACCCGCAACGCCAACATCGTCAACGTCTCCTCGGTCGCCGGCCGGGTGCCGCAGGGCTACACGACGGCGTACTCGGCCGCGAAGGGTGGTCTGACCCAGCTGACCCGCTCGCTCGCCCTGGAGCTGGCACCCGAGCGGATCCGGGTCAACGCGGTCTGCCCCGGCACCGTGGACACCCCGATCGTCACCGAGGTCGCGGAGAAGTACCCGGCCGACCTCGACGCGCGGGTCGCGGACCGGCTGATGATGATGCTGCCTGGTCGTGCGATCACGCCCGCCGAGCTGGGGGCCTCGATCGTCTACCTGGCGTCACCGGCCGCCCGGATGATCACGGGTTGTGTCCTCGCGCATGACGGTGGGATGAGCTGAGGATTCGAGACGGCTGCTGCGCAACCTCCTCGACCACCGGATCCAGGAGCTAGTCCGTGACGTCGGCCAGGGCGTCGAACTCGACCGCGTCGTGGGCGGAGAAGATCGTCACGACCTCGTCGGAGCCGGAGTCCGGGCCGTGCTCGGCGTGCAGCGAGCGCAGCCGGTCCTGGTTGGCGAACCGGGCCTTCTTGTCCATCTGGACGACGGTCTGGAACATCGCCAGGCCCGACGGGCAGGTCGGAGGGATCTCCTTCTCGCCGTGCGAGAAGTAGGCGTCACCGGCGTGCAGGAACCAGCCGCCTGAGGGTCGGCGTACGGCGACCGCGCAGTGACCGCGCGTATGACCGCGGGTCGGAACCAGCAGGACGTCGGACCCGATCGTGGCGACCGACTCGAAGCCGAGCCAGGAGTCGCCGGCGCTCGTCCGATCGGGCAGCTCGTACTCGACCCATGTCGGGCCGTGGGCCCACTGGGCCTCGATGTAGCGGTTCTTCTCCTTCGCCGACTTGCGAGCCCGCGCAGCGGCGAGCTCGTCGGCGAAGACGTGCACCCTGGCGGCCGGGAAGTCGCCCAGACCTCCCGCGTGGTCGAGGTCGAGGTGCGTCACCACGATGTCGGTGACGTCCTCGACGGCGTACCCCGCCGCGCGCACCTGGGCCGCCGCCGTCTCGGCCGGGTCGAGCGAGGGCCCCATCAGGCCGATGAACACCTTGCCCATCCGCTTCTCGGCGAGGTCAGCGGTGCCGAAACCCGAGTCGACGAGGGTGAGCCCGTCGGCACTTTCGACGAGCAGGCAGTGGGCGACCATGCGGGACGGAGTGATCCGGCCGCCCAGGTTGCCGCGGGGAGACATGGTGGCGCAGTTGAGGTGCCGGATCTGGGAGGTCACGACGATGATCGTCGCATCCCACCCGTAGGCTGGTCGAGTGGTACTGATGATGCTCCGGCCGAAGTTCTGGGCGGGGCACCTGGCGATGATCGTCTGCCTGTCAGCGGCGGTCGGCCTCGGTCTCTGGCAGCTCGACGCGTGGCACACCCGGCGCGCGGACGCTGCGCGGCACATCTCGGCACAGGCCGCCGTCGCGTTGAGCTCCGTGATGGGTGGGGACAGCTCGTTCCCGGGGCGGTCCCTTGGTCGGCAGGTCACCTTCAGCGGCAGCTGGATCGGCGCCTCCACGCTCTACGTGTCCGACCGTTACCTCGGCAACAGGGTCGGCTACTGGGTCGTCACGCCGATCCTGGTGGACGGCACCTCCTCGGCGATGCCCGTGGTGCGCGGCTGGAGCCCGACGCACACCTCGACGATCCCGACCGGACACGTCGCGATCACCGGCTGGCTTCAGGCCACCGAGGGCAGCGGCCCCGCCGACGCGAATCCGGCCGACGACATCATCCCGACGATGCGCATCGCCAGCATCGTGCAGCACGTCAACGCCGACCTCTACAGCGGCTACGTGGTGGCCAACGTCTCGAAGAGCACGTTGGGCCCCTTCCAGTCCGGGATCTCGTCGGTCTCGGCCGCCGCGATCCCGGCGGTCTCCGGCTTCACCGCGCTGCGCAACTTCCTCTACGCGATCGAGTGGTGGGTGTTCGGTGGCTTCGCGGTGTTCGTCTGGGTGCGCTGGTGCCGGGACTCCTACGAGCTCGAGACCGCACCGCTCGAGACCGCACCGGTCGAGGCGTGAGCGGGCTGCTGGTCGCCGGCACCACCTCGGATGCCGGCAAGAGCATCGTCACCACCGGGTTGTGCCGGGCGTTCGCGCGCCGGGGGGTGAAGGTCGCGCCGTACAAGGCGCAGAACATGTCGAACAACTCGATGGTCTGCGCGAGCGGTCCGGGTTCGTGGGCCGAGATCGGTCGTGCCCAGTGGATCCAGGCGCTGGCCGCCGGCGCGGAACCCGAAGCTGCGATGAACCCGGTCCTGCTCAAGCCCGGCGGCGACACCCGCAGCCATGTCGTGCTGATGGGCCAGCCAGCTGGGTCGGTCAGCTCCCGCGACTGGACCACCGGGCGCGCGCACCTCGCGGCCGCAGCACACGCGGCGTACGACGACCTCGCGAGCCGGTACGACGTCGTCGTCGCCGAAGGCGCGGGAAGCCCGACCGAGATCAACCTGCGCGCCGGCGACTACGTCAACATGGGGCTGGCCCGACACGCCTCGCTGCCGACGGTAGTCGTCGGCGACATCGACCGCGGCGGACTCTTTGCTGCCCTGTACGGGACGGTGGCCCTGCTCGAGCCGGCCGATCAGGCGCTGATCGCCGGCTTCGTGGCCAACAAGTTCCGAGGCGACCTGTCGTTGCTCCAGCCCGGCATCGAGGACCTGACCCGGATGACCGGTCGACCGACCTACGGGGTGCTGCCGTGGCACCCCGACCTGTGGCTCGACTCCGAGGATGACCTCGACCTCGACGGCCGCCGTGCCCGAACCCATGCCGGACTCCGGGTCGCCGTGGTGCGGTTGCCGCGGATCAGCAACTTCACCGACGTCGACGCCCTCGGGCTGGAGCCCGATCTCGACGTCTCCTTCGCAGCCTCGCCGCGCGACCTGGTCGGCGCTGATCTGGTGGTGCTGCCGGGCACGAGGGCCACCCTCGACGACCTGGCGTGGCTGCGTTCGTGCGGACTCGACAAGGCGATCGCCGCTCATGCAGCGGATGGTCGCGCGGTACTGGGCATCTGCGGTGGTGCCCAGATGCTGGGCGGAGTGATCGACGACCCCGACGGTGTCGAGGGGAGCGTGGGGGCGTCGGCAACGGGCCTCGGTCTGGTGGATGCGGCGACCCGGTTCGGGACCGGGAAGATGCTGCGCCTGCCGGCGGGCACCGGACTCGGGCAGCCGGTGAGCGGCTACGAGATCCACCACGGCACCTTCGAGGTCGGCACCGGCGAGCCGTTTCCCGGCGGGGTGCGCGAGGGCGCCGTCTTCGCCACGATGTGGCACGGGAGCCTGGAGAGCGACGGGTTCCGGGCGGCGTTGCTCGCCGAGGTCGCCGCGGTCTCCGGGACCAGCAGGGCTGCCTCAGACGTGGTGTTCGCCGATCGTCGAGAAGCACGGCTCGACCTGCTCGCCGACCTCGTCACCGAGCACCTCGACCTCGACGCTCTGCTCGAGCTGGCCAGGTCGGGCACCTCCGCCGACCTTCCGGTCCTGGCGCCCGGAGGCATCCGATGAGCATCCTGCTTCTCGGCGGGACCGCCGAGGCTCGCGAGCTCGCGGTGCTGCTGGACCAGGCCGGAGCAGACTTCGAGTCCTCGTTGGCGGGCCGGGTCGTCCAGCCCAGGCTGCCCGTCGGGCGGGTCCGGATCGGTGGGTTCGGTGGCGTGACCGGCCTCGAGGCGTACCTGAGGACCGCCGGGATCACCGCGGTCGTCGACGCGACCCACCCCTTCGCCGAAGGGATGTCTGCGAACGCCCTGGCGGCGTGCGCCGCTGTCGGGATCGGTCTGCTGCGGCTCGAACGTCTCGGCTGGAGCGGGGCGCCGTACGCCGAGACCTGGCACTGGGTGACCGGTCACGACGAGGCGGCCGTCGTCGCCGGCAGACTCGGCGCCCGGCCGTTCCTGACGATCGGGCGTCAGTCCCTCGGGGCCTTCACCGGGCCGCTCGAGCACACTGCTGTCGTGGCGCGCGTCGTGGATCGCCCTGACCTCGTCGTGCCACCGAGGTGGCAGATCGTGCTGAGCCGGGGGCCCTACGAGCTGGCTTCGGAGCGGGCGATCCTGCGCGAGCACGCGAGCGACGTGCTGGTGACCAAGGACTCCGGGGGTGACTGGACCTGGCCGAAGATGGAAGCAGCAGCCGAGCTCGGCATCCCGGTCGTCGTCGTACGACGCAAGGCGCCGGCCACCGGGCTCGAAATCGTCAGCGATCCGGCCGCTGCTGCCGCCTGGGCCCTGGGGTTTCTAGACAGGCGCTAGCGCATCGTCACCTCAGATGGGCGCTGCGCGCCCTGCTCAGCACAGGCATCAGCCACCGGACCGCGGTCACCAGCGCCACCGCGCCGAGGTCGACCCTCCGCGCCAGCCTGCGGGCGCGGGAGATGTCGGCGGCCTGGGGAGCGGGACCGTCGCCGAGCCGGGCACGGTCCTCCAGGACCGACCCGTAGCGGTTGGGCCCGCCCAGGGTGATGCCGAGCGCACCTGCGAACGCGGCCTCGACCGGTCCGGCGTTCGGGCTCGGGTGGCCGGCTGCGTCCCGACGCAAGGCCCGCAACGCGGAGCGCGGATCAGGACCCAGGGCCACGGCGAGGATGGCGGTGGTGCGTGACCCCGGCCGGTTGAGCAGATCGTCGAGTCGGGCGCTGGCCCACCCGAAGCGCTCGTACCGAGGACTGCGGTGGCCGACCATGGCGTCCAGCGTGTTGGCGGCGCGGTGGCCGAGCAGGCCGGGGATGCCGAACGCGGCGCCGAGGACCAGCGGCGCGACCACGGCGTCGGACGTGTTCTCGGCCACGGACTCGACGACCGCTCGGGCGACTCCGGACGCGTCGAGGTCACAGGTCTCGCGGCCGACGAGGTGGGTCAGGCGCTGCCGAGCAGCGGGCAGGTCGTCGGGCAGGTGTGCCCCGACCGCCCCTGCCTCGCGGTCCAGCGACCGGGCGCCCAGCACGACCCAGGTCGCCAGCGCGGTGGCCAGGGTGTGGGTGACCGGGTGCCGCCGGGTCCCTCGCTCGAGGAGCACGCCGGCGGCGGTCGTCGTACCCACCAGCACCAGCGTGTACGCCGCTCCGCGAGCCCGGTCGTCGGCGTACATCCGGTCCTCGAGGCGGAGCGCGACCTGCCCGAACCCGGCGACCGGGTGGCACCGCCGCGGATCGCCCCAGGCCCGGTCCGCGGCGAAGCCGATCAGCAGGCCGAGGCCTCTCACAGGACCAGCACGCGCCCGGCCACGACGAGGTGGACCTCGTCGCACACCGCGGCGATCCGCTGGTTGAGGGTGCCGAGGAGGTCGCGGAACAGCCGTCCGGAGGCGTGCTCCGGCACGACTCCGAGGCCGACCTCGTTGGTCACCAGCACGATGTCGTCGGCGTCGCGGACAGCGTCGACGGCGGCGCTCAGCGCGTCCTCGACAGCATCGGTCCAGCCCGTGCCGGTCCACGCGTCGAGCTCGTCGAGCCGCGTGGCCAGCCAGGTACCGAGGCAGTCGACGAGGACGGGACCGGCAGGAAGAACGGTCAGGTCGGTGCTCTCGACCGTCACCCAGTGCGCCGGGCGGCGGGCCCGGTGCGCAGCGATCCGTGCCTGCCACTCCGCGTCGTCGGGGGTCGGGACAGGTCCCGCAGCGACATAGGTGACCACGGCCCGGTCGGCCAGCAGCCTCTCGGCGTGGGCCGACTTGCCCGACCGCACCCCACCGGTGACCAGGATCCGCACTAGATGGCGAGCTCGCTGAGCAGCGCGACATCGCGCAGCAGCGCCGCAGCCGACCGCACCACCGGCACCGCCGCCACAGCTCCGCTGCCCTCTCCCAGGCGCATGCCGAGGTCGAGCAGCGGCTCGAGGCCGAGCTTGTCCAGCGCCAGGCTCTGGGCCGGCTCCGTGGACCGGTGACCGGCAGCGAACCAGGCGGCCGCACCGGGCTCGATGCGATCGGCCATCACAGCGCAGGCGACGGCGATGACACCGTCCAGCAGTACCGGCACGCCGGCGCGTGCTGCGGCGACCATGAAACCGACCGCCGCGGCGAGGTCGGCTCCCCCGAGGGCAGCAAGGATCTCGACCGGCCGGAGTTCGCCGTCCTGGTCAGCTCTGGCGTTCACCCGGTCGAGCCCCTGCTGGATCAGGTCCTTCTTGTGCTCCCAGGCGGCGTCGTCGATCCCGGTACCTCGACCGGTCACCTCGACTGCCGGCATCCCGAGGCTCATGGCGATCAGCGCGGTGGCCGGGGTGGTGTTGCCGATCCCCATGTCGCCGCTGATCAGCAGCTGGGCCCCGGCTGCGATCTCCTCGGCCGCGATCCGGGCGCCGGCTTCCAGCGCGGCCTGGGTCTCCGCCATGGTGAGGGCGTCGGTCAGGTGCAGAGGTTCGCTTGACCGGCGGATCTTGAATCGCTGGACGTCGGGATCGATGCCCTCGAGGTCGTCGTCGACGGCGATATCGAGCACCCGGACGTGGACGTCATGGGTGTGCGCGAGCGCCGAGACCCCGGCGCGACCGGCGGCGAAGGTGCGCACCATCGCCGGTGTCACGGCCGCCGGGTACGCAGAGACGCCGTGCGCCGCGACCCCGTGGTCGCCGGCGAAGATCACCGCCCGCACGTTCTGCGGGACCAGCGGGGGGCACTGGCCTTGGACCGCGGCGAGCCAGACACCGAGCTCGCCGAGGCGACCCAGCGCCCCGGCGGGAGTGGCCAGACCGGCCAGTCGTTCGGCGGCCGCCGTACGGGCCTGTGCGGACGGGGGCGTGAGCGTGGACATGGCGTCAGCCATCAGGTCCTCCTCCGGGATGGTGCGTCCCAAGTAGTTGGTTTCATCCAAACTGGATGACCAGGCTGTTGGGTCTGACTCCACCGCCGAAGCGGTGTCACAGTAGCGCGACTGTGCCGGATTCCCACCGGCTTCCTCGAGCCTGGTGCGCCCATCGTAGGGCGTGGGTGACCGGGTTCCTCAGGTGCCTGGTCGAAGGGCGGCCAGGGCAGCCACGAGTGCCGCGGTCGGCTCGCGTTCACGTACGGCGATCCGCACCCAGCTTGCGTCCAGGCCCGGGAACGTGTCGGCCCGACGCACCGCGAAACCGGCCCGCCGCAAGGCGAGGTGCACTCCGGCGCCGGGTCGGGCGAGGACGAACGGAGCCGTCGAGGCGATGTGCTCGATGCCCAGCCGCGCCAGCTCGCCGGTGAGGTACTCACGGTCGCGCGCGATGCGCGCCACCCGTCGGCCGGCCTCCTGGCTCGCCTCCGCCGATGTGCAGGCGATCAGCGCGGCGACCGCTGCCGCCGAGACCGACCACGGGGTCTGCCGCCTGGCAAGTGCGGTGATGGTCTCGGCATCCCCGGTCATGTACCCGGCCCGGATGCCCGGGATCGTCCACAGCTTCGTCAGGCTGCGGATCACCAGCAGGCCGGGCCTCGCGATGCCGGCGAGCGATTCTCGGTCGTCCTCGAGGAAGGCCTCGTCGATGACGACCAGCCGACCTGGGGCGAGCAGCTCGAGCAGCGCCGAGGCACGATGCCTGACTCCCGTCGGATTGGTCGGGTTGCCGATGAGGACCAGGTCCGCCTCGGCCGGCACCAGCGAGGTGTCGAGCCGGAACCCGGTCGCAGCCGTCAGGGTGACGTGCTGCACCGGCAGGCCCTCGAGGGCCACGTCCGGCTCGGTGAACTGGGGGTGCACGACGACCGGGCACCTCCACGACCGCAGCCGCGCAACCAGTCCGAAGGCCTCGGCGGCCCCGGCCGTCGGCAGCACCGTGTCCGGGCTTCGGCCGTGCCGGACAGCGATCGCATCACGGGCCGGCGTCGCGTCCGGATAGCGGCCCGGATCGGCCGCGAGCAGGGCTGCCTCCAGCCAGGCGGGCCGCGGGCCGTCGTACACGTTCACGGCGAAGTCGGCCAGACCTGGCGTTGTCTCGGCGTCGCCGTGGTGCCGCAGGGGCTCGTGGGGAGGGTCAGCGAGCGCGTCACCGCATCTCGGCAAGCTCGATGACCGGGACGGGGACGACGACCGGGACGGGGACGACCGGGACGGGGACGACCGGGACGGGGACGACCGGGACGGGGACGACCGGGACGGGGACGACCAGGGGGGGAGCGCGACCGGCTCAGCCGCATGGGCGGCTACGGCGAACCGGGCGGCGAGCTGCGGGTGACCGGCCCAGTGGGTGTGCAGGTACGCCGCGTGCAGGTTCGGGCCCGCGACGCCGTCGACGAGTCCCTCGCCGAAGCTCCAGGCGGCCTGCCCGGGGGAGGAGAGCAGGTGGGTGCGATGGAACTCGTGGCCGGTCACCACCTGGCCCGCGGTCGTGAGCAGGTTCTCGCCCGCCGCAGTCGCGGTCCGGTACGCGAGGGTCAGCTGCGGTGCCATCGCAGCCTCGACCGGGACCGCACCGACCATCTCGGCCCCGTCGACGGTGCGGCACAGGTAGAGCAGGCCGGCACACTCGGCGACCGTGGGCAGGCCGTTCGCGATCGCGGCGCGGAGTTGGGTGCGAAGCCTGTCGTTGCCGCTCAGGTCAGCCGCGTGCAGCTCGGGGAAGCCGCCGCCGAGGTAGACGCCGCGGGTGCCGGCCGGAAGCGAGTCGTCGGTGGCCGGGTCGAAGACGATTGGATCGCAGCCGGCGGCGCGGAGCAGCTCGGTGGTCTCGGCGTAGGAGAACGTGAACGCACGGCCGCCGGCCACGGCGATCACCGGGTGGTCGTCTCCGGTCGTCGAGCTTGCCGAGACGTGGTGACCCGACAGCACGGCAGTCGGGTCCCAGGGATCGCCCACCAGGTCCGGGGCCCCCTTCGCCAGCCGGACCACGGCCTCGAGGTCGATCCGCTCCGCAACCTGGGCGGCAAGCCGCTCGAGCGCGGCAGCGGCGTCGGTCCGCTCGGCCGCGGGTACGAGCCCGAGGTGGCGCGAGGGCGCCTCGATCCCGTCGTCGCGCCGCAGTACGCCCAGGACCGGGTAGCGATCGCCGAGCGCACGCAGGACCTCGCCGGCGTGGCGATCCGAACCGGCCTTGTTGAGCACCAGCCCGACGATGTCCGCAGCGTCGGCTCCTGAGCAGGGCCGTCCCGGCCCGTCTCGAAGGGCCCAGGTCGTCATCCCGTGCACCGTCGCGGCGATCGAACGCGAGGCGTGCGAGATGTCGACCACGAGGACGACCGGGGTGCGGGTGACCTCGGCGACGTGCGCGCTCGAGGAGAAGCCGTCGCCGCCGAGCTGGCCGTCGTACAGGCCCATGACGCCCTCGATGATCGCGAGGTCGGCACCGGCAGCGCCGTGCAGGAGCAGCGGGACCAGCTGCTCCTCCCCGACGAGGTGCGGGTCCAGGTTGCGGCCGGGCCTGCCGGTGGCCAGGGCGTGGTAGCCCGGGTCGATGTAGTCCGGCCCGACCTTGTGCCCGCTGATCGTCAGGCCCGTGCGCGCCAGCGCCGCCATCAACCCGGTGGCGACCGTGGTCTTGCCATGGCCCGATGCGGGCGCGGCGATCATCAGGCGGGGCAGGGCTGTGGTGGTCACCATTCGATGCCGCGCTGCCCTTTCTGGCCGGCGTCCATCGGGTGTTTGACGCAACCCATCTCGGTCACCAGGTCGGCCGCGTCGATCAACCGCGGGTCGGCACGTCGCCCGGTGATCACGACGTGTTGGTGCCCCGGCCGTTCGGCCAGGGTGGCCAGGACGTCGTCCAGGTCGACCCAGCCCCAGGTGATCGGGTAGGTGAACTCGTCGAGGACGTACAGGTCGTGCTCCTCGGCAGCGATCCGGCGCTGGATCTCCCGCCAGCCCTCGACAGCGGCCGCTTCGTGGTCATCGGTGGTGCCGGCCTTCTTCGACCAGGACCAGCCGGCACCCATCTTCTGCCAGTCGACCGGGCCGCCGACGCCGGTGCCGCGGTGCAGCTCGCCGAGCTGCTCGAAGACCGCCTGCTCGCCGAGCCGCCACTTGGCCGACTTCACGAACTGGAAGATGCCCAGGCTCCAGCCCTGGTTCCAGCCCCGCAACGCGAGTCCGAAGGCTGCGGTCGACTTGCCCTTGCCGTCACCGGTGTGCACCGCGAGCAACGGCCGGTGGCGACGTTGTCGCGTCGAGAGCCCGTCGTCGGGAACGGCCACCGGCTGACCCTGCGGCATCAGGCGGCCCCCCCGACCCGGTGCCGGACGGCCTCGGTGAGCGCCGTGGCACTGACCTCGCCGAGCGGGACGTGGTCGGCGCCGAGGTCGACTGCCAGATCGCGCGCCAGACCCATCCGGAAGCGCCCGGTCTCGCAGTCGATGACCAGTGTGGCGATCCCGCGCGTCGCGATATGTCGCGCCACGGCACGTGAGCGTGCCACCGCATCGGCACCGTACGTCGCGCGGCCGTCGGTGACGAGGACCAGCAGTGGTCGGCGGCGCGGATCCCGGACCGCTTCGATCCGCAGGGTCTCGAGTGCGCTCAGGAGTCCTTCGGCCAGCGGGGTGCGGCCGCCGGCCGGGAGGTCGTCGAGCCGGGCCGCGGCGATCTCGACCGAGGACGTGGCCGGCAGCGCGAGCACCGCCGCGTCCGCGCGGAAGGTGACCAGACCGACCTTGTCCCGTCGACGGTAGGCATCGAGCAGCAGGGACAGGACGGCGGCCTTGACCTGCTGCATGCGCGCACGTGCTGCCATCGAGCCGGAGGCATCGACGCAGAACATGATCAGGTTGGCTTCCTTGCCCTCCCGGACGGCGATCCGGAGGTCCTCGGGCCGGAGTGTCAGCCGGCTGTCCCTGGCCCTCCCGGCCTGGTGCGCAGCTGCGGCGCGGATGGTCTCGACGAGGTGGATCGCGCCGCCGGAGCCGTCGAGCCGCCGGGCCCCGATCCGGCGCCCCGCGCTGGTGATGGCGCGACTGCGTCGGCCCTGGTCGCCGGTGCCGAGGCCGGAGACCGCGAAGAGCTTCGGGCGGTAGGGCTCACCGGCGGTGGTTGTCGTCGAGTCGCCGTTCGCTGGGCCGGCCCCCACGGTCGTCGAGCTTGCCGAGACGTCGGAACTCTCGGCGCTGGGTCGGAGTTCGGTCTGGTTCGTGGGTGCGGGCGTTTCGGCAAGCTCGACGACCGGGTGCTGATCGGCGTCTGCGCGTCCAGGACCCTCGTCGGGCGGCTCGGGCTCAGGATCGTCCTCGCCGAGGACCTGGTCGAGCAGGGCCTCGTCGATGCCCGGGGCGTCGAAGGGATTGCGACGGCGGCGGTGCGGCAGGGAGAGCCGGGCTGCTGCGCGGATGTCGGCTCGCTCGACGCGGGAACCGCCACGCCAGGCCGCATGCGCGATCGCGGCCCGAGCCGTGACCAGGTCGGCACGCATCCCGTCGACGTCGAAGGCGGCACAGACCTCGGCGATCTTGAGGAGGGCGGCGTCATCGAGGGCCACCGACTCCAGCGCCGCCTGGGCCTTCTCGATCCTGGCGGTGAACGATCGCTCGGCCTCCTCCCAGTCGGCCACGAAACCGGCAGGGTCCGCGTCGTAGGCCATCCGGCGGCGTACGACCTCGACCCGCAGGGCCGGATCGCGAGGAGCGGCGACCTCGACGGTCAGCCCGAAGCGGTCCAGCAGCTGCGGCCGGAGCTCGCCCTCCTCGGGGTTCATCGTCCCGACCAGGACGAAGCGTGCGGCGTGCTCGACCGAGATGCCGTCCCGCTCGACCGTCGAGGTGCCCATGGCTGCGGCGTCGAGGAGCAGGTCGACGAGGTGGTCGTGCAGCAGGTTGACCTCGTCGACGTACAGGATCCCGCGGTGGGCCCGGGCCAGCAGCCCGGGCTCGTACTCGGTCCTGCCTTCGGACAGCGCACGCTCGAGGTGCAGCGATCCGAGGACCCGGTCCTCGGTGGCGCCGACGGGGAGCTCGACGAGGCGGACCGGCCGGGTCTCCCGTGCCGGGTTGTCGCCGAACGGGCCGTCGGGCGAGACGGCGTGCGGGTCGTCCGGATCGGAGCAGAAGCGGTCACCGGCGACCACGTCGATCGGAGGCAGCACGGCCGCGAGCGACCGGACCATCGTCGACTTGGCGGTGCCCTTCTCGCCGCGGATCAGGACGCCGCCGACGTCGGGCGAGATCGTGGTGAGGATCAGGGCCAGGGCCATGTCCTGGGAACCGACAACGGCGCTGAAAGGGAACTGCAGTGGCATGGGGGCTCCCGCGCTTTAGCCATCGAACATCGGAGCGCGAGGCCGGTCTTCGGACTTCCGGAGTCGTCGTACGACGCTCCGGTCACCGCAGCGGGCCCTGTGCCGGACTCTCACCGGCTTCCCAGATTCTCCCCGTCGACCGATGACCGATGCTGCGGGTCACTGTGCTGGTCTCTGGGGCACCTCGTGCTTGGAGGCGTAACGATAACCTTTCCGCCCATGGATCCCGCGCAGGCCAATTCCGTCGCCGTCTTCGGCATCGGCGCCGACGGCTGGGAGAGCCTGGATCCCTCCTCCCAGCAGGCGATCCTGGCTGCGGAGGTCGTCCTCGGCGGAACCCGCCAGCTGACGCTGCTGCCGTCAGCCGACCCTGCCAGTGGGCAGGAACGGATCGTGTGGCCTTCGCCGCTGCGCGATCACCTGGCCGCCCTGATCGACGACCACGCCGGCCGCTCTGTCGTCGCGCTGGCATCGGGAGACCCTCTCGTCTCGGGCATCGCCGCCACCCTGATCGACGTGCTCGGATCCGATCGGGTGCAGGTCGTCCCGGGCGTCTCGTCGGTCGCCCTGGCCCGGGCACGGCTGGGTTGGCCCGCCGAGACGGTCGAGGTCGTCACCCTGGTGGGACGCGATCCGCAGCGCATCCTGGCAGCGGTGGCGCCCGGGCACCGCCTGATCGTGCTGTCCTCCGATGGCACGACTCCGGCCGTCGTTGCCGAGGTGCTCACCGGCGACGGGTACGGCGCGAGCACGATGACCGTGCTCGGCGATCTCGGGACGTCGTACGAGTCCTGCCGCAGTGCACGCGCGGACGCGTGGAGCGGACCCTCGGCGGCGCTCAACCTGATCGCGATCGCCTGTGTGGGCAGGGGAAACTCCCGTACGCCGGGGCTTGCCGACGATGCCTTCGAGCACGACGGCCAGCTCACCCGACGCGACGCGCGAGCGTCGGCGCTGGCACGTCTGGCGCCCGCGCCGGGCCAGGTACTGTGGGACTTCGGTGCCGGTGCCGGTTCGATCGGGATCGAGTGGATGCGATCCCATCCCACGACGCGTGCGATCGCGATCGAGGCCGACGCCGAGCGAGGCAGGCGGATCGGCCGCAACGCGAGCAGGCTCGGCGTACCGGGGTTGGAGGTCGTCGTCGGCCGGGCGCCCGGGGCACTGGCCGGGTTGGCCGCGCCCGACGCCGTCTTCGTCGGGGGCGGCGCGAGTCGCCCAGGTGTGCTCGACGCCGTCCTGGCCGCGCTGCGCCCGGGTGGACGTCTGGTGGTGCACGCGGTGACCCACCAGACCGAGTCCCTGCTCGTCGAGCGGTACACCGACCTCGGCGGTGAACTGATCCGGTTGCAGGTCGAGACTGCCGCACCGATCGGGACGTTCACCGGGTGGAGTCCCGGCCGAGCGATCACGCAGTGGTCCTGGCAGGTGCCGCAGTGACGATCCACTTCGTCGGCGGCGGCCCGGGCGCTGCCGACCTGATCACGCTGCGCGCGGCGACCCTGCTGGCGGGTGCCGACGTCGTCGTGTACGCCGGCACCTACCTGGACCGCGACGTGCTCGGCCACTGCCGCGAGGACGTCCGGCTGGTCGACACCCAGGACCTGGACCTCGACCAGATCACGGCCGAGCTGGTGACCAGCCACCTGGCCGGACGGAGCGTGGTCCGGCTGTGCTCGGGCGACCCCTCGTTGTACTCGGCGCTCGCCGAGCAGACCGCGCGACTCGATGCCGCGGGCGTGGACTGGGACGTGACTCCCGGCGTACCGGCCTATGCGGCGGCGGCGGCGCTGCTCGGCCGCGAGCTCACCGTCCCGCTGCTGGCCCAGTCAGTCGTCCTGACCCGCGCCCAGGCCCGGTCGACCCCGCTGCCCGCAGGCGAATCGCTGGCCGCGTTCGCTGCGACCGGCGCGACCCTGGTCCTGCACCTCGCGATCACCCGGATCCGCGAGATCGCCGCCCAGCTGGTCGGTGACTACGGACCGCACTGCCCGGTCGCCGTGGTCCACCGGGCGAGCCAGCCGTCCGAGGTGGTCCTGCGCGGAACGCTGAGCACGATCGCCGACCAGGTCGAGGCCGCGGGCCTGCGCCAGGCCGCAGTGATCCTGGTCGGCCAGGTCCTCGACCCGGTGCCGAGTCCGGGCGAGGTCGCCGAGTCCTACCTGTACGACGCGAGTCGGGACCGGTCGTCGAAGATCCCCTCAGCCGACTGAGCGGGCGGTCCACACCCGCCCCGACGTGCTGACGCGAGTCCCGCGGGCGCCGACGATCAGCAGGCACTTCATGTCGATGGTGTCGGCCTCCAGCTCGGCCAGTGTCGTCACCGTCAGGGACTCGCCGGCGCGACCGATGTCGCGACCGACGACCACCGGGGTATCAGCCGAGCGCACCTCGAGCAGCAGCTTCTGGGCCTCCGCGACCTGGGTCGTGCGCGACCGCGAGGCCGGGTTGTAGATCGCCAGGACCAGGTCTGCCTCGGCGATCGCGCGCAGGCGTCTCTCGATCACCGGCCAACCCTTGAGCCGGTCCGACAGGCTCATCACCGCGAAGTCGCCGCCGATCGGTGCCCCTGCCCGCGCGGCGACGGCCTGCACCGCGCTGATCCCGGGCACGACCCGGATCGGTACGCCGGCGTACGCCGGGTCCTCGGCCGCTTCGAAGACCGCAGCAGCCATCCCGAAGACGCCGGCATCCCCGCCGGAGACGACCGCGACCTGTTCGCCGGCGAGCGCCAGGTCCAGCGCGAACCGGGCCCGGTCGACCTCGACGGTGTTGCCGGACGCGTGCCTGCTCAGCCCGATCCGCTGGGGTACCCGGTCGACGTACGGGGCGTAGCCGACGACGTGGTCGACCCCGGCGAGCACGGCTGCGGCCTCGGGTGTCAACCAGGCTGCAGGGCCCGGGCCGAGTCCGACGACGGTCAGCTCTGCGGGTCCGTCACCGCATCTCGGCAAGCTCGCTGACCGAGGGAGGCCGGTCGCCGAGCGCCTGCCGCCCGGGGTGTCGGCGACCGAGTCGCCCGGCACCACGATCAGGGAGAAGTACGGCACCGTCTCGGGGTCGACGTCGCGCACCGGGAGCCAGCGTTGCTCGGGCATCGAGGCACGTTCGACGTACATGGCGTGGTCGAGCCGCCCGGCCTGCTCCAGGGCCGAGCGCACCCGGGGAAACGTGCGTCCGAGCTTCATGATGATCGCGCCCTGGGTGTCGGCCAGACGCCGGGCGAGCTCGGACTCCGGCAGCGTGCCGGGCAGGATCGTCAGCACGTCGGTCTGCCGGACCAGTGGCGTCGCGACGCTCGCTGTGGCGGCCGCGAACGACGGCACGCCCGGAACGATCTCGGTGCGGAAGCGGTCGCTCAGCCGGTCGTGCATGTACATGAACGAGCCGTAGAAGAGTGGATCACCTTCGGCGAGCAGGACGACGGTTCGTCCGGCTTCGAGGTGGACAGCGAGCCGCTCGGAGCTGGCTTCGTAGAACTCGGCCATCGCACCGGCGTACCCGCCCGGATGGTCCGGCAGGCCGGTGGTCACGGGGTAGACGAGGTTCTCCTCGATGAGGCCGTGCGGGATGAGGTCGGCGGCGATCCGTCGGGCGTTGGACTCCTTGCCGACGCCCGAGTGGTAGGCGATCACGTCGGCCGCGCCGATCAGCCGGGCTGCCTTGAGCGTGGTCAGCTCGGGATCGCCGGGACCCACCCCGACGCCGTACAGGCGGCCGGTCATTCCCGCTCCTGGGCGAGTGCGTTCAGTGCGGAGGCGGCGATCGCCGAGCCGCCGCGACGACCACGCACGGTCAGGAACGGGAGGTCGATGCCGTGCTCGGCGGCGAACGAGGCCAGCGCGTCCTTGGACTCGGCGGCTCCGATGAAGCCCACCGGGACGCCGATGACCGCGGCCGGACGTGGCGCCCCTGCCAGGATCATCTCGAGCAGATGGAACAGCGCGGTCGGTGCGTTGCCGATCGCGACGACGGACCCGGCGAGCCGGTCACCCCAGAGCGCGAGCGCGGCCGCCGATCGGGTGGTGCCGAAGTCGCGGGCGATGTCGGGCACCCGTGGGTCGCGCAGCAGGCACAGCACGTCGTTCCCGCGCGGCAGGCGAGCCCGGGTCACGCCGGACGCGACCATGTGGGCGTCGGTGAGGATCGGCGCTCCGGCGTTCAGGGCGGCGCGAGCAGCAGGGACCAGGTCGTCGTGGATCAGCAGGTCGGCAGCCAGATCCGTCTGGCCGCTGCCGTGCACGATCCGTACGGCGACCCGTTCGGCGTTCGCGGGAAGGTGCGCCAGATCGGTCTCGCGGCGAATGGTGGCGAACGACTCGCGGTAGATCGCGGCCCCGTCGTCGAGGTAGGCGTAGCGCCGTGGCGGGCGTGCACTGATCAGGTCCATCGTCTCTCCTCGGGGTTCTCGCCCCTCTCGGTGACAACGACGGGTGGCCAGTGTCTGGCTGGGCCGGTGTCGAGAAGCACGCTCCTCAGCACCATGGCCTCACAGTGGCGGAACCGCCCCGGACTCACACCGGGTTCCTGCTCCACGCGTCGAGGCCGTCAGCCTAGGTGACCGCTGTCGGCCACGACGAGCCCGCTCCAGGGTGAGACGACGAGCAGGTCCTCGGGCATCACCTCCGCCAGTGCGGCCAGGACGTCGGCGGTGATCACGCCGTCGGGGACCTCGAGGTGCTGGCCACCGTCGAACGGGCCGAACGGGAGCGGGCCCGCGTTGCGCAAGGTCCGGGGATCGCGGGTCCCGCTGAGCATCGGGGTGCTCAGCTCGTCGACGTGCCACGCCGCGCTCGGGCCCTCACCGCGGAGCGCCAGGAAGTCGCGGGCGAGGGCGACCAGCCGAGCCGGTACGTCGTCTAGCGGGACGACCTCGCCCCAGCCCTCGCTCCCTGCGCGCAGCTGCGCGTGCTGTTCGTCGACCGCCATGGCGCCGAGGTCGAGGGTGCGGCCCTGGAGGTCACCGCGGCCGTCGTCGAGCACAACTAGGAACCGTCCGGGTAGGTCGGCGAGATCCGGCGCGGAGCACAGCAGGTCGTCGAACGCACGCGCGACCGGCCGTAGGTCGGCGAGCCCACCGCTGAGGCCGGAGAGCGGCGAGCGCATCACGTTGCGCACCAGCTCGTGGTCGGGGTGCGGGAGCAGGCCGGTGGCCGCGATCGCGTCGGTGACCTCGACGGGCAGCGCGCCGTCGTTGAGCGGCAGGCCGCGGAGCTGGAGGTTCGCCCGGGCCGTCGTGTGCAGCCGGCCGTCGCCGAACCGGGAGGCCACCTGCGACAGCGCGATGAGCTGGTCGTGAGCGATCTCGCCGCCGATCAGCCGGAGCCGGACCAGTGCTCCGTCCTCGGCCGGCCACGGCCGGGACACCCCCGGGCAGAGATCGCCGCGGGTGCGGGGTGCCGGAGTCGGGTTCATCCCGACATTGTGCCGGTCAGTAGCTGTAGCCGTGGATCGCCAGGACCAGGCAGATCACAAGCACGCCGGCGCCCGCGAGCTGGAGCTCCCACGAGGTGGCCGGACGCGGGTGCTCCTCGTCGCGGAAGGTCTGCAGGGAGCCGAGGACCGCGGGGACCAGGCCGGCCGCCACGAACGCGATGCGCAGCTCGGTCAGGTGACTGGAGCTGCCCGAGATCGCGATGGCGACCAGCACCGTTCCACCGATGACCAGCGCCAGGATCTGGGTGATGCCGGTCGGGAACGGCACCTTCGCCGGCAGGGTGAAGCCGGTGCGGTAGCGCAGCTGTCCCATCAGGTCAGGCAGAGCGAAGAGCAGGACGCCGACGTACCACTGCCAGCACCCGCCGATCAGGACGTGGCCGAGGAAGGCGAACACAGCGACCCGTACGAGGATCCCGGCGATCTCGGCGCTCAGCGTCGGCTCCGGCATCTCCTCGGGGACCGACGTGTGCCGCAGCCGCTCGGGGTACCAGAGGTCGGCCAGGTGCTCGAGCAGGACTCGAAGTCCGATCGCGAACCCGGCGATCACCCCGATCTTGCCCGCGTGCGCGGGGATCCCGGTGGCCTGGCCGGCGAAGCCGTCCATCGCTGCCGCGATCGCGCGCGCCACCCAGCCGCAGATCACCGCGGTGATGAGGACGTCGCCGAGCCGGTCCCAGCCGTAGCGCAGGTCCAGGTCCCCCGAACGGCGCAGCGGCCGGATCAGCGTGGCGATCAGGGGGAGGCCGGTCCACAGGAAGCCGACCAGCAGGATCACCGCGGCGCCGTGCGACGTCAGGTGTCCGGCGACGAGCAGCCCGAAGAAAAGCGAGGCCATGAAACCCGCGACGGCATCGAACGCGGCCACGAACACGATCAGGGCCAGCAGGCCGGACGTCGGCGGGAGCGCATGGCCATGCGTCTGGTGGGCGGCGCTGATGCCCAGGGCGATGCCGCCGATCGGCATCAGCCACCACAGCGAGCCGAAGATCGCGCGGATCACGGTGCCGTCGATCGCGAGCCGACCGAAGAAGGGCGACCAGCGGGCGATGTACGGCGGCGCGGTCCGGCTCCAGAAGTCCGTGGCGTCGTGGCCGAACGCTTCCCAGCTCGGCGAGTGGTCACCGCGTCCGACGCGCTCGATCAGCGCACCGTTGATCTCCGCGGCCGGCTCGGCGCTGTCGCTGAAGGCAGCCGAGGAGCCCACCAGGAAGCGCGAGAGCGGACGGGGCCGTGCGACCGAGACGACTGCCAGGGCCAGGACGAGCAGCACCAGCAGGTTGCTGACGTCGTTCGAGTCGAGCCCGCCGGCCGCGTGTCCGGGCTTGGGCGTCGGGTGCTGAACCGGGATCGGGGTGGCGCTCGGCGTCGGGGTCGCCGTCGGGGTGGGTGTCGGGGTGCCCACTGCCGGCGCTGCCTTGACGGTCAGCGCGGACGAGGTGGTTCCCGAGATCTTGTCCGGGTGTGCCAGGTCGATCGCCCGTGCGAGGATCCGGTGCTGGCCCACGGCGAGCGCCGTCGGCAGCGTGCACGACCAGGACGTGCCGCTGGTGGTGCAGGACGTCGTCGGATGCGCCCAGTCCGGGTTCTTCGGCGGATCGACGAGCAGTTGGATCCGCTGCGCGGAGCCGCTCGCCGTACCCGTGATCCTGACCGGTTGCTGGCCGACCTTGACGCTGGCCGGACCGCTGATCGAGGGTGCGCCGGGAGCAGGGATCCCCACCACCTGGACGCTGGCCGACCCGGAGCGCGACGTCCCGGATCCGGACTCGGACACGCTGATCGAGTACGTGCCGGGCACGCTTGCCGACGAGCTCAACGCACAGGTGAACGTGCTGCCGGAGGTGCTGCAGGCCGTGCCGCTCTGGCCGAGGACTACGCTGCCGCCGGTCGTGACCGTCGCCTGCACGTGGAAGTCGTTGCGACCGCTGATGTGGTCGTAGCTGCCGCTGACCGTGAACGGCTGACCCGCCTGCACCGAGCCGCTCGACCCGCGGACGCCGAAGTTGCTCGACACCGAGGCAGACGCGGAGGACGAGCGGCTCCGGCCGCCGCCGCTGGCCCGCGCGCTGACGGTGACCGACCCCGGGCTCAGGTACCGGCCGCTGCCCAGGCTGCACCGCCAGGGCCCGAGGCCGTTGATCGCGCCTGCGGGGCGGCACGACAGCGATCCGCTCGCGCCCGGGTTGGAGATCGAGGCGGACAGCGTGCTGTGGTCGAGGTTGTTGAAGATGACCAGCGAGAACGGGTGCGGCTGTCCCGCGTAGCTCGTCGAGGACAGGAAGATCGCCGGGCTCTCCGTCGCCGCCGACGCGGTGGTCGGCACGCCGATCACCACTGCCGCGGCGAGGAGGAGTCCCGCGAGCGTCCGGTTCATCTGATCCCTTTGCGGTCGAGAAGTCATGTGGTGCAGGACGATCTTCGCGCGTCCGAAGGCCCTACCGTCCCATTTCCGCGCTTGCCGTGGTGCGCAATTGGCGCGAGCCGTCGGCGATGATCACCTGCATGCGCGCGATGAGTGAGCTGGAATGGCCGAAGCACACCGAACGACTGACGCTGCGCCCGACCGTCGAGGCCGACCTGGACGCCCTGTGGGTGATTCGGCGGCAGGACTCGGTCGGCCGCTGGATGACCGACGCGTCGCAGGACCGCGATGCGTTCCACGCCCGGCTGATGGTGCCCGACCACCTGGCCAAGACGATCACCCTCGAGCTCGACGAACGGATCATCGGCGACCTGATGATCGCGGTCGAGGATGCCTGGTCCCAGGGCGAGGTGCGCGACCAGGCGCGCGGCGTCCAGGCTGAGCTGGGGTGGTGCCTGGACCCCGCGGTCGAAGGTCATGGCTACGGCACCGAAGCAGCCACCGAGCTCATCCGGATCTCCTTCGCCGAGCTGGGCCTGCGCAGGGTGACCGCGGCGTGCTTCGCCGACAACGAGCCCTCGTGGCGTTTGATGGAGAGGATCGGGATGCGGCGCGAGGCGCACAACGTCGCGGACTCGCTGCACCGCGACGGTCGATGGCTGGACGGGTTCGTCTACGCCCTGCTGCGCGACGAGTGGCCGGCGGCGCAGCAGTAGCGCCGCTGTACTCTGGGCGCTCACGTCCCGTGGAACAGGAACCCGGTGCAAGTCCGGGGCGGTTCCGCCACTGTGAAGCCTCGGTGGTTGAGGAGCTTGCGCTGCAAGCGTCTCGACCCCCGGCTCAGCCAGACACTGGCCACGGGACGACCTACGACGAGGGGCGAGAACCCTTCAGGAGGCTCTCGATGGCGCGTATCGCGTTGCTGTCCACGTCCGACACCGACCTGCTGAGTGCGCGTGCGTCGGGTGCCGACTACCTGCTCGCCAATCCGGCGCGGCTCGACATCGAGGACCTGGGATCCCTGCTGGCCGGGGCTGATCTGGTGATCGTCCGGCTCCTCGGTACGCCGCGCTCGTGGCAGGACGGCTTCGACATCGTGCTCGGCAGCGAGCGTCCGGTGATCGTGCTGGGTGGTGAGCAGACCCCGGATGCCTCCCTGATGGAGCTCTCCACCGTTCCGGTCGGCACCGCGGCGCAGGCGCACGCCTACCTCGCCCAGGGTGGCCGGTCGAACCTGGAGAACCTGCACGCGTTCTGCTCCGACACGATCCTGCTGACCGGGACCGGGTTCGAGCCACCGGCGGTGGTCCCGCTGTGGGGCTGGAGCGAGCGTCCGGGGTTCGAGACGGTTCCTGCTCGACCTCCTCAACCACCGGTGGTTGAGGAAGGCCGGCCCGGCCTGTCTCGAAATCCGCTGCGCATCGGAGTGCTCTTCTACCGCGCCCACGAGACCAGCGGGAATGCCGGTTTCGCCCACGCCTTGGCCGATGCGATCGACGCCGGCGGTGACGCGGTCGGGCTGCCGATCTTCTCGGCGAGCCTGCGCTCCGCGCCCGATGACCTGTACGACGCCCTCGGCACCCTCGACGCACTGATCGTGACCGTCCTCGCCGCCGGCGGCAGCGCGCCCGGGACCGCGAGCGCCGGGGGTGACGACGAAGGCTGGGACGTCGCCCGGATCGCGGCGCTCGACATCCCCGTGCTGCAGGGGCTCTGCCTCACGTCGAGCCGTGAGGACTGGGCGGCCGGCGATGAGGGCGTCACCCCGCTGGACTCGGCCAACCAGATCGCGATCCCGGAATTCGACGGGCGGATCATCACGGTGCCGTTCTCGTTCAAGGAGACCGATGTTGACGGCCTGCCGCGCTACGTCGCCGACGCCGAGAGGGCTGCGCGGGTCGCCGGCATCGCCGTCGGGCACGCGCGCCTGCGTCGGCTCGCCCCGGTGGAGCGGAAGGTCGCGCTGATGCTCTCGGCGTACCCGACCAAGCACAGCCGGGTCGGCAACGCGGTCGGGTTGGACACGCCGGTCTCGGCGATCCGCCTGCTGCGTCGGTTGCGCGACGCCGGCTACGACCTCGGTGAGCCCGGTGGCGAGATCACCCGCTTCCTCGATCTCGACGATGACACCGAGGCGGGCAACGGGCTGATCCATGGGCTCATCGCAGCGGGCGGCCAGGACGAGGAATGGCTGACCACCGCGCAGCTGACCGACTCCCACGTCCGGATCAGCGCCGCCGACTACCAACGCTGGACCGCCGAGCTGCCCGAGGACCTGCGAGCCGGGATCGTCGCGGCCTGGGGCCCCGCGCCGGGAACGCTGTTCACCAACGAGGCCGGCGAGATCGTGCTGGCGACCCTGCGGGCGGGCAACGTCGTCCTGCTGATCCAGCCGCCGCGCGGGTTCGGCGAGAACCCGGTCGCGATCTACCACGACCCCGACCTCGCGCCGAGCCACCACTACCTCGCGGCGTACCGCTGGGTGGGCGCGGCCGCGGATGACGGCGGCTTCGGTGCCCACGCTGTCGTCCACCTCGGGAAGCACGGCTCGATGGAGTGGCTGCCCGGCAAGAACGCGGCGCTGTCGGCGTCGTGCGCCACCGACGCCGCGATCGCGGACCTGCCGCTGATCTATCCGTTCCTGGTCAACGACCCGGGCGAGGGCGCGCAGGCCAAGCGGCGGGCCCACGCGACGATCGTCGACCACCTGGTGCCGCCGATGGCGCGGGCCGAGTCGTACGGCGACATCGCCCGCCTCGAACAGCTGCTCGACGAGTACGGGAACATCGCGGCGATGGACCCGGCCAAGCTGCCGGCCATGCGCGC
The DNA here is from genome assembly GCF_025965215.1 of Marmoricola sp. Classification (GTDB taxonomy): domain Bacteria; phylum Actinomycetota; class Actinomycetes; order Propionibacteriales; family Nocardioidaceae; genus Marmoricola. Next base: position 26,659 of record NZ_JAOPXI010000064.1, read on the forward strand.
CCAGATCTGGACCCTGATGCAGGCCGCCCAGCTGCACCAGGACCTGGGCCTGGAGGAGCGCCCCGGCGACGACGACTTCGACGACTTCATCCTGCACGTCGACGGCTGGCTGTGCGAGGTCAAGGACGCCCAGATCCGCGACGGCCTGCATGTCCTGGGCCAGGCACCCGTCGGCGAGGCCCGGGTCAACCTGGTGCTGGCGATCTTGAGGGCCACTCAGATCTGGGGAGGCGAGCACGGTGCCGTACCGGGGTTGCGAGCTGCCCTCTCCCGGTCATCGAACGTGGCCGGATCGACGACCGGTGCGATGACCGGGGTGGAGCTCGACGCTCTGGAAGCCGAGGCCCGGGCGCTCGTCCAGCACTTGGAGGACAAGGCCTGGTCGATCGACGCGATCGACGCTCTCCACGACGATCCCGTCGTACGGCAGGTGCTCGCCTTCGCTGCCACCGAGATCGTGCCTCGACTGGCCCGGACCACCGACGAGCTCGATGCCGTCCTGCACGCGCTCGAGGGCGGCTTCGTGCCGGCAGGCCCCAGTGGTTCACCGCTGCGGGGGCTGGTCAACGTGCTGCCGACGGGACGCAATTTCTACACGGTCGATCCCAAGGCGGTGCCGTCACGGCTGGCCTGGGACACGGGCGTCGCGATGGCGGACTCGTTGCTGACCCGGCACTTCGCCGAGACCGGCACCTACCCGCTCTCGGTCGGGTTGTCGGCCTGGGGCACCAGCGCGATGCGCACCAGCGGTGACGACGTCGCGGAGGTTCTCGCGCTGATCGGCGTCCGGCCGACCTGGGACGAGGCGTCGCGCCGGGTCGACGGTCTGGAGGTCATCGAGCTCGCCGAGCTCGGGCGCCCTCGCATCGATGTGACCCTGCGCATCTCGGGCTTCTTCCGGGACGCGTTCCCGCACGTGGTGGCGATGCTCGACGACGCCATCCGGCTCGTCGCCGAGCTCGACGAGCCGGACGATCAGAACTACGTCCGGGCCCACGCGCAGGCCGACCTGGCCGTGCACGGCGACCAGCGTCGCGCCACCACCCGGATCTTCGGGTCCCGTCCCGGTACCTACGGCGCGGGAATCCTGCAGGTCATCGAGGCCGGCAACTGGCGTGACGACCAGGACCTGGCCGAGGTCTACACCCAGTGGGGCGGCTACGCGTACGGCCGCGACCTGGACGGGGTCAGCGCGGCTGACGACCTGCGCACCAACTACCGGCGGATCGCGGTGGCCGCGAAGAACATCGACACCGCCGAGCACGACATCGCCGACTCCGACGACTACTTCCAGTTCCACGGCGGCATGGTCGCCACGATCCGGGCGCTGACCGGGAAGGCGCCACGCGCCTACGTCGGCGACTCCACCTCCCCGGATGCGGTGCGGACCCGCTCGCTGGCCGAGGAGACCGCCCGGGTCTTCCGTGCGCGCGTGGTCAACCCGCGCTGGATCGCGGCGATGCAGCGGCACGGCTACAAGGGCGCGTTCGAGCTGGCGGCGACCGTCGACTACCTCTACGGCTTCGACGCCACCGCCGGGGTGGTGCACGACTGGATGTACGACTCCCTCGCGAAGGAGTACGTGCTCGACGAGACCAACCAGGAGTTCATGCGCGAGGCCAACCCGTGGGCGCTTCGCGGCATCGTCGAACGGCTGCACGAGGCCGCCGAGCGTGGGCTGTGGGCCGAGCCCGACCCGGACGTTCTCGGTGCGATGAACGCCGTCTACCTCGAGTTCGAGGGCGACCTGGAGGACCGCCACTCCGATGGCTGAGCGTCGCGTGCGGGTCATCGGCATGGGCACCGGCGCCCCGGGCCAGCTGAGCGGCGAGGCGATCGAGGCGCTCACGTCGGTGGCCTACGTGATCGCCGCCGACAAGGGCGACGGCGACCCGTTGCTCGGCGTACGGCGTCGGCTGTGCGAGCGGTACGGCGTCGACCTGGTCGTCGTACGGGATCCCGAGCGGGACCGGGACGACCCGGCCGACTACGCGGGAGCCGTCCGTGACTGGCACGTCGCCCGGGTCGACACCTACGCCGAGGTACTCGCCGACCGTCCCGGCGATGCGGCCTTCCTGGTCTGGGGCGATCCGGCGTTCTACGACTCGACCCTGCGCGTGGTGGAGGACCTGGCCGCGCGCCTTCGACTGGCCTGCGACGTCATCCCGGGCATCTCGGCTCCGCAGTTGCTCGCCGCCCGGCACCGGATCGTGCTGCACGGGATCGGCCAGCCGATCCTGGTCACCACCGGGCGCAGACTCGCGGACGCGGTCATCGCCGGACACGACAACATCGTCGTGATGCTCGACGGCAGGCTCGCCTGCCTGGAGCTCGACCTCGACGGGTGGTGGATCTGGTGGGGAGCGAACCTCGGGAGCGACCACGAGGCGCTGGTCGCCGGACGGCTCGCCGACGTGGCGGACGAGGTGGCACGGGCTCGCGATGCCGTCAAAGCGAGTGCCGGCTGGGTGATGGACACCTACCTGCTGCGGCGCGTCGAGGCCCGAGAGGTACCTTCGGGGGCGTGAAGCCCTTGCTGAAGGCCTACACGGTGCTGGCCACCGTGGTCGGCATCTCGATCATCACCCTCATCATCGTCGGCGTCCCGCTCGAGTTCATGCACGGGATCTGGCCGGGCGCACTGCCGATCGGGTCGCACGGTTGGCGGATCGGCCACGACATCAACCTGTACCTCGGCACGGCGCACGGGTTCATCTACATGCTGTTCGTGCTGATCGCCTTCATGCTGTCGCTGCGACTGCGCTGGCCCATCCCCTTCACGATCGTGACGCTGGCCTGCGGGACGATCCCGTTCCTCAGCTTCTGGGCCGAACGGCGCGCGATCATGCGTGCCCGTGCCGACATCGCCGCGGCGGAGTCGGCCTAGTCGCTCGAGGTGGCGTCGCCCTTGGAACGATTGCGACCCTTGGCCGCTTCGGCCGTCTTCGACTCGGTGAGGACCTCCTCGAAGAACGAGGTCAACGAGTCCGCCGGGGCCGGCGGCACGTCGCCCAGGTGCGCGTGCGCTGCATCGTCGTCGGCGCCGATGAACTCGGAGACCACGGGATCGTGCAGGTCATCGGGCGCGCCCGCGGTCTCGGCCGGGGCTTCGGGCTCCATCGGGGCTGTGGTCTCGACCGGGGCTTCGTCCTGCGGGGCTGCGACCTCGTCGGTGGGGGCGGGGGTCGACGGCTTCGGCGTCGGGACGACCCGCAGCGGTGCCGGGGCTGCCTTACGGGCCTGAGCGGCCCTCGATGCTGCGATGCCGAGGCCGATCAGCACGAGCACCAGGATGCGACGGCGTCGATTCCTGGACTTGTTCCTGCGTCCCTTGCGCCCCATGGGTTCCCTCCGGTTGGTGTCGTGTGATCCCCCGATCATGCCTCGGGCCCGACCCGATGCAAACCTTGGCACGCATGGGAGGATCTCGGGACAACCTCACCATCCTGGAAGGCAACCCATGTCGGACCTGAAGGCCACGCTTCACACGAACCGCGGCGACATCGTGCTCAACCTGTTCCCGAACCACGCGCCTGCGACGGTCGAGAACTTCGTCGGACTCGCGGAGGGCACCAAGGAGTACCAGGCCGACGGCGGCAAAACGGGCAGGTTCTACGACGGTCTCACCTTCCACCGGGTCATCGACGGCTTCATGATCCAGGGCGGTTGCCCGCTCGGTACCGGCACCGGTGGCCCGGGCTACACCTTCAAGGACGAGTTCCACCCCGAGCTCGGCTTCACCAAGCCCTACCTGCTCGCGATGGCCAACGCCGGCCCGGGCACCAACGGCTCGCAGTTCTTCATCACCACCGCGGCGACCACCTGGCTCAACAACCGGCACACCATCTTCGGTGAGGCCGCTGACCAGGAGAGCCGCGACGTGATCGACGCGATCGGGACCACCGCCACCGGCGCCGGCGACCGCCCGATCGACCCGGTGATCATCGAGTCGGTCGAGATCACGCGGGACTGACCACGGACCGTGAGTGACCCCTCGGCAGCCGCCCCGGTCTGCTACCGCCACCCCGACCGCGAGACGTGGATCCGGTGCCAGCGGTGCGACCGACCCATCTGCCCCGACTGCATGAACTCGGCCTCGGTCGGGTTCCAGTGCCCTTCGTGCCTGAAGGAGGGTGCCAGGTCGACGCGCACCGGGCGGCTGCCGTACGGCGGTCTGCACAGCGCTGATCCACGACTCACCTCGTTCGTCCTGATCGGGATCAACGTGGTGGTCTGGGTCCTGATCAGGACGGTCGGATCGGCCTCGGACCTCGCCTCGCGGCTCTCGCTCAGCCCTCGGGGCTTCTGCGAGTCCACCGGCGGGAACTTCATCTTCCCGGATGCCTTGAAGGCGGACTGCACGGGCGCGCACCACTGGATCCCGGGCGTGGCGACCGGTGCGCCCTGGCAGGTCATCACCTCCGCCTTCGCCCATGTCGAGCCGCTGCACATCGGGCTGAACATGCTCGCGCTCTACTTCCTGGGTCCGCCCCTGGAGCAGATCCTCGGTCGCGCTCGCTTCCTGGCGGTCTACCTCGTCTCGGCGATCGCGGGGTCCGCTGCGGTGATGCTCTTCGCCGACCCGTACAGCTCGAGCCTGGGAGCGTCCGGCGCGATCTTCGGACTGATGGGCGCGTTGGTGATCGTGGTGATGAAGGTCAAGGGCGACATGCGCTCGATCCTCATGTGGATCGGCATCAACCTTGTCTTCTCGTTCACCTTCAGCGGTATCTCCTGGCAGGCCCACATCGGCGGCCTGATCGGCGGAGTCGTGCTGGCCGGGGCGATCGTCTACGCCCCGAAGGAACGTCGTACGTGGATCCAGTGGGGAAGCGTGGTGGCGGTCAGCGCCATCGCGATCGCCCTGATCCTGGTGAAGGCGCACACTCTCGGCGGGCCCCCTGCGAGCTGACGACCGGCTCGTGAGAGTTATCCCCAGTCTGGGGACAACTCTGTGGAGAACTACACCGGTGTCATTCCCACTTGGTGGCGAAAGTGAAGCCCACGGCCATGAAACCGACTCCGACCAGGAGGTTCAGCTGGTTGAGCTGGTCCATCACCGGGATGTGGAAGCTCGTGCTCTGCCCGACGAAGTAGTACGTCACGATGTAGGTCAGGCCGATCAGGAAGCTTCCGAGCATGCCGATCACGACTCCGCGTCCACGGCCGAGCGGCGTGGTCGGGTGCGAGGCGACGATCAGACCCAGGAACGCCATCCCGAAGCCGATCGCGTAGTTCCACTTGTGCAGGTCGGCCATCCACGGGAGCGCGGTGTGCGGCCTCTTCAGGCCCGGAAGCACCGTGAAGTTGGCCGCGTCCATGGCCGCGTGCGTGTAGACCGTGATCCAGGCGATCCCGGCCAGGATCAGCACCACGGCGACAGCGCACCGCACCAGCGAGGTCTGGTAACCGCTCACCGAGACGGTGGGGTTGCGGGCTGCGGGCTTGGACACGACAAGGCTCCCAGGAGTGAGGCTAGAGTTTCGAGGTCGTCGGTTAGCGTAGTCATCGCTGGCCCGGAACCGGGTAGCGGCCGGAGATAAGCGGCTCGGACGTGGGAGTGGGTGACCAGGTGTCGACCGACGACGGGCCCCCGGAGCCGGCCCCTGAGCCGACCCCTGAGCGACCCCTGGAACGACCGCAGGGCCACGTGCGCACCGAGCCGTGGTGGAGCCCGTGGCGCGACCTGATGCGGATCAGGTTGCGCGGTCGCTGGCGGCCCGCGGCGGTCGCCATGTTCGTCGCCGCCGGTGCGCTGTTCGTCACCACCTCGATCAACTCCAAGGGCCTGGACCTGCGCGCCTCGAGTGTCACCGACCTCGATCACGTCGTCCAGGCCGAGCGCGCCCACACCAACGCCCTGCAGAGCCAGATCGCCGCCCTGAACCGCCAGGTCGGCAGCCTGTCGCGCCAGGTCAGCAACGCACAAGTCGCCGCGCTCCAGAAACGCGCCGACCGTCTCCGCGACCCGGCCGGCGTCCTGCCGGTGCAGGGCCCGGGGCTCACGGTCACCCTGAACGATGCCCCGAAGAGCCAGATCGACGCCGCCGACAAGCCGGGCGGTGTCTCGGCCGACGAGCTCGTCGTCCACCAGCAGGACATCCAGGCGGTCGTCAACGCACTGTGGAGCGGCGGCGCCGAGGCGATGACGATCCAGAACCAGCGGGTGGTCTCGACCACCGGCATCAAGTGCGTCGGCAACACGGTCGTCCTGCACGGGGTGCCGTACTCCCCGCCGTACCAGATCGCCGCCATCGGTGACCCGGTAGCGCTGCAGGCAGCACTCGATGCGAACGACTACGTCAGCGCCTACCGCTCCTTCGTGGCGATGTACCAGCTCGGCTACCTGGTGACCCCGAGCGTGAGGCTCGCCTTCCCGGCCTACACCGGCAGTACGGCGCTGAAGTACGCCGTCGCCGGAACCCCGCAACCGCCCGTCCGCTGAGAAGACAAGGAGAACGATGGCGCACTCCCACTCCCACGCGCACGCCCACCGGGACAGCCCGAGCAGCGTCGAGGTCGGCCGCGGTCCGCTGACGGTGCTGATCGGCTTCCTGGCGGTCGTCGCGGTCGCCACGATCGTGGCAGTGGTCGTGCTCTGGCCCGACTCGGGGACCGTGGACAAGCTCCGCTCCGAGGCCCAGTACGCCGCACCGGGAGTGACCTTCCAGAAAGCGCGCGTCACCGGGGTGCAGAAGCCCTGCCCGCAGACGCCCTCGGGCGGGCAGACAGGAAGCGGGTCGCAGTCCCGGGCGACCCCGACCTGCGGGATGATCACCACCGTCGTGGCGGACGGGCCCGACGCGGGCCGGACCGAAGTGGTCGGCGTGCCACCGGCGGTCGCGCAGTCCGGACTGTCCTCGGGCGACACGGTCCGGTTGATGCGCGTCCCGGGCGCTGCCGGTGGGGCGGCGTCCTACTCGTTCGACGACGTGGTCCGGATCCAGCCGCTGCTGATCCTGGCGCTCTTCTTCGTCCTCATCGTGGCACTGGTGGCCAGGCTGCGCGGCATCCTGGCGCTGGTCAGCCTCGGTTTCGGCGGTCTGGTGCTGCTCAAGTTCATGCTGCCGGCCCTGCTGTCGGGCTCCTCCGGCGTCGGCGTCTCGTTGGCCGGTTCGGCGGCGATCATGTTCGTGGTGCTCTACCTGGCGCATGGTCTCTCGGTGCGGACCAGCGCGGCCCTGGCCGGCACCCTCGTCGGGGTGGGGATCACTGCCGGGATCGGACAGCTCGCGATCCACGGCGCCAACCTCTCCGGGTTCTCCGACGAGAGCAGCGCGCTCCTCTCCGCCTTCGCGGGCAGCATCTCGTTCCAGGGCCTGTTCACCTGCGCCCTCGTGGTGGCGGGCCTCGGTGTGCTCAACGACGTCACCATCACCCAGGCCTCGGCAGTCTGGGAGCTGCGGGAGGCCGGCACCGACCTCACCCGCCGGGAGCTGTTCGCCAGTGCGATGCGGATCGGTCGCGACCACATCGCCTCGACGATCTACACGATCGTGTTCGCGTACGCCGGCAGTGCCCTGGCTGTCCTGCTCCTGCTGACGCTCTACAACCGCCCGATCTTCGAGCTGTTGTCCACCGAGGCCATCTCCGAGGAGGTCGTCCGGACCCTGGCGAGCGCGATCGGGCTGGTACTCGCCGTACCGATCACGACCGCCATCGCGGTGCTCACCGTCGGCGGCCCGGCCCGTGCGCGGGCAACTCCGGGCCGCCGGGTGGCGACGAGCTGAGGACCAGCTAGAACAGCGGCGTCGCGGTGCCTGTCGGGGTCGGCGTAGTGGTCGGCGTCGGAGGAACATAGGACGAGACCAGGATCGTGATCAAGGTCCCGGCGTTCTGGGTCGTTCCGGCCGGTGGGCTCTGCTGGGTCACGGTCCCCTTCGGCAGAGTCGACTGCGAGTCCGGCAGGCTGCTGACCTGGAAGCCGGCTGCCTCGATGGCCCTGACCGCTTTCGCCTCGGTCATGCCGACCACGTTCGGGACCTGCTGGGGCCCCTTCGAGTACGAGATCTTGACCGTGCTGCCGACGGCGACCGCGGTGCCGACCGGGGGATCGAGCGCCACGACGTTGTCCTTGGGCTCGTCGGACTTGACCGCCTTCATCACCACCACCAGTCCCAGCGTCCGGAGCTGGTCGGCCGCCGAGTCCTTGTTGTTCCCGATCACGCTGGGGATCTGGACGGTGGGCTTGCCGGTAGAGACCACGAAGTTGACGGCAGTTCCCGGAGCCACGAACGCACTGGAGGCAGGGTTCTGCGAGATCACCAAGCCGGAGGCGATCGTGGGGCTCGCACCCTCGGTGACGTTGCCGACGGTCAAGCCGGCCTGGCGGATCGAGCTCTCGGCATCGGCCCGGGTGAGGTTCAGCACCGAGGGCACCGACGTCTGGTTCGGGGACGAACCGATGAGCTTGGGAATGAGGTAGAACCCGCCGGCGACGAGCGCGACGAGCAGCAGCGCGAGTCCGGCCAGGACCCAGTTGCTGCGGCGATCGGGCTCCTCCTGCCAGCTGCCCGGCACGATCGAGGTCGCGGCGGTGTCGGTGCCCAGCGGCAGCACCGGGGGCACGTACACCGGCTCGACCGGCACCGGAGGTGCCTGGACCGGACGACCGGCCAGGAACCGGTCGATGTCCTCCTTCATCGCCGCGGCGCTCTGGTAGCGGTCCTCGACGCGCTTGGCGAGTGCCTTGTGGACGATCGCATCGATCTCGGGTGGCAGGTCGGCGTCGAAGGACGACGCGGCGGGAGCCTGCTCGCGGACGTGTTGGTAGGCCACCGAGACCGGGCTGTCGCCGACGAACGGCGGCCGGCCGGTGAGCAGCTCGAACAGCAGGCAGCCGGTCGAGTACACGTCCGAGCGGGAGTCGACGGTCTCGCCGCGGGCCTGCTCGGGCGAGAGGTACTGCGCGGTGCCGACGACGGCTGCGGTCTGCGTCATGGTGCTCTGCGCATCGGAGATCGCTCGTGCGATGCCGAAATCCATCACCTTGACGTCGCCGGCCGGCGTGAGCATCACGTTGGCGGGCTTGATGTCGCGGTGGATGATCCCGGCACGATGGCTGTAGTCGAGCGCGCCGAGGACCCCTGAGGTGATCTCGAGGGCTCGCTCGGGCAGGATCTTGCGTCCCTCGCGCAGGATGTCGCGCAGGGTCCTGCCGGCGACGTACTCCATCACGATGTAGGGCTGCGAGACGTTCGAGCCGTCGGTGGACAGCTCCTCGCCGGTGTCGTAGACCGACACGATCGAGGTGTGGTTCAGCGAGGCAGCCGACTGGGCCTCACGGCGGAACCGCGCCTGGAAGGTCGCATCGCTCGCCAGGTCGGTGCGCAGGCGCTTGACCGCGACCGTGCGGCCGAGGCGGATGTCGGTGCCCTTGCGGACCTCGGCCATCCCGCCCCTGCCGAGCAGCTCGCCGATCTCGTACCGACCACCGATGCGATGCGGTGTTGGCTCATCCATGGAGGTGTCCCCTCAGAGGTTCGGGTTCGATCATGCCGGTGCCGTCGACACCGGGCCGCTGGACGTTCACTTCTTCAACACCGCTCTCATCACGGCCTTCGCGATCGGCGCGGCCAGGCCGCTGCCGGAGATCTGGTTGCGGTCGACGTTCGCGTCCTGGATCAGGACGGCGACCGCGACCTGCGCGGACTCGGCCGGTGCGAACGAGACGAACCACGCGTACGGCGGCCGGCTCGGAGCGCTCTGCGCGGTGCCGGTCTTGCCGGCGACCTGCACGCCCGGGATCTGCGCGGTGGTGGCGGTGCCCTGCTGGACGACCGAGACCATCATCTGGGTCAGCTCGCGGGCGACTGCGGCCGAGATCGCGTGCGCGGTGAGGACCTTCGAGGGGATCTGCTTGATGACGTCGAGGTCGCTCGAGCGGATCTCGTCGACCAGGTACGGCTGCATCACCTCGCCGTTGTTGGCGATGCCCGCGGCGACCATCGCCATCTGCAGGGGGGTGGCCCGGACGTTCAGCTGACCGATCGCCGACAGTGCGGCGCCGGGCTGGTCGACGTTGGTCCCGAACTCGCTCGCCGACAGCCGGGTGAGCTGGTCGTCGAGATCATGGAAGTAGTCGTTGCGCCCGAAGCCGAACGCCGCCGCCTGGTTGGCGAGCACCTGCGCGCCGAGCTTGAGGCCGATGGAGCCGAAGGCGACGTTGCACGAGACGTCGAGTGCCCGGGTCAGCGTGATCTTCGCCGGGCCGCAGGAGTTGTGGTTCTCGTTGGTCAGGTACTTGGTGGTCAGCGGAAGCTTGAGCGAGGAGCCTCCCAGCACCATCGAATTCGGGGTGTAGCCGTGGGACAGTGCAGCCGCAGCGGTGATCAGCTTGAACGTCGATCCGGGCGGCAGGGTCTGCTCGATCGCCCTGTTGTTCAGCGGCCCGAGCGGGTCGGCCAGCAATCGGTCGTAGTTGCTCTTCGCGGTGGTGAAGTCGTGCCCGGCGAGCTGGTTGGGGCTGAACGACGGGCTCGAGACCATGGCGAGGATGCGTCCGGTGGCAGGCTCGATCGCGACCACCGCGCCCTGGACCCGGGGACCGAGGGCGCGCAGGCCGTCGAACGCCGCCTTCTGGGCGTTCGCGTTGATCGTCAGGGTGACGTTGCCGCCCTGGGGCGCGGCGTTGCCGAGAAGGTCGATGACCTTGTTGACGAACAGGCTGGGATCGTCGCCGGTCAGGACGCTGTTCTCGCCGGACTCGATGCCACCAAGGCCGAGGGTCCGGGTGAAGTAGCCGGTGATGTGGGCGTACTCGGCGCCGTCGGGGTAGGTACGCAGGAACTTGTAGCGATCCGAGCTCTTGATGCTCTGCGCGATCGCCCGGCCGTCGACCAGGATCGCACCGCGCGGCTCGTCGAAGGCGGCGTCGGCGACCCGCACGTTGTCGGGATGCTTGGTCAGCGACGTGAGGCTGCCGGCCTGCCAGTACTGCAGGTAGGTCGCGTTGATCATCAGGGCCAGGAACATGACCAGGCAGGCGATGGCGAGGTTGCGGATCGGGCGGTTCACCGCATCATCACCACCTGGGTGGAGTCCATGTCGGCAGGCTGGTCACTGAACTCCGGGGGCGGCCGCCGGGCCGCGTCCGAGACGCGGAGCAGCAGCGCGACTATCACCCAGTTGGCGACCAGGCTCGATCCACCCTGGGACAGGAACGGCGTGGTCAGGCCGGTCAGCGGGATCAGCCGGGTCACGCCTCCGACGACGACGAAGACCTGCAGCGCGAAGACGGTGGCCAAGCCGGCCGCGACCAGCTTGCCGAAGTTGTCGCGGCAGATCAGCGCGGTCCGCAGGCCGCGTTCGACCAGCAGGGCGTAGAGCAGGATGATCGCGATCACCCCGGTCAGGCCGAGCTCCTCGCCGAGCGAGGGCAGGATGAAGTCGGACCACGAGATCGGCGTCGTCTGCGGAGACCCCTGGCCCAGGCCGCGCCCGGTCAGACCGCCCCAGGCCATGCCGTACATCGCCTGGACCAGCTGGTAGGAGGGGGAGTCCTTGCCGAACGGATCGAGCCAGCCGTGCACGCGGGCCTGGACGTGCGCGGTGGTGACGTAGCCGGCGTACGCACCGACGGCGAAGAGCACGCCACCGACGACCAGCCAGCCGGGCCGCTCGGTGGAGACGTAGAGCATCACCAGGAAGAGGCCGAAGAACATCAGCGAGGACCCGAGGTCGTTCTGGAAGACCAGGATCCCGAGGCTGACCAGCCACATCGCCAGGATCGGACCGAGGTCGCGCCCGCGGGGGAGGTCGACGAAGAGCACCCGGCGACCGGCCAGGGCGAGCGCGTCCCGGTGCAGCACCAGGTAGCCGGCGAAGGCGATCACCAGCAGCACCTTCGCGATCTCGCCCGGCTGGAAGCTCATCGGGCCGAGATGGATCCAGATCCGGGCACCGTTGACGGTCTTGCCTATCCCGGGCAGCAGCGGCAGCAGGAGCAGCACGATCGCGGCCAGGCCCGCGGTGTAGGTGAACGACTGGAGCCGACGGTGGTCGCGCAGGCTGGTCAGCACGGTGATGAAGCCCAGGACCCCGAGGGTCATCCAGACGAGCTGAGAGGCGGCGAAGTTGCTGCCCACCGGATGGCCGGTCGGGGCCAGGTCGATGCGGTGGATCATCGCCAGGCCCAGGCCGTTGAGCGCCGAGACGATCGGGAGCACCACCGGGTCGGCGTACTCGGCCTTGTAGCGGATGGTGACGTGGGCGGCCACGACCAGCGCTGCCAGCCAGGCGCCGTGCTTGACCAGGTCGGCAGGGACCTGGCCGTTGACGCCGAGGCCGACGGCGGCGTAGGCGCCGACGCCGACCACCAGGCTCAGCACGAGCAGGTAGAGCTCGGCTCCGCGGCGGCGTCGGTGGACGAGCTCCATCAGCGGTCCCGCCCCGGGAGCGCGTTTGGTGGTGGGGGTGCGTCCGGCGCGGCTCATTTCGCTCCGGTGCAGCCGCTGGTGCCGGTTCCCGGCGTCGTGCTCGGGCTCGGCAACGTGATGGGCGTCGGTGTCGGGGTGGGCGTCGGTGTCCGGGTGGGCGTCGCGGTCCTGGTGGGTGCCTTCAGGGGCGTTGGCGTGGGCACTGGCGTGGAGGGCACCGGGATCGTGCTGGTGTCAGCGCACTTCAGCGGGAGACCGGCCACGTACTTCTCCGCCTTGGCGAGGCTCTCGACGGCCTTGCCGTTGCGGACCTCGGTCGCGAAGTACGGCTCGATGGCCGAGAGCGGGATGTCGGTCGACTTCACCAGGTGGTGCAGCGGCGGAGCGCCCCAGATGTCGAGGTCGACGCCCTTGAAGATCGCGACCTTGCCGGAGTTGTCCGAGACGTAGTACCGGGTCTGCGAGTACGCGTAGGCGCCCCAGCCCGCACCCCCGAGCAGCGCGACGACGACCGCTACCACGGCGAGAATGCGCAACGCGCTGCCGCGCCGTGGGGGCTGCGGCGCGTACCGCAGGTCCTCCGGATCGAGCGGGAGGCCCTCCTCGCTCAGGGCCGCGAACTCCGTGTCGCTCAAGTTGCCGGTGGACTCGTCAGAGATGCGCAGGTGCGGTGCCGAGGCGGCGGCGCCGACGACGAACGCTGGTGGGCTGGCTTCGTCGTCGTCCTCGAGCACCTCGGCGACCACGACGGTCACGTTGTCCGAGCTACCGGCGTCGAGTGCGGCGGAGACCAGGCGCGACGTGGCGGTCTCGAGCGGATCGATGGCCAGCAGCGCAGCCAGGGCGTGGTTCGTCAGGACTCCCGAGCAGCCGTCGGAGCAGAACAGAAGGCGGTCGCCGGCGTTGACCTCGGTGGTGAAGAGGTCCGGTTCGGGCTCGTGGACGCCGTCGACAGCGCGCAGGATCAGGTTGCGGTGCGGGTGCACCCGCGCCTCGTCCTCGGTGATCCGGCCCTCGTCCACCAGGCTCTGGACCAGGGTGTGGTCGTCGGTCAGCTGTCGCAGGACGCCGTCGCGGAGCAGGTAGCCGCGGCTGTCACCGACGTGCCCGATCGCGAGCTGGGTCCCGTCGAAGACGGCGGCGCTGACCGTCGTGCTGGTGCCGTCGAGGTCGGGATGCCCCTCGACGATCTCGGCCAGGCGGTCATGGGCCAGGTGGATGGTCGCGGCGAGCTCGCTGAGCGGGTCGTTGCCGGGCGGTACGTCGAGCTTGCGGATCGCCTCGACCGCAGCGCTGCTCGCGATGTCGCCTCGTGCAGCACCGCCGACACCGTCGGCGATCAGGAGCAGGTGCGGACCGGCATAGCCCGAGTCCTGGTTGTCCCGACGCACCCGCCCGACGTCGGAGAGCGCGGTGAACCGCAGCCGGAACGTCATTTGCGCAGCTCCAGGATCGTCTTCCCGATCCGGATCTGGGTTCCCAGCGAGATCGCCGTGGCCTGGGTGATCCGGCTGCTGCCGACGTACGTGCCGTTGGTCGAGCCGAGGTCCTCGACGTACCACTGGTCCCCGGAGCTGGCGATGCGCGCGTGCCGGGTCGAGACGTAGTCGTCGTCGAGGCGGATCGCAGCGTCGCTGCCCCGCCCGATCAGCAACGGAGCCGCCGCGAGCGGGACGAGCTCGCCGGAATTGCCGCCCTCGACGATCACGACTGCGGTCGGATCACCGCGGCGCGGTTTCGGGGCCTTGGCGCGCGCCTTGCTGGCAGCCTTGGCCGACCGTCGTTCCTGGACGCGGCCCTGGTCCCGGGCCACACGCGCGCCGAACATGTCCGAGCGGATCACCGAGACCGCGGAGAGGACGAAGATCCACAGCACCGCGAGGTACCCGAAGCGGATCAGGACCAGCGTCAGTTCTGACATGCGTCAGGCCTGCCTCTGGCGCAGGGTCATCGTCGTATTGCCGATCCTGATCTCTGCGCCGTCGGCGACGGCGGCGTTCTCGACGCGGCGTCCGTTGACCAGGACTCCGTTCGTCGAGCCCAGGTCGTGCACGCTGACCCGTGGGCCGTCGGCATCGTGGGCGACCCGGATCTCGACGTGGCGACGCGACACCCCGGGATCGTTGACCCGCAGGTCGGCGTCGTTGCCGCGGCCCACGATGATGCCCGGAGGCGACAGCGGCAGGTGCTCGCCGTTGACCTCCAGGACCGCCGACGCGCGTCGTACCTGGGTCTCGGTGGCGTCCGGGCCGGACTGGCTGACCTTGGCGACGGCCTTGCTGCGCACCCGGAAGCGTCCGGTGGTCAGGTCCTCGGCGATCTCCAGCGTGATCGAGACCGGGCCGGTGAAGACGTAGGACTGGGCAGCGGCATGGTCTTTGAGCAGCGAGGCGAGCTCGGCAGGCAGCGCCGGTCCGAAGGCGTCGAGCCGCTCGTGGTCGGCTGCGGAGAGCTCGACGTGGAAGTCGTTGGGGACCAGGCGACGGTCGCGGCTGAGGACCTGCGCCGAGTTGTCGGCCTCGCGGGCCAGCGCCGACGAGATCTCGACCGGCTGCACCGCGCTGCGGAAGGTACGCGCGAAGACGCCGGAGATCATCTGCTCGAGGCGGTTCTCGAAGCGCTGGA
>NZ_JAOPXI010000050.1 GCF_025965215.1 Marmoricola sp.
CAGCACCACGAGCGGCGTCCCTTCCTCGATGTAGGCCATCGCGGCGTCGTAGATCGGCATCTCGACGTCCTCGGGCAGCTTGCGCGTAACGCCGCCCTCGGTGCCCGGAGCCAGCTGGTTGCGCAGCCGGA
Organism: Marmoricola sp.; assembly: GCF_025965215.1. Taxonomy (GTDB): domain Bacteria; phylum Actinomycetota; class Actinomycetes; order Propionibacteriales; family Nocardioidaceae; genus Marmoricola. The sequence continues at coordinate 132 of NZ_JAOPXI010000050.1, forward strand.
TGTTGGCGAAGGTGCCGCGGATCATGATCTCGTGGTTGCCGCGACGCGAGCCGTAGGAGTTGAAGTCCCGCGACTCGACGCCGTGCTCGGCCAGGTAGCGACCAGCAGGCGAGTCCTTCTTGATCGCGCCGGCAGGGCTGATGTGGTCGGTGGTGACCGAGTCGCCGAGCTTGAGCAGCACTCGCGCTCCGGCGATGTCGGTGACCGGCACCGGCTCCGCCGGCATGCCGTCGAAGTAAGGAGGCTTGCGGACGTAGGTCGAGCTCGCGTCCCACTCGAAGGTATTGCCCTCCGGCGTGGGCAGCGACTGCCAGGTCGCGTCTCCGGCGAAGACGTCGGCGTAGTCCTTGGTGAACATCTCCGAGGTGATCGCGCCGGCGATGGTCTCCTCGACCTCGGCCGGACTCGGCCAGATGTCCTTGAGGAAGACGTCGTTGCCGTCGGTGTCCTGGCCCAGCGGGTCGTTGAACAGGTCCACGGTCATCGACCCGGCCAGCGCGTAGGCGACCACCAGCGGCGGGGAAGCCAGGTAGTTCATCTTCACGTCCGGGTTGATCCGGCCCTCGAAGTTCCGGTTGCCCGAGAGCACCGAGGTGACAGCGAGGTCGGCCTCATTGACCGCGGCGCTGACCTCGGGGATCAGCGGGCCGGAGTTGCCGATGCACGTCGTGCATCCGTAGCCGACCAGGTTGAACCCCAGCTTGTCCAGGTACGGCGTCAGGCCGGCGCGCTCGTAGTAGTCCGAGACGACCTTCGAGCCCGGGGCCAGGGTCGTCTTGACCCACGGCTTGCGGCTCAGGCCCTTCTCGACGGCCTTCTTGGCCAGCAGCGCGGCGCCGATCATCACCGACGGGTTGGAGGTGTTGGTGCAGCTCGTGATCGCCGCGACCGCGACGGCTCCGTGACCGATGGTGCTGGTCTGGCCGTCGATGGTGATCTCGGCGGTGGCCGCGGGGTTGTCGGTGTAGTCCGCGAGTGCGGTGGCGAACGACGGAGCGGCCACCGAGAGCGAGACCCGGTCCTGCGGGCGCTTCGGGCCGGCCAGCGACGGTACGACGGTGGAGACGTCGAGCTCGAGCTTCTCGGAGTACCGCGGTTCAGCGGCCGGGTCGTGCCACAGGCCCTGCTCCTTGGCGTAGGCCTCGACCAGCGCGAGCTGCTCGTCGGTGCGGCCGGTGAGTCGGAGGTACTTGATCGTCTCCTCGTCGATCGGGAAGACCGCGATCGTCGAGCCGAACTCGGGACTCATGTTGCCGATCGTCGCGCGGTTGGCCAGCGGCAGCGCTGAGACGCCGGGACCGTAGAACTCGACGAACTTGCCGACCACACCGTGCTTGCGCAGCATCTCGGTGATGGTGAGCACCAGGTCGGTCGCGGTCGTGCCCTCCGGCAGGTCGCCGTTGAGCTTGAAGCCGACCACGCGCGGGATGAGCATCGAGACAGGCTGGCCGAGCATGGCCGCCTCGGCCTCGATGCCGCCGACGCCCCAGCCGACGACGCCGATGCCGTTGACCATGGTGGTGTGCGAGTCGGTGCCGACACACGTGTCGGGGTACGCCTGAAGGACGCCCTCGACCTGGCGGGTGAAGACGGTGCGGGCGAGGTGCTCGATGTTGACCTGGTGGACGATGCCGGTGCCCGGGGGAACGACCTTGAAGTCGTCGAAGGCTCCCTGGCCCCAGCGCAGGAACTGGTAGCGCTCGCGGTTGCGCTCGTACTCGATCTCGACGTTGCGCTCGAAGGACTCCGGGGTGCCGAAGAAGTCGGCGATCACCGAGTGGTCGATGACCATCTCGGCCGGGGCGAGCGGATTGATCTTCGTCGCGTCGCCACCCAGCTCGGCCATCGCCTCGCGCATGGTGGCCAGGTCGACGACGCAGGGGACGCCGGTGAAGTCCTGCATGATCACCCGGGCCGGCGTGAACTGGATCTCCTTGTCGGGCTGCGCGTCGGCATCCCAGGCACCGAGGAAGCGGATGTCGTCGGCGGTGATGTCGGCGCCGTCCTCGGTCCGCAGCAGGTTCTCGAGCAGGACCTTGAGGGAGAACGGCAGCGACGCGACGTCGACGCCCTCACCGGTCACCGCGTCGAGCCGGAAGATCTCGTAAGCCTTGCCCTGGACGTCCAGGGTGCTCTTGGCACCGAAGCTGTCGACGCTCGCCATCAGCCGTTTCTCCTTGTGATTCGCAGGTCGTGGCGCCCATCTTGCCCACCGCCAGTCATGGGGGGAAGCAGGGCTGCCCTTATTCGTCAATATATCTTGATGTCAAGATACACGATATCAAAACGTTCAGCGTCCGGGTTCGAGCAGAGCAACACCAGATACGAAGTGCCGGTTCGACTCGAGACGGTCGACGTGCTGGTGGCGATAGCCATTCGGTTGGATCGATGTTCTCACCTACCCGATCTGCCCCGCGCTCTCACGTGCTCCCGACCCATACGTGCGCCCAAACTCTTCCGCGTTTGTCCCAAGCGCGCTCAAAGTGCGTCAACCGTGCTGGAATGGACGTTGGTCATCCGTCGGGACGAACCGGATTTTGCGGGAGGACGCCGAATGTCTGTGAGCGGGGATCAGACCGTTCTTGATGCTCGTCAGCTGTGCATCGCGGTCCAGGTCATGCAGGATCCGATCGCGGTCTACGACACCTCACTTCGAATTGTCGGCGCCAATCCGCGCCTCCTCGAACTCCTCGGGTACTCCGAAGACGAGTTGCTGGGGCGATCGATTCTGACACTCCTGCCCGAGGACGTACGCGAGCAGGTCGCACAGAGGATGGCGGCGTACATCCAGAACCCGGTTGCGCGGCACATGGGTGACGGGCTGGAGGGCCCGATCCAACACCGGAACGGCTCCACCCTGGAGGCGCAGATGGCCAATGTGCCGGTTCAGACAACCGAGTGCGTGCTCCTGGTCGCGACATTCCGCAAGATCGCAGACCTCGAGCTCGACGACATCCGGTTCCGCGGTGTGCTGGAGGCAGCGCCTGACCCCATCCTGGTCCTCAATCCCGAGGCGAAGGTCGTCTTGTCGAACGCTCGGGCCTCGCACCTGTTCGAGTACGAGCGACTGGGTCTTTTCGACCAACACGTGCGAGTCCTCTTCTCCGAGCAGCACGTCGCAGAACTCCTCGAGCAGCTCAGCATCTGCGCCGACTCCTACCGGTCCGGAACCTGGGTCGTCGATTCAGCCAGCACACTGCGCCTCGACGCAGTCAACCCCGGTGGCTCGCCTACGCCGGTGGAGATCTCCATCGCTCCGTTGCCGACCAGCCATGGGCTCATGTCCAGCCTGACGGTTCGCGACATCAGCGAGCGTCTCCGGCTTCAAGCTGCGGCCGACCAGATGAAGGACGAGTTCCTCGCCACCATCTCCCACGAACTTCGTACCCCGCTGACGTCGGTCATCGGATATGCCGAGCTCCTCGAAGACCTCGACTTCGATCAGCTCAGTCCCGAGTTCCGCAACTTCCTCGAGGTCATTGTCCGGAGCGCTCGGCGTGAAGTGCGGCTCGTCGACGACCTGCTCACCCTGGTCCGGTTCGGTCAGGGCGACTTGAACATTCGATCAACTGACCTGGACCTCTGTACCTTGGTATCAGAGTCGGTAGAGGTGGCACAGCCTGTCGCCAAGCTGGCGAAGATCAATCTGTCCGTAGACGCCGGTGATGCAGCCTTACATGTTCGCGGTGATCCGGACCGACTTGGTGAAGCACTCGACAACCTGATTACGAACGCCATCAAGTTCTCGCCGCCGCTCGCAGATGTCAGCGTCCGCATCGAGGGTGAGGCCGATGAGGCCGTGGTCACGATCGCCGACAACGGTCCCGGTATCCCTGAAGGCGAGATCGCCCACATCTTCGAGCGGCTCTACCGTGGCGCCGACGCGGTCCGTGCTCACTGTCAAGGGGCCGGTCTTGGCCTCTCGATCGTCAAGGCGATCGTCGATGCGCATCGCGGGCAGCTCAGCGTAACCTCAACGGTCGGCGTCGGGAGCACCTTCGAACTGCGGCTTCCAGCGAATCCATGACTCCATGGGGACCCAGCAGTGCGTCGTCGATTCCTCCCACACACACCCCGTCCGGGCAGGTCAGAGCCGGCCCTCCAACAGGGCGACGCACTCCACATGACCAGTCATCGGGAACAGGTCGAAAGCCCGCACCTCGGTGACCCGGTACCGCCGCTCTGCGAAGTACGCCAGGTCCCGGGCCAGCGAAGCCGGGTCGCAGGCGACGTAGGCGACCCTGCGCGGGGCCAGGTCCGCGATGGCGTCGACCACCTGCTTGCGGGCACCCTCGCGCGGAGGGTCGAGGACGACGAGGTCGGCGAAGGTGTCCAACTCGGTCAGGACGCGGTCGACGCGACCGGCTCGGACCTTGGCCTGGCGCAGGTCGGCCAGGTTCGACTTCGCGAAGGCACTGGCTCTGGGGTCGCCCTCGATGCTGAGCACGCTCCCCTCGGGCCCGACGGCTTCGGCCAGGAACGCGGCGAACAGCCCGACGCCGCCGTACAGGTCGAAGACCTTCTCCCCCGGTTGTGGCGCGAGCAGCTCCAGGACAGTGGCCACCAACACCTCCGGCGCCCCGGTGTGCACCTGCCAGAACCCGTCGGCGGCGACCTCGAAGCGCCGATCACGCACCGTCTCCGTCGCGGTCTCCCGGGCGGGCGGATCGCCCGCGATCGCAATGCGGGCACCCGGTGCCGCGATCAGGCAGTCCTCGACCTCCACGACCTCGTGGGAGTGGTTCTTGCGAAGCCCATAGCCACCATCGGGCAGGGCGACGTACTGCATCCGGGTTCGCCAGCGCAGGCCGTCGGTTGCCCCGGGCACCTCCCGGACGGTGACAGCGAGGTCGAGACCGGCCAGGCGCTTGAGCTGCTCGGCCACCACGACGGCCTTGAGCTCGCGCTGCGCCGGCAGCGACACGTGCTGGAAGTCGCACCCGCCACAACCGCCCGGGCCGGCCACGACGCACGGTGCCTGGACCCGGTCCGCCGAGGCTTCAATGATCTCGACGGCGTCGCCGCGGAAGAACCGCTTGGCCACATCGGTGATCTCCAGGATCGCCAGCTCGCCGGGCAGGGCGTGCCGGACGAAGATCACGACCGAGGTCTGGTCGGCTCCCTCGCCGACGGGAACGCGGGCGACCATGTGGCCACCGTGCGCGACCGGTCCGATGCGGGCCTCGACGCGGTCGCCGACGCGGAACGCGGCGCTGCGATCAGCGGTCACGGCCACCACGCCGTACGTCGCCGGGACGCGACCGCAGCAGCTCCCAGTCCTCGCGTTCCTTGCCGACCTCGGACCCGCGCAGCTGGTACGGAACCGAGGTGACCATCACGCCCGGGGTGAACAACAGCCGGCCCTTGAGTCGCAGGGCGGTCTGGTTGTGGAGCAGCTGCTCCCACCACCGGCCGACCACGTACTCGGGGATGTAGACGGCGACGACGCCACGCGGGTTCGCCTGGCGGATCTCGATCGCGTACTGCACGATCGGCCGGATGATCTCGCGGTACGGCGAGTAGAGGACCTTGAGCGGCACGTCGATGCGCCGCTGGTCCCACTCCTCCATCAGCTTGTCGGTCGTCTCCTGCTCGAAGCCGACGTACACGGCCTCGAGCAGGTTCGGTCGGGTCGCCTTGGCGAACGCGATCGCACGCATCGTCGGCTTGTGCAGCTTGGAGACGAGGACGACGGCGTGCACGCGCGTCGGCATGATCGGGTCCTCGTCGCCCACGACCAGCTCTTCCTCGACGCGGTCGTAGTGACCGCGGATGCCCTTCATGATGGCGAAGAAGATCACCATCGCCAGGATCGCGATCCAGGCGCCGGCGAGGAACTTGGTGAGGAGCACGATGATGAACACGACCGCGGTCATCGCCAGGCCGAAGGTGTTGATCGCCCGCGAGCGGTACATCCGGCGCCGCTCACCGGGGTTCCGCTCGGTCTTGAGCAACCGGGTCCAGTGCCGGATCATGCCGAGCTGGCTCAGGTTGAAGGACACGAAGACACCGACGATGTAGAGCTGGATCAACCTCGTCGGCTGCGCCCGGAAGGCGATGATCAGGATCATGGCCAGGGCAGCGAGGAAGAGGATCCCGTTGCTGTAGGCCAGCCGGTCGCCGCGCGAACCGAGCTGGCGCGGGGCGAACCCGTCGCGGGCCAGGATCGATCCGAGAACCGGGAACCCGTTGAACGCCGTATTCGCGGCCAGCACCAGGATGATGCCGGTGGTCGCCACGATGAAGTAGAAGCCCGGCGTGAAGTTGCTGAAGACGGCGCGCGATATCTGGGCGATCACCGTGGGCTGGTCGTACCCCTTCGGCAGCGGGGCGCCGTTCGCCTCGCGCAGGCGGGACAGGTTGTTCGGGTCCACGTACTTCAGGCCCATCTCGCGGGCCAGGATGATGATACTCAGCAGCATCGTGACGGCGATCCCGCCGAGCAGCAGCAGGGTGGTTGCGGCGTTCTTGCTCTTCGGCTTGCGGAACGCCGGCACGCCGTTGGAGATCGCCTCGACACCGGTCAGCGCCGCGCACCCGGAGGAGAACGCACGCGCCAGCAGGAAGATCAGCGCGATCTGGCCGATGTGCCCGCCATACCCGGGCGCGGGCTGGAGGTGCAGATGCGCGCTCTCGACCTTGGGCAGGGTGCCTGTCATCCCCCGGTAGGCGCCGTAGATGCCCATCCCGATGACCCCGCACATGAACCCGTACGTCGGGAAGGCGAAGGCCGACCCCGACTCGCGGACCCCCCGCAGGTTGATCGCCGCCAACAGGGCCACCAGCCCGACGGCCCACTCAGTCTCGTGGCCCTGCACGAAGCCGAGGGCCGAGCTGGCGTTCTGGACCCCGGAGGAGACCGACACTGCGACGGTCAGGACGTAGTCGACCAGCAGGGCCGCCGCGACGGTGACTCCGGCGGTCTGGCCCAGGTTGACGGTGGCCACCTCGTAGTCGCCGCCGCCACTGGGGTAGGCGTGCACGTTCTGCCGGTAGGACGCGACCACCGTGAGCATCACCAGCGCGACGACCAGGCCGATCTTCCAGCTGAAGGCGTACGCCGAGGCACCGGCGACCGACAGCATGATGAAGACCTCGTCGGGTGCGTAGGCCACCGAGGAGAGCGCGTCACTGGCGAAGACGGGCAGGGCGATGCGCTTCGGGAGCAACGTCTCTCCGAGCTGAGAGCTCCGGAGCTTGCGCCCGAGGATGATGCGCTTCGAAATGCCACCGACTCCCATGAGCAGAGGCTACCGAGCGCCCGAGCTTGCTCGAGGCCGAGTGGCCGAGAGCTCATTGACGAGCGAAGCGAGGATCACGAGGAGCAAGGCTAGGGCATCAGGTGAGTCGCGGTGCAGTAGCGTTCGCTCCGTGCACGTCGTGATCATGGGATGCGGCCGCGTCGGCTCCACGCTGGCGCGGTCCCTCGAGGACCGGACCCACACCGTCAGCGTCATCGACAGCAACCCGGATGCGTTCCGGCGGCTGGGGCCGTCCTTCAACGGACTCAAGGTGACCGGCTACGGCTTCGACCAGCAGGTTCTCACCGATGCCGGCATCGAGCGCGCCGACGCGTTCGCAGCCGTCAGCAGCGGCGACAACTCCAACATCATCGCGGCCAGGGTCGCGCGGGAGACCTTCGGGATCCAGCAGGTCGTCGCACGGATCTACGACCCCGGCCGGGCCGAGGTCTACCAGCGCCTGGGCATCACCACGGTCGCGACGGTCAAGTGGACCGCCGACCAGGTCCTGCGCCGGCTGCTCCCTGCCGGTGCCGAACCCGACTTCCGGGACCCCTCGGGCACCGTCCGGCTCGACCAGGTACCGGCCACCGAGGCCTGGGTCGGCCAGCGCACCGTCCTGTTCCAGGAGCAGTCGCGCTGCCGGATCGCATGGATCGACCGCCTGGGCGAGGGCATGCTGCCTACCCGCGAGACGGTGATCCAGGAAGGCGACCTGCTGCACGTCGTCCTGCGCGAGGAGAACGCGACGCACGCGTATACGACCATCGAGCAGGGCCCAGAACCAGAGTGAGTGCCGCCGTGACCAGAGGAGTGACCCGAGCATGCGCGTAGCCATCGCCGGAGCCGGTGCGGTCGGCCGTTCCATCGCGCGCGAGCTGATCGGCAACGGTCACCAGGTCCTCCTGATCGACAAGGAGCCCGGCTCGATCAAGCCCGAGCGAGTCCCCGACGCCGAGTGGTTGCTGGCCGACTCCTGTGAGCTGTCCTCCCTGGAGGAGGCCCGGCTGGAGCACTGCGACGTCGTGATCGCGGCGACCGGCGACGACAAGGCCAACCTGGTCACCGCCCTGCTGGCGAAGACCGAGTTCGGCGTACCGCGCACGGTCGGCCGGGTGAATCACCCCGACAACGAGTGGCTCTTCACCGAGGCCTGGGGCGTGGACGTGAACGTGTCCACGCCGCGGATCATGTCGGCGCTCGTCGAGGAGGCCGTCACAGTCGGCGACCTGGTCCGGCTCTTCACCTTCCGCCAGGGCCAGGCCAACCTGGTCGAGATGACCCTGCCGGCCGGATCGCCGTACGTCGGCAAGCCGTCGGGCCTGATCCCGTTCCCGGAGAACTGCTCGCTGGTCACGATCCTGCGCGACGGGCAGGTCTACACGCCGACCCCCGAGCAGCCGGTCGAAGCCGGTGACGAGCTCCTGTTCGTGTGCGGCGCCGACGTCGAGGAAGACCTCGAGCGGATGCTCAACCCGGGAACGCACCACGCCTAGGCAGGCCCCCCCGACTCGGCAGGTGGGTCCTGAGGCAGGTGCGCAGCAACTGTCTCGAAGGGCTCGATGCCCGGGCTCTGAGGAGTCCTGTTCCTGGTCAGCAGCCAGAGCATGCCGGCCAGCGCGGCGATCTGAAGCGGCCAGCCCATCACGATCTTGCTGATCCCGAGCGCACGGACGGCGGAGTCGGCGTTCCACCAGCCGTTGCGGCCGGCGAGGTACATCGGCGCCTGGACCAGCACCCGGATGATGCACGGGACCACCAGGAACCAGGTCAGCCGGCTGCACAGCCGCACGGTGGCCTTGTCCTGGTGCCAGGCGGTCGGGTCACCGGTGACACTGCCCACCAGGAAGCCGAGCAGCGGCCAGCGGACGGCGATCGAGGCTGACATGACGATCGAGTACCCGGTGTTGTAGAGGATCCCGGGCAGGAAGTACGCGAGCGCCTGGTCGTTGGCGTTGCCGCCGCCACGGGCCGCACGCCACGCGAACAGGGCGCCGATGCCGATGCCGAGGAGACTGTTCAGCACGAACTGCGGCGTCGACCGCTGGACGAGCCGGGCGACCAGCAGGATGGCGGAGCAGGCGATCGAGACCAGGACGGCGACGAGCAGGATGTGGGTGGCCAGGAAGAGGACCGTGAAGGTCAGGGTCGGGATCGCTGCCTCGACCATCCCGCGCCGACCGCCGAGAGCCTTGGCCAGCTGGGCTCGGACTACTTCCTCGACCGTGCGTTCTGCGTCCTGCACCGCTCAGTACCGCAGGTCGTAGCGCGGGTTGTAGAGCACGCGAGTGCCGTTGTGGACGCCGATCCGGCCGGTCACGCGGATCGCACGGCCGGGGAAGATGCCGGCGATCCGGCGACGGCCCAGCCACAGCACCGTGATCGTCCCGGTACCGTCGTACAGCTCGGCCTCCAGGGCCGGTACGCCGCCACGCGGCCGCAGCGTGACCGTGCGCAGGGTGCCCTGCACGGTGACCGGAGTCCGGTCGGGGGCGTCGGCGATGCAGAGGCAACCCGCCTTGACGACGTCGCGCTGCAGGTCGACGGCTTCGGCATGGGCCTGGCTCGCCCACTGGCGAATCCCGGACCGCAGCCGTCCCGTGGTGTGTGGCATGACCTCAGCCTAGATCCTCGTCGGTGGCGGGACGGGCTTCGGGGGGAAGGTGCAGCGGCAGCGGCTTGCCCGGCGGCATCGCCTCGTTGCCGCGCCGTACGGCCAATCCGCGCAGGGCGTCCTCGAACCTGACCGCCGCGTCCGGGTCCTGGGCCGGAAGTCCGGCGAGCGTTGCGCGCACGAACCAGCGTGGTCCGGTGCAGCCGATCACCCGCGAGGGCTGGATCGCACCACTTCCGTCGGGCGCGGTCACCGGCACCTCGCAGTACAGCTCGGTCCCGAACGGACCCTCCTGCTCACGCGAGGTCCCGCCGCGACGGGTGGTGTCAGCCGCGATCTCCCGCCGCGCGTCGGCCCACAGGTCACCACCGCGGGCCGCGGAGAAGGCGCGCATCTCCAGCACACCGTCCTCGCCGACCAGCAGGACGGTCATCACCTCTCCCGACTCCTCGTCGACCTGCAACCGCAGGTCGAGCTCGGGCGGAGGCTGGCGCACCAGCATGCTGCCGAGGTCGATGAAGACCGCGTCGGGATCGAGGTCCTCGATGTCGACAGGCCCGACGGCCCCAGCCGACGAGGCGAGGGGGACCTCGATCTCGTCGATCTCGTCGTCGGCCTGCTTGCGGCGCAACCTCATGAAAAGCCTCCTGTGGAACCGTAACCGCCCGCTCCGCGCACGGAGTCAGGAAGGGTGTCGACCTCGACGAAGTCCGCGGACTCGAACCGCTGGATCACCAGCTGGGCGATCCGGTCTCCGCGGGACAGGACGATCGGGGTGGTCGGATCGAGATTGACCAGGCAGACCTGGATCTCTCCACGGTATCCCGCATCGATCGTCCCGGGTGCATTGACGATGGACAGTCCGCTGCGGTGGGCCAGCCCGGACCGCGGGTGGACCAGGGCGACGTACCCCTCGGGCAGCGCCAGTGCGATGCCCGTCGGCACCAGCCGGCGCTCCCCCGGCTCGAGGACGACGTCCTCGCGGGCGAACAGGTCGGCACCGGCGTCCCCCGGCTGGGCGTAGGCCGGCAACGGCAGTCCGGGATCGAGCCGGAGGATTTGGATGGCAACCACGAGTTGAGGCTACCGAGGGTCCGAGCTTGCTCGAGACCGCACCCGTGGCACCGAGGTGCACTCCGACCGCTATGCCGGTGCTGGGGCCTCGAACTCGTTGACGAGCGAAGCGAGCACCACGAGCGGGACCCTACCCGCGGACGACGAACCTCAGGATGACAGGCTTGGGCGGTCGAACCCGCACCACCAGGCAGTGAAGGAGGACCGGTGCCAGCTGCGTACCACGAGCGCCTGCACGTCCCCCTGCGGTGGTGGGTGCAGGCGACGATGTTCCTCGCCACGGTGTGGCTCGCGTTCATCGTGGCGCTGCCCGCGTGGCTGGCCTGGGGCGGCAGCCTGGCCCTGCTGGCCCTGGTCTACGGGCTCTTCGCCTGGGTCGGCTCGGCGCACGTGGCGGTCCGCGACGGCACCCTGTACGCCGGCGACGCCACCATCTCCCTGGACTTCCTCGGCACTCCGGAGCCCCTGGACAAGGAAGGCACCCGGCGGGTTCATGGCGTCGACGCCGATGCCCGGGCGTACCTGCTGATGCGCCCCTACCTGTCGCGTTCGGTGCGGGTGCCGATCGTGGATCCGTCTGACCCGACGCCGTACTGGCTGATCTCGACCCGGCATCCTCGCCGGCTCGCCAAGGCCCTGACCGATCACCGGATCGATCAGCGCACCGGCGATCGCTAGGCTGGACGCCCAGCACCCCGCCCCCAGACCGTCCGCCGAACCCGAGGTGAGCATGTCGAAGTCCAACCGCCCGACCGATGAGCAGGACATGTCAAAGGTCTGGAATGCGTTCTCGGTGCTGGCAGCACTGGTCGCCGCGACCGTCGCCCGCAAGGGCCTCAACGCCTCCTGGAAGGCAGCGACCGGCAAGGAGCCGCCGGCCAACGCGGCCGACCCCGACGTCGACCTGACTGAGGCCCTGCTGTGGGCAGCGGTCAGCGGGACCCTGATCGCCGTGGTCCGGATGCTCGCCACCCGGCGCGCGGCGGGGTACTACGCGAAGTCGACCGGCAAGCTGCCGCCAGGAGCAACTGCCTGATCGGCACTGACATGGCAAACGGCCGCAGACCCGGACGGATCAGCGGCCGTTTCTTTGCGCCTCCGGGGTCGTCGCGACCATCGGAGCGTGGCGAGCGGTTGCTCAGGCGCAGTCCCGGCAGATCAGCTTCTTGGCGTCAGCAAGCTGGCTGCGGTGGTGCACCAGGAAACAGCTCATGCAGGTGAACTCGTCGTCCTGACGAGGCATGACCTCGACCGCGAGCTCTTCGTGGCTCAGGTCGGCGCCGGGCAGCTCGAAGGATTCGGCTGCCTCCGTCTCGTCCTCGTCGACCTTGCCGGAGTTCTTGTCGTGCCGCCGTGCCTTGAGCTCCTCGAGGCTGTCCTCGTTCTGCTCTTCCTCGGTCTTGCGTGGTGCGTCGTAATCGGTTGCCATCGTCCCTCTCCTGCCCCCGTCCTCTGTCCCCTTCCCGAGCCAGATCGCGGAATTCCGCGAACCGTGTCGGGTATTTCCCCTCGGGCCGCCTCAATGAGACGGCGCGCAGATTGTGCACCACGCAGCCTCAAAGTGCACGTCCATCTTGCGGCGGGGCCCAACGGAGACGTTCAACGACGCCGGCGCCCTGGTTGTTCCCGCCCGGCGACCCGGGGGTTCTTCAGGCCTCGGGCGACGCGAACCCGCACTCGACCACCAGGTTCCGGAACTCCTCGAAGCTGGCTGCGGGCGAGGCGATCACCAGGATGCGACCGTGGGCGCCGGTCAGCACCTCGGTGCGCCCGCCGGCCTCGCGGACGACCAGGCCGCCCCCGGCGTGGTCCCACGCGCCGCCGATCCCCTCCTCGACGTAGCCGTCGAGGGAACCGTCCGCCACCGCGCACAGGTCGAGTGCACACGATCCGAAGCGGCGCATGTCGGCGATCCGACCGATGAGCGCCGTGAAGCTGCGCGCCTGGCTGGTCCGCAGCTCCGGCTCGTAGGAGAAACCGGTGCCGATCAGGGCCCGGTCCATCGGGACCGCCTGCGCGACCGAGACCGGAACGCCGTTGCAGCTCGCTCCCCGGCCGAGAACGGCCGTGAACTCGCGCTCCTGCGCGACGTTGAGCACGTAACCGACGACGATCTCGCCGTCGGCCTCGACCCCGATGGAGACGGCGTAGTTCGGCAGGTTGTGGGCGTAGTTCACAGTGCCGTCGATCGGGTCGACGATCCAGCGCACCCCCGACGTCCCGGCGTCGTCCGACCCTTCCTCCCCCAGCATGCCGTCGTCGGGGCGGGCGGCGAGGATCCGGTCCCGGATGAGGACCTCGCTGGCCTGGTCGGCCTCGGTGACGATGTCGGTCGCGCTGCTTTTGGTCTGGGCGATCATCACGCCGGCCGCACGCTTCGTCCGCACCAGGTCGCCGGCCTCGCGACCCACGCTGCAGGCCAGGGCGAGCAGCTCGTCGAGATCGGCATCCATGAGGCCGGCGCGCATCAGTCCGACCCGCACAGTGCTGGGCGGTGGCCCTGAGGATTGGTGCAGCAGCCGGCAGCGCAGACGTCCCAGGCCGGCGGCACCGGACCCACCGAAGCCCGTACGACATCTTCCCCGCGCTCGACCGCTGCCCGTTCGAGCAGCAGGTCGCGGACCATCGCCACGAACCGGGGGTCGACCCCGGCGGTCGCCGCCCGCTCGAACGCCATCCCCAGCTTCTCGGCCGTCGCCGCTGCCTCGGTGTCGAGGTCGTAGATGACCTCCATGTGGTCGGAGACGAAACCGATGGGGACCAGCACGACGGCCCGGACCCCTGCGGCGCGCAAGGTCACGAGGTGGTCGTTCACATCCGGTTCGAGCCAGGGCACCGAGGGCGGCCCGGACCGTGAGCAGTAGACCAGCGAGGCCGGATACCGGTGGCCGGTCTCCTCGCGCACGCGGTCACCGATCTCGTCCATCACAGTGACGTGCTGGTGGGAGTAGGCGTGTCCGATCGGGCCGCTGGAGGCGTTCATCGCCTCGGGGATCGAGTGCGTCACGAAGACCAGGTGAGCCAGCGAGCGCAGGTCAGCGGGGAGCTTCGCCAAGGCGGTCAGGGTGGCGTCGACGTTGGGCTCGACGAAGCCGGGGTGGTTGAAATAGGCCCGCAGTCGATCCAGTCGAGGGGCGCCCGGCACGGCGGCGACAGCGTCGGCGAGGTTCTCGCGGTACTGCCGGCAGCCCGAGTACGAGGAGTACGCCGAGGTCACCAGGCAAGCGGCCCGGGTGATGCCGTCGGCCTTCATCTGCTCCAGGGCATCGGTCAGGAAGGGGTCCCAGTTGCGGTTGCCCCAGTAGACGGTGAGGTCGAGCCCGGCCGCAGCGAGGTCCTCGCGGATCGCCTCGAGCAGGGCGCGGTTCTGGTCATTGATCGGGCTGCGACCCCCGAAGAGCTGGTAGTGCGCACCCACCTCGATGAGTCGCTGGTCGGGGACGTTGCGCCCGGCGGTGACGTTGCGGAGGAACGGCACCACGTCCTCGGCCCGCTCCGGGCCACCGAAGGAGACGAGCAGCAGGGCGTCGTACGGGGCGGCACCTGGGGACATGGTGGGAATAGTAGAAGGCACTGCCGCGCACTCTATGCTCGACCGGCCATGCTCGAGTCCTACCGCCGCGTCTTCGCCCATCCCGGGTCGGCCGCGTTCTCCGCCACCGGCCTCGTGGCCCGGCTGCCGATCTCGATGATGACCCTTGGGATCGTGATCCTGGTCAGCACCCTGACCGGCTCCTACGGGCTTGCCGGCCAGGTCTCGGCGGCGTTCGTGATCGGCAACGCCCTGGTCGCGATCCCGCACGGGCGGTTGGCCGACCGGCTCGGGCAGACCAAGGTCCTCTACGTCGACGCCGTGCTGTTCGCGCTGGCCACCGGTCTGCTGATCCGGGCGGCGACCGACGGGTGGGCAACGCCGTGGCCACACCTCCTCGCGGCCCTGGCCGGCGCAGCCATGCCCCAGATCGGCTCGATGGTCCGGGGACGGTGGGCGCACGTCGTGACCGACGACGCGGAACGACACACCGCCTTCGCCGTCGAGGCGGTCGCCGACGAGGTCGTCTACGTCACCGGCCCGACCCTGGTCACATTCCTCTCGACCCTGTACTCGCCGCAGACCGGTTTGCTGGTCGCGCTGGGATTCGGCACGGTCGGGACCGTCGTGCTCGCCGCCCAGCCGCACACGGCGCCCCGGCCACATCCGCCGGCGTCCGAACGGCCGGCGGACGCGATGCCGTGGGCGCGACTCGTGCCGATCGCACTCGCGTCGGTCGCGCTCGGCAGCCTCTTCGGTGCGCTCGAGGTGGCCACCGTCGCGCACGCCGGGGAGAACGGGCACAAGTCTGCGGCAGGGTTGCTGCTCGCTGTCTTCTCGCTCGGCAGCATGGCAGCGGGCATCATCGCCGGCGCGGTCACGTGGCGTACCGGCGTCCTGCGCCGCCTGCAGATCGGGATCGGCCTGCTGGCCGCGGCCATGTTCCTGCTTCCGTTCGTCCACAACCTGGTCGCCCTCGGTGCGGTCCTCCTGGTCATCGGCACGACGCTGGCTCCGACCACGATCGCCATCGTCTCGTTGCTCGAGGCGTCGACGCCGCGGTCCCGGCTGACCGAGGCGATGGCGGTGTTCCAGACCGGGATCTCCGCCGGCCTGGCGCCGGGTGCGTACCTGGCCGGACTGGTCGCCGACCGGGCCAGCGGGTCGACGGCGTACTGGGTGTGCGTCGGGTCCGGGGTCCTCGCGCTGGTCGCCGCGCTCGGCTGCCGCCCGGCGGACTAGCCTGCCGCCATGACTGAATGGCGCAACTGGTCCGGGCTCACGACCACCTCCCCCACCGAGGTGCTCCGGCCGGCCAGTGCTGCCGACGTCGTCGCGGCCGTCGAGCGGGCACGCGAGACCAGGACGACCGTGAAGATGCCAGGCACCGGGCACTCGTTCACCGGCATCGCAGCACCCGAGGGCATCATGCTCGCGCCGGACGCACTCAGCGGGCTGGTCGCGGTCGACAAGGAAGCGATGACAGTCACAGCCCAGGCCGGCACTCCGCTGCACCTCCTGAACGCCACCCTCGAGTCGCACGACCTCTCCCTGCACAACATGGGCGACATCGCCGAGCAGACGATCGCCGGGGCCACCTCGACCGGTACCCATGGCACCGGTGGCGTCGTCGCGTCGCTCAGCGCCCAGATCGCGGGGCTCGACCTGGTCACCGGCACCGGTGAGGTACTGCACGCCGACGCGACCGAGAACCCCGACGTCTTCGCAGTCGCCCGGCTCGGACTGGGGGCGCTCGGCGTGCTGACCGCGGTCACGTTCAAGGTCGAACCGATGTTCATCCTGGAGGCCCACGAGTTCCCGATGCTCTGGGACGAGGCGATCGAGCGCTTTGACGAGCTGGCGAACGAGAACCACCATGCCGAGATGTACTGGTTTCCGCACACCGACCGGATCCTGGCCAAGGAGAACAACCGGGTCCTCGAGTCCCCCGAACCGCTCGGCGCCTTCCGGGGATGGCTCGACGACGACCTCCTGTCCAACACCGCGTTCGGGCTGGTGAACCGGATCGGCAACCTGCGCCCCTCACTGATCCCCAAGATCAACGATCTCTCGGGCCGACTGCTCTCCGAGCGGACCTACTCCGACGTCCCCCACAAGGTGTTCACCTCGCCCCGCAAGGTCGTCTTCCGCGAGATGGAGTACGCCGTCCCGCGCGAGGTCGGCCTGTCCGCGCTCGCCGAGGTCCGGCGGTGGATCGATGCCTCCGGTATCGCCGTCAGCTTCCCGATCGAGGTCCGCACCACGCCGGCCGACGACATCGCCCTGTCCACGTCGTCGGGTCGCGAGTCGATGTACCTGGCCTTCCACATGAACGCGCAGACCGACCACACGGCGTACTTCGCCGGTGTCGAGGACATCCTGCGTGCCCACGAGGGACGACCTCACTGGGGCAAGCTCAACACCCGCACGGCCGCTGATCTCGAGCCCGCCTACCCACGGTGGGCGGAGTTCCAGGCCGTCCGGGACCGGCTGGACCCGGACCGGCTGTTCAGCAACACCTACCTGAAGCGCGTGCTCGGGGACTAGGTGTACCCGGCGCTCAGGTCGCCGCGTCTCGGCAAGCTCGACCACCGGTCGTCGACCTTGCCGAGACGTGATGGCTAAGTACACCTAGACGCTCGACGGACCCCGGGCGATGGGCGCGCGCCAGTTGCGCATGATCGCCAGCACCCGCCAGCCGAAACAGACGACCACGCCGGGGATCGCCACGATCACCAGTGCCCAGCCGCGGTCGTGGGCGAAGACGGCCCAGGCGGCACCCGCCAGGGCGGGGGTGGCGTACAACTCGCTGGAGAAGATCACCGGCAC
This sequence comes from Marmoricola sp., assembly GCF_025965215.1. Lineage (GTDB taxonomy): Bacteria > Actinomycetota > Actinomycetes > Propionibacteriales > Nocardioidaceae > Marmoricola. The sequence goes on from NZ_JAOPXI010000050.1 coordinate 17,422, forward strand.
CCGCCCGGCGAGCAGGTCGCGGACGATGCCGCCGCCGATGCCGGTGAGCATCCCCAGCAGGGCTGCCGGCACCGGACCGAGGCCGAACTCGAGGGCCTTCAGAGCTCCGGTGACGCAGAACAGCCCGAGGCCAGCGGCATCGAAGATGCTCACCACCCGCTCCATCCGGCCGATCGTCGGATGGAAGAGGAACGTCGTCATCCCGGCGGCGACCGGGACCAGGAGGTAGCGCCAGTCAGCCAGCGCAGCGGGCGGTGTCGCACCGATGAGCATGTCGCGCAGGAACCCGCCGCCCAGACCGGTGGCGCCGGCGAGGACGAGCACCCCGAAGACGTCGAGCCGCTTGCGTACGGCCACCAGCCCGCCGGAGATCGCGAAGACGAAGATCCCGCCGAGTTCCAGCGTGAGCAGAAGCGGCGAGTCGTCCACCATGTCGTGAGCCTAATGAACGGCCTGCTGCGGGTAGGCTCGGCCCACGCGGAACGAAGGAGTCGGCAACGATGCAGCACCTCACCCCGGTGGGGCTGAGCAGGGACGGCAAGGATCTTGTCCTGACCAGCGACACCGGCGAGGAGTTCGCCGTACCGGTCGATCACCGGTTCCGTGCCGCCCTCCGGGGTGACCACGCCCGACTCGGTCAGTTGGAGATGAAGATGGAAAGCGCCCTCCGCCCGCGCGACATCCAGGCCCGGATCCGCGCCGGCGAGTCCGCGGAGGATGTCGCCGCTGCTGCCCAGACGACCGTCGAGTCGATCATGGCCTTCGCCGCCCCGGTCCTGGCCGAGCGCGCCCACGTGGCCCAGACAGCCCAGAAATCCTCGATCCGCCGAGCTTCCAGCGACACCACCCCTGCCGGTCGCACCCTGGATGAGTCGTCGCGACAGCACCTGGTCGCCGTGTCGGTGCGTGCCGACGACGTGGTCTGGGACGCCTGGCGACGCGACGACGGTCGCTGGGCGATCGTGGCCACCTACGTCGCCCGCGGCACCGAGCACCGCGCCGAGTTCACCTACGACCAGCCAGGTCGCTACGTGATGGCCGATAACGACGACGCCCGACTGCTCACCGGCGAGGCTCACGCTCCCGGCGAGGAGCCCTCGGCCCCGCCGCGTCGGCTGTCGGCAGTTCCGAGCGGCGACGAGCTGCCGCTCGGCGACGACGCGATCGAGCTGGTCCGCGACAGCGGCTCCAACGAGACCGAAGACGTCGAGGAGGCGACCTCCGATCTCGGCGAGACCGCGGCTGCGGTGCGCTCCGGTGCACCGTCAGCGGGTACCGCCGACCCGACGTTCGACGACCTCACCAGCGACCACGCCGACGCGGACTGGATCGCCGACACCAGTCATGCGCCCCCGGCAGCATCGGAGGCGCAGGAGCCCCCGCTCGCCGACCAGGCTCCGGTGCCCGACGAGCCGGGCGAGCCCGAGGTACCCCGCAAAAAGGGCCGATCCTCGGTGCCCAGCTGGGACGAGATCATGTTCGGCGGCGGCAAGAACGACTGAACGCGGTTCGACAAGCGTGACCGGCCTCTCGCGACAGGTGCTGGACGAGCCTGTTACCCGTCAGTAACATTGCGCCTACCCCGTGACGCGACGCTGCGTTGCGAGTTGAATGAACACTCCGCAGCAGCCCCTGCATTTACCTCCAGTGAAGAGGCACCATGTCCTACTTCGTCACCGGCGCCACCGGGTTCATCGGCCGCTACCTCGTCAACGAGCTCCTCGAGAACCGCGAGGGCGAGATCTACCTGCTGTGCCGGGACGGTTCGCGGGCCCGGCTGGACGCCCTGATCGCCCAATGGGGCGGCAGCCCGCGGCTGATCCCGGTCACCGGCGACCTGCGTGCCGACCGCTTGGGCGTCGACGACGCGTGGATCGCGGAGAACAAGGGCAAGATCACGCACTTCTTCCACCTTGCCGCGATCTACGACATGACCGCCAGCGAGGAGATGAACGAAGAGCTCAACGTCGGGGGGACGCGGGCCGCGATCTCGCTGGCCGGTGCCGTCGATGCCGGCGTCTTCCACCAGGTCTCCTCGGTGGCTGCCTCGGGTGACTACCGCGGCCTGTTCGACGAGTCCATGTTCGACGAGGGCCAGGGCCTGCCCTCGGCGTACCACCGGACGAAGTTCGAGTCGGAGAAGATCGTCCGCGAGGAGTCGCCGGTGCCGTGGCGGGTCTATCGGCCTGCCGTGGTCGTGGGCCACTCCGAGACCGGCGCGATGGACAAGATCGACGGCCCCTACTACTTCTTCCCGTTGTTCAAGGCGATGCGCGACAACCTGCCGTCGTGGCTGCCGCTGGTCGGCGTCGACCTCGGCGACACCAACGTCGTCCCGGTCGACTACGTGGCCAAGGCGATGGACCACCTCGCCCACCTGCCCGACCACGACGGTCAGGCCTTCCACCTGGTCAACCCGGAGCCCCAGAACACGGTTGAGCTCATCAACACCTTCGCCGCGGCGGCCAAAGCCCCCCAGTTCGCCGTACCGATCGACCGCAGCGTCACCAACCGGCTGCCCACCGCGCTGCTGCCGCGGCAGCTCCGACCCGGCGCACTGCTGGGCGCCGCCCTGCGGACCACGCCCGCGCACCTGGCGCTGAGCCAGACCATCGGACGTTTCGGCATCCCGCCGGAGGTGCTCGAGCACGCCTCGTTCCCCAGCGTGTACGTCTCCAAGGCGACCCAGAAGGCGCTGGCCGGTTCCGGGATCGCGGTACCGGACCTGGAGTCGTACGCCGGCACGCTGTGGTCCTACTGGGAGGAGATGCTCGATGAGTCGATCCGCTCCAACCGGGCCGCCGTTTCCGCCCTGAAGGGCAAGACCGTCGTCATCACCGGAGCGTCGTCCGGCATCGGCCTGGTCACCGCTGTCCAGGTCGCCAAGGCCGGCGCGATCCCCATCCTGGTCGCCCGTGGCAAGGACAAGCTCGAGTCCACCAAGGCGCTCATCGAGAGCCAGGGCGGCAAGGCCTATGCCTACGGCTGCGACCTGTCGGACCTGCAGGCGATCGACGCCCTGACGAGCGCGCTGTCAGCCGACTTCGAGCACATCGACTTCGTGGTCAACAACGCCGGCCGCTCGATCCGCCGGTCGTTGAAGCTCTCGGAGGACCGGTTCCACGACTTCGAGCGGACGATGCAGCTCAACTACTTCGGCGCGATCCGCCTGATCATGGGCATCCTGCCGAAGATGCGCGAGCAGAAGTCCGGCCACATCGTGAACATCTCCTCGATCGGCGTACTGACCAACCCGCCCCGGTTCAGCGCGTACGTCGCCTCGAAGGCAGCCCTGGACGCGTGGAGCAACGTGGTCTCCAGCGAACTCGTCGGTGACGGCGTCTCGTTCACCAGCATCCACATGCCGCTGGTACGCACCCCGATGATCGCGCCGACCAAGATGTACGACCGGTTCCCGACGATCAGCCCCGGTCAGGCTGCCGCCATGGTGATCTCCGCACTGGTCGAGCGGCCCCACGAGATCAACACCCTGACCGGCAACCTGGGAGCGCTCGCGCACACGTTGGCACCCAAGGTCGCGTTCCGGGTCTTGAACCTCGCCTACAAGATCTTCCCGGACTCCGCAGCAGCCCGGGGAGAAGTCCCTCCTGCCCCGACGAGCGAGCAGCAGATGATGGCCCGCGTCCTGCCCGGAGTCCACTGGTAGTCGCTTGTCCGGCACGTACTATCGCGCTACTGGACGGGTCGGGTCCGCGACCCATTCGCTCCACGAGCCCGGGTAGAGCGCGGCGGCGATCCCGGCGTGCGCGAGCGCCAGGATGTCGTGCGCGGCGGTGACGCCCGACCCGCAGTAGACACCGACCTCAGCATCGGCGGTGGCGCCCTCGACGGCGTACAGTGCCGCGATCTCGGTGGGAGCGCGGAAGGTGCCGTCCGCGCGCAGGTTGGTCCCGGTCGGCACGTTCACCGCACCAGGGATGTGACCGGCGACCGGGTCGACCGGCTCGACCTCACCGCGGTAGCGCTCGGGGTTGCGGGCATCGATCAGTACGCCGCGACGGGCGAGGTCGAGGACGTCGTCCACCTCGATGACTGCCAGGGAGCCGGGGCTGCTCGTGAAGGTGCCGGGCTGCTGCAGCCGTACCCCGTCCTCCACAGCGCCACCGGCGGCCTGCCAGGTTCTCCACCCTCCGTCGAGGACGCGCACGTCGGGGTGCCCGTGATGGCGGAGCAGCCACCAGCAACGCGCGGCAGCCCGGCCCTCCCAGTCGTCGTACACCACCACCGGCCGGTCGTAGCTCACCCCGACCCGGCGCATGGCGGCCTCGAAGACCGCGACGTCCGGGAGCGGATGCCGGCCGCGGTCCGACGGGGGCGCGGCGAGATCGGCGTCCAGGTCGACGTACGCCGCTCCCGGGACGTGCCCGGCCTGGTACTCGCCCGGACCGCCCGGGCCGCCCATTCGGTAGCGCACGTCGAGGACGGTGACGGCGCCGAGGAGCTGGTCGAGTTCGGCGGCTGTGATCAGCGGGCTCATGGCATGATCCTCCCCGATGGCTGAACTCCAATTCTTCACCGGCACGATGGATTCCGGTAAGAGCACGCTCGCGCTGCAGACGAACCACAACCATGCGGCGCGCGGGCGCGTCGGCCGGATCTTCACGACCCACGACCGTGCGGGCGAGGCGATCCTGTCCTCGCGCCTGGGACTGGAGCACGATGCCCTCGAAGTCACCGCCGACTTCGACTTCTGGCGCTTCACCGTCGATTCCCTGACCCACGGCGCGCGGATCGACTACTTGGTCTGCGACGAGGCCCAGTTCTACGCCGCTCGCCAGGTCGACCAGCTCGCGCGGATCGTCGACGAGCTCCAGATCGACGTCTTCGCGTTCGGGATCCTCTCGGACTTCCGCACCGAGCTGTTCGAAGGATCCCAACGCCTCGTCGAGCTGGCCGACCGCACCCACGTCCTCCAGGTCGAGGCGCTGTGCTGGTGCGGCAAGCGCGCCACCCACAACGCCAGGACCGAGAACGGGGAGATGGTCACCGAGGGCGAGGTCATCGTCGTCGGTGACGTCGATGACCGCGAGGCCGAGCCTGCCGAGGTCGCCTACGAGGTCCTGTGCCGCCAGCACCATCGTCGCCGGATGACCTCGGCGCGTGCCCAGGCGATCTCGATGGTGTCGGAGCCGTTGCCTTTCCGTTGAGACTCGGTGACCGAGGTCCCGGCAGCTCGGCAAGCTCGATGACCGGGGTCCCGACCCTTGATGACCGGCGTACCGGTCGTCGAGCTTGCCGAGAGGTGGTGACCCGACCGCTCAGGCGATCAGGATCGGGATCTGCATCTCCACCGCGGTCAACGATCCGTGCAAGCCGACCAGCATCTGCTCGTAGGGGAAGTCGACCGAGCTCATGAGGCCGAGGTTGTCCCGAGCCGCGACCACGACGTCGCCGAGTCTCGGACGGACCAGGGGAAGCACCGTGCCGAACCAGCCGCGCTCGATCGCCTCGTCGCGGGCCAGGACCTCGGCGCGATCGCCGAGGAAGCCGCGCCAACTGGCGAGCACGTCGTCCAGTGCGCGGCCCGAGCAGTACAGGTGTCGGAACCGGGCCTCGCCCGCGAGCAGGTGGACGCCGGCCCGTAGCTCCGGGTGCGCATCGATGTCGATCCGAGCCTCAGGTGGGCTGTCGACCATGCCGTGATCGGCGACGACCACCAGCCGGACTCCCGGGTCCAGGGCCTCGCGCAGCTGCTCGACGCTGGCGTCGATCGCGGAGAGCTGGGCCCGCCACTGCGCCGAGTCGACACCGTAGCGGTGACCGGTCCAGTCGAGGTCGCCGTCGTAGACGTAGGTGACCGACGGCGTCGCGCGGGACGCGGTGACCACCGCGGCGATGCGCTCGCCGACCTTGTCGGCGCCGATGAACTCGGCTCCGCGGTAACCGCACAGCGTCAGCCCGGAGTCGGCGAACTCGCGCTTGCTGACCATGGAGGCGTGCACCCCCGCTGAGCTCAGTCGCGCGAACGCACTCGGGTTCGGCTGCCACTGGGCCGGATCGACCTCCTTGTCCCAGTTCAGCGCGTTCAGCAACCGGTCAGTGCCCGGGATGCGCGAGGTGAAGCCGACCAGACCGTGCTCCCCCGGTGTCAGCGCCGTGCCGAGAGAGGTCAGGCTGGTCGCGGTCGTGGACGGTACGCCCGCCACGCCGGGCTCGGTCAGCAGTGCGTGCAGGAACGGCGCGTGCTCGGCGTGCGAGGCGACGAGCTGGTGGCCGAGCCCGTCGACCAGGAAGACGACGTACTGGTGGGCCGGCGGCAGCACGAGCCCGGTCTCGTGGAACCCGACGTCGATCCCGAGCGCCGTCGCGATCGCCGGCAGCACGTCGCCCAGCGTCCGGCCGCCGTACGAGGGCTCGACGAAGGTAGTACTGACGGGGCTCACGTCGGGTCGGCTCACTCCTGGGTGCTTGCCGAAAGACTGTCGGCGAACGCGAGCAGCCGGTCGACCGATTCCTGGCCGTCGGCTGCCGAGCTGACCCGGATCGAGAAGTCGTCGGAGGCGACGACCCCGGTGTACCCGTGGTCGGCTTCACACTGCGGGTCCGAGCAGGTGGCCGGCTCGAGGTCGATCCGGTTGATGCCGCCCCATCCGATCGTCAGGACCGCCTCGGCCGGAGCGGGCAGGTCGGCACCCGTCACCGAGGCCGGGTTGGCCACCATCCGGTTGACGACCACCGACTTCACCTGCGAGAGCTTGACCGCCTCGGTCGAGGTCGACGTGTACGGCTCGGGGAGCAGGTCGTCCGGTGCGTGCTCGTCGGTGTGGCACAGGATCAGGCGGGTCGGGGTCAGAACGACGACGGTGATGTGCCGGCGCACCTCGTCGCGGTCGATCGTGGGCTCGTGGTGCACCAGGAACGAGGCGACCCGCTCGCCCGCGACGGCGGCATTGACACCGGATCGCACGACGGCCGGGTAGTAGCCGCTGTTCTCGATCGCAGTATCGAGGTCGGCGGACTGGTCCTCGGAGGTAACGGACATGAACGGCATCCTGTCACGCCCGGACGTGCTCAGTTCGGGATGGTGTCACCCGGGTGCACATTGAGCCTACGGGTGAACCAGCCCGAGCGCGGGTCGACCACCGGCAGGACCCGGATCGCCGCGTCGAGCACCGCCACGCCGTCCGAGGTCGCGTGGACGAGGCTCAGGTCGAGCGCCGCGACCTGCTGCAGGTCGTTCTTGAGGACCGCGACCCGACGGAACAGGTCCTCGACAGCTTCGACGTCGACGGGGTCACTGCCCCGGTGTCCGAACAGCAACGGCGCGGCCTTGATCGAGCGCACTGCCTCGGCAGCGTCCTGGCGGGTGATCGGCGGGATCCGGTACGCCTTGTCGCCCACCAGCTCGGTGATAGCCCCGGAGATCGAGAAGGAGACCGCCGGGCCGAAAAGCGGGTCCTCCAGTCCGTCCAGCCGGACCGGTACGCCCGGCGGCGCGGTCCGCATCACGACGTACCCGGCATCCTCCACCGAGGTGATGATCGCGGTCAGCGACTTGAACGCGTGCCGCATCTCGTCGGCATCGGCGATGTTGCGCCACACGTGTCCCAGGTCCGGCCGCTGGCGCAACGGCTCGGCGGTCGCCTTGAGGACGACATCCCACCCGAGGGACTCACCGGCCGCGACTGCGTCCTCGGCGCTGGCGACCTCGATGCGGTCCCACAGGTCGATGCCGTAGTAGCCGAGCAGCTCCTTGCACTCGTCGAAGTCGAGGTCGCGGCCCTCGGGCGATTCGATGAGCAGCTTGACCAGCATCCTGGTCGCCGCGTCATGGTCGACGGCGTCGACCAGCTCGTCCTCGTCCGACTGGCGCGCCAGCCAGGCGGCGTACTCGACGACCCGGGCGAGGGCCCGGACTGCCTGCTCGACGGCCGGGTACGACGGCACTGACCCGCGACCGGCGGTGTTGCCGGCGAGGTCCGGAACCCGTAGCAGCTCGGGGACGCCCTCGCGTCCGAGGAACGTCGAGACGATCGGCTTGTCGGCCTGCTCGGCGACGGCCGCGAGCGAGTTGGCGACCTCGGCCCCACCGGCGTTCAGCGGTGGGATGTAGATCGCCACCACACCGTCGACTTCGGGATCGTCGATCACCGTGTCCAACGCGGTCTCGAAGTCCTCGGCGCCGGCGTCGGTGCCCAGCGCGATCGACCGGGTGACCTCCAGGCCGCTGGCGGCAGCGGCGTCGGCGGCCAGCAGTCCCAGCGCGTCGGAGTTGCCGATCACCGCGACCCGGGAGCCCAGGGGCAACGGCTGGTGCGCGAGCAGCTGGGCCACGTCGAACATCTCGTCGAGGGTGTCGACCTGGATCACGCCCGCCTGGCGGAACATCGCGTCGACGGCAGCCTGAGGCGCCTCGATCGAGCGCACGACGTGGCCCATCGGGACACCCTGGGTGGTGCGGCCCGAGCGCACCGCGATCACCGGCTTGTTGCGCGAGACCCGACGGGCGATGCGCGAGAACTTGCGCGGGTTGCCGATCGACTCCAGGTAGAGCAGCACGACCTCGGTGGCGTCGTCCTCCTCCCAGTACTGGAGCAGGTCGTTGCCCGAGACGTCGGCGCGGTTGCCGGCGCTGACGAAGGTCGACAGGCCGAGGCCACGCCCGCGGACCTTCTCCAGGATCGCCGAACCGAGCGCTCCGGACTGGCAGAAGAACCCGGCCCGGCCGCGCGGCGGCATGACCGGGGAGAGCGAGGCGTTCAACGAGACGTCGACGGCGGTGTTGATCACCCCGAGCGCGTTCGGACCGATCAGCCGAAGACCGTAGGACCGCGCGAGCCCGACCAGGCGGCGCTGGCGCAGGCGGCCCTCCTCACCCGTCTCGGCGAAGCCGGAGGAGATGACGATCAGGCCGTGCACGCCCTTGGCGGCACAGTCCAGGACGACGTCCTGCACGGCTTCGGCCGGTACCGCGACGATCGCGACATCGACGTCACCGGGGATGTCGCCCACGCGCGCGTAGGCCGGCATGCCCGCGACCGCGTCGGCCGACGGGTTCACGACGTACACCCGGCCGGAGTAGTCGCCGAGCACGAGGTTGCGCACCAGCGCCGCCCCGATGGTGTCCGACCGTCGCGAGGCGCCGATCACGGCGATGCTCTTCGCGCTCAGGAACGACTCGATCGAGGCCGCCTCGGCGCGGTGCTCGCGGGCCGTCATCACGCCGATCGCGGTGTCGGTCGGGTCGATGTCGAACTCCAGGTGCATCACACCCTCGTCCCAGCCGCCGGTGACCTGGTAGCCCTGTTCGTAGAAGACCTGGAGCATCCTCTGGTTCTCGGGCAGCACCTCCGCGACGAACCGGTGCAGGCCGCGCTCGCGAGCTGCCTGGGCCAGGTGCTCGAGGAGGAGCTGGCCGATCCCGCGGCCCTGGTGGGCGTCCTGGACCAGGAACGCGACCTCGGCCTCCCCGGTCGAGAGCAGCTCGTAGCTGGCCACCGCCAGGATCCTGTGGGCCACCGTGAGCACGAAGGCGACGCGACTTCGGTGGTCGACGTGGGTGAACCGCTTGACGTCACGCTCGGAGAGCTCGGGCATGGGCGCGAAGAAGCGGAAGTACTTGGACTGGTCCGAGACGTCGGCGTAGAAGGCGACCAGGGCCTCACCGTCGTCCGGGCTGATCGGCCGGACGTGGGCGGTCCGACCGTCCCGGAGCACGACATCGGCCTCCCAGTGTGCGGGGAAGTCCCGCTGATCGGCCGTCGTCACAACCGAAATGTACCGGCCTGGTGTGACGCTCAGGTGACGGGAGCGAGGCGGTGCCGCAGGTGCAGCACCCGGTGCCCCTCGACGACCACGTGCGGGTCGCTGAGCATGACCTGTTCACTGAGCGTGCCGAAGTACCCCTTTCCGGACCCGAGGACGACCGGCACCAGGTCTATCGCCACCTCGTCGACCAGGCCGGCCGCGATGGCCTGGCCGGCGATGTTGCCGCCGGTGACGGCCACCACCCGGTCACCGGCGACCTCGCATGCACGGGCCACGGCGTCGGCCACCCCGGTGGTGACGAAGGTGAACGGCGCGTCCTGCGCGGTCAGTCCGTGTCCCGGATCCCCATGGGCGGGCGGCTCGTGGGTGACCACGAAGACCGCGTCGCCGACCGACGGGACGCCGTTCCAGCCGTTGGTCAGATCGAACAGGTGCCGCCCGATCACCATCGCACCGCAGGAGCGCCAGAACGGATCGACGTAGTCGAAGGAGGCCCGGGAGACCCGGAAGGTCCATCCGCCCTGGCCGCCGGTCAACTCGACGTCGCCGTTGAAGTACCAGTCGAACAGCGGGCCGACGTCGTCGTGGTCATCAGCGATGTAGCCGTCGAGCGAGGTCACCGCGTGGGTGATCACCGTTGCCATCAGAGCGCCTCCCATGAGTGTATTCAACCATTTGGTTGAATACACTCAACGACATCGGTCCGGATACGTCAAGGGGCACCTGCGGCGAGCCCCTGCATCCGTTTCCCCTGTCCTGCAGGGAGAATGCGCCCATGGCACGTCGTACAGCTGAATTGCCCGAGGACTTCGAAGAACACATCGTCGACATCGATGTCGGCGACGAGATGCGGACCAGCTTCCTGGAGTACGCGTACTCGGTGATCTACTCCCGGGCGCTCCCGGACGCCCGCGACGGCCTCAAGCCGGTGCAGCGCCGGATCCTGTACGCGATGCACGACATGGGCCTGCGCCCCGACCGCGGTCACGTGAAGTCGTCGCGCGTCGTCGGCGAGACGATGGGTCGTTTCCACCCGCACGGCGACACCGCCATCTACGACGCGCTCGTTCGCCAGGCGCAGGCCTGGTCGCTCCGGGTGCCGACCATCGACGGGCATGGCAACTTCGGATCCCCCGACGACCCGCCAGCCGCGATGCGCTACACCGAGTGCCGGATGGCGCCCGCAGCAGTGGCCATGACCGCCACCATCGACGAGGACACCGTCGACTTCCGTCCCAACTACGACGGGCGCGAGGTCGAGCCGGCGGTGCTGCCGGCAGCCATCCCCCACCTGGTGGTCAACGGCGCCACCGGGATCGCCGTCGGGATGGCCACGAACATGGCCCCGCACAACCTGATCGAAGTCGTCCAGGCGCTACGGCACCTGATCACCCACCCGGGTGCCGACGTCGACGCGCTGATGCGCTTCATCCCCGGTCCCGACCTGCCGACCGGCGGCAAGATCATCGGCCTCGACGGGATCCGTGACGCCTACGAGACCGGGCGCGGATCCTTCAAGATGCGGGCTACCACCCGGATCGAGACGGTCACCGCCCGCCGCAAGGGCATCGTCGTGACCGAGCTCCCGTACGGCGTCGGCACCGAGCGGGTCATCGAGGCGATCAAGAAGCTCGTCCAGGCCAAGAAGCTTCAGGGCATCGCCGACATCAAGGACCTGACGGACCGTGAGAAGGGCCTGCGGCTGGTCATCGAGGTCAAGAACGGCTTCGTGCCCGAGGTGCTCCTCGAACAGCTCTTCAAGAGCACCCCGCTGGAGGACTCGTTCGGCATCAACGCCGTCGCCCTGGTCGACGGGCAGCCCCGGACCCTCGGCCTGAAGGAGATGCTCGAGGTCTTCCTCGGACACCGCTTCGACGTCGTACGCCGGCGCTCGACGTACCGGCGCGGAAGAGCCGCCGACCGACTCCACCTGGTCGACGGTCTGCTGCTCGCGATCCTGGACATCGACGAGGTCATCCAGCTGATCCGGACCAGCGACAACGCCGAGGCGGCGCGCGAACGGCTGATGACCGTGTTCGACCTCAGCGAGATCCAGGCGAACTACATCCTGGACATGCCGCTGCGTCGGCTGACCCGGTTCTCGAAGCTCGAGCTCGACAAGGAGCGCGACGAGCTCGTGACCACGATCGCCGCTCTCGACGAGATCCTCGGCGACGAGGGCAAGCTGCGCAAGGTGGTCTCCGACGAGCTCGCCGAGGTGTCGAAGACCTACGGAACGCCGCGCCGTACCGTGCTGCTCGAGGCCTCTGGTGTCGCGACAACCTCCGCGGCCAGCCAGCTCGAGGTGGCCGACGACCCGTGCCACGTCTACCTCTCCTCCAGCGGCCTGCTTGCCCGCAGCACCGACCTGGAAGCAGCCGGTACCGGCGGCGCCCGGGCGCGCCACGACGTGATCGTCTCCACCGTGGTCAGCACCGCGCGCGGCGAGGTCGGGGTCCTGACCACCGGCGGACGCGTGCTCAAGCTCGGGGTCCTGGACCTGCCCGCGCTGCCGAGCACCGCGAGCCATCCGAACCTGTCGGGCGGTGCACCGGTCGGGGAGTTCCTGAACCTGGCGGCCGACGAGCGTGCACTCGCCCTGATGAACTTCGACGCGGACTCCCCCGGCCTTGCCCTCGGCACCGCCGAGGGTGTCGTGAAACGGGTCCATCCGGAGTACCTGTCCGCCCGGGACGACTGGGACGTGATCTCCCTGAAGGACGGCGACTTTGTCGTCGGTGCCGTCCAGCTCGCCACCGGCGAGGAAACGTTGTGCTTCATCACCGACGACGCCCAACTGCTGCACTTCGGCGCCTCGGCGGTACGTCCTCAGGGTCGATCGGGCGGCGGCATCGCGGGCATCAAGCTGGCGAGCACGGCGAAGGCGACCTGGTTCGGCGCCGTGGATGCTGCCGACGCGGTCGTCGTGACGATCTCCGGGTCCGGCAGTGCGTTGCCCGGCACCGAGTCCGGTTCGGTCAAGGTCACCCCGTTCACCGAGTACCCGGCGAAGGGCCGGGCGACCGGCGGCGTGCGCTGTCACCGCTTCCTCAAGGGAGAGGACATCCTGGTGTTCGCCTGGGCCGGTCGGGCACCGGCGATGGCGGCCGCGGCGAGCGGAGCTCCGGTCGACCTGCCGGCCGCGGACGGCCGCCGCGACGGCTCCGGAACCCCCGGCAGCCAGCCTGTCGCTGCGTGTGCCGGACCCGTGGCAGGCTGAGCGCCATGATCCGGCTCTCCTCCGTCCGCAGGCCGACCGTCCTGGCCGTGGCCACGCTCGCACTCGCCGCACTGCTCGCCGGGTGCGGTGGCAGTTCGGGGACCGCGGGCGCCTCGAAGCCGGCCGACATCACCGCGGTGCTGACGAAGGCGAAGAACGCCTTCGACATGACCTCGAGCGTGCACCTGACCATGTCCACCCCGTCGCGTCCGACCAGCGGCGATGCCGTGCTGGGAGCCGACGGGACCCTCACGCACCAGCCGGCATTCCAGGGGACGGTCAAGGTCCAGATCAGCGGTTTCAGTGCCGATGTGCCGGTGGTCTCGGTCGACGGCAAGGTACACGCCAAGCTCCCGCTCACCCCGGCCTTCGCGACGATCGATCCAGGCGCGTACGGCGCCCCGGACCCGGCCGAGTTCGCGGACCCGAGCAAGGGCATCTCCGGTCTGCTGCTCGACCTGAAGGGCGCGAAGCCGACCGGCCAGAAGCGGGACGGCACCGTCGTGGTGACCACCTACACCGGCACGCTGTCCGGTGCCCTGGTCAAGCCGATCATCCCCAGCGCCAGCGGGTCCGGGACCTACACGACGGTCGTCGGGATCGGTCCGGGCGGCGTGCTCACCACGCTGAAGGTCACCGGCGCCTTCTTCGCTGCCGCCGGTGACGTCACCTACGACCTCGCGTTCGACGACTACGGCAAGAACGTCAAGATCACCGCCCCGTGAACTCCCAGGCCACTCGCGTCAGCGGCCCGCGCCTGCTGCTCGGCCTTGCTGCGGTGGCCGTGGCCTTCGCGGCTGCCGACACCTACGTCGTGGTGCTCTCGCTGCCCGACATGATGAGCTCGGTCGGCCTCAGCGTGGAGCAACTTCAGCGCGCTGCCCCGATCATCAGCGGGTTCCTGCTCGGCTACGTCGCGATGCTGCCGCTGATCGGCCGGATCGCCGACCTGCGCGGCCGCCTGCCGGTGCTCGTGGTCTCGTTGGTCGTCTTCGGTTTCGGCTCGCTGGTGACTGCTGCCGCCTACGACCTGCCGAGCCTGGTCGTCGGCCGGTTCCTCCAGGGCGTCGGGGGCGGCGGGCTGGTGCCGGTGACCCTGGCGCTGGTGGCTGACATCTACCCGGCCGAACGACGCGGAGTCCCGCTCGGGATCGTGGGAGCGGTCCAGGAGCTGGGAAGTGTCATCGGGCCGCTGTACGGCGCCGTGGTGCTCGTCGTCGGCACCTGGCGCGACATCTTCTGGATCAACCTCGCGGTGGGGCTCGTCCTCGCGGCCGGGATCTCCACGCTCCGGTCACGCTCACCCGACGCCCCTCCACGGTCGTCGAGCTTGCCGAGACGTCTCGACTTTGCAGGACTCAGTCTCGCAGCGCTCTGGATCGCAGCGCTCCTCCTGGTGATGCGACAGCCCGCGAGCCTGGTCACCTCGGTGCGCTGGGGCGCCCCGTTCGTGCCCTTCGGCGACGCGACGTCTCCGTGGTGGTCGCAGATCGGGCTCGTCACGATCGGACTGGGCCTGCTCCTCGCGGGCTGGTTGCTGTGCGCGCCGAAGCCGTTCTTCGCCGTACGGGACTGGTGGGCGACGGTGCGCCAGGCGGACCTGCTCGGTGCGCTGCTGCTCGCCGTGCTGCTCGGCGGCGTGATCATTGCCTTCGCGACGGCCGACCCCCAGGTCCAGGTCTTCTCCCCGGCCGGCCCGTACTGCCTCGCCGTGGCGGTCCTCGCCGCGATCGCGTTCGCGGTGCACCAGCGACGGGCGGCGGTCGCGCTGATCCCCCGGGGCTCGTTCGCGCGCCGTCCGGCCCAGGGCGCCCTGCTGGTCAGCTTCTTCGTCGGCGCGGCGCTGATCGCGGCCCTGGTCGACATCCCCGTCTTCGCCCGGGTCAGCGCTTACGGCGACTCGCAGATCAAGGCCGCGTTGGTCCTGGTCGAGCTGCTGGTCGCCCTGCCGATCGGCGCCCTGGTCGGTGGTGCCCTGATCCGGACCGTCCCGGTCGGCCCGATCGCGGCGTTCGGGATGGCCCTGTGCGGCGTCGGCTTCTGGCGGATGAGCGCGTGGGACGTGAACGCGCTGCACCACCTGTCCTCCAGCGTCGTGCTCGTCGTCACCGGCCTGGGGTTCGGGTTCGCCCTGGCTCCGGTCAACGCGGCCCTGCTCGCGACGACCGACGCTGCGGTCCACGGCGTCACCAGCGCGCTGCTGGTGGTCAGCCGGATGGTCGGGATGCTCGTGGGCATCTCGGCCCTGACCACGATCGGTTTGCGCCGCTACTACGCCGTGTCGGCCGATTTCCCGTCGCCGTCGGCGGTCTGCGGCGGCGCGTCCCGGTGCGACAGGTACACCAACCTCCTCCAGGGGGCCGGGGTCGAGCAGCTTCACGCGATCTTCATCGGGGCGTCAGGGTGCGCAGTGCTGGCCGGGTTGCTCGCCCTCGTACTCTTCCGGGGTGCTGCGACGCGTGGCACCTCCCCCCTGATCGGAATCACCGGATGATCGAGCCCGCCTGCAGCACCACCAGCCTCAAGGCCGGCGAGGCGCTGATCGGCACCGCGCCGAACGCGGTCGCCTGGGTGTGCCTTGAGCAGAACGGTCCGTGGGGCGCGAAGGCCTGGACCGACTCCCACCTCGACACGGCGCTCGGGCAGAGGATCGAGGCAGCGGCCGACCAGCACGGTGTCCGTCCAGCGTTGATCCGGCGCCCGGGTCGTCATGCAGATCCGGGTACGTCCGTCGAGCGGCAGGTCCTCATCGCGCACACGCACCCGGACAACCCCTGGCTGCTCGCCGGTCGGGTGACGAGTCCGGAGGCGCTGCTCGACCTGGACTGGGCTGCGGTCGCCGGAGGGGATGTCGAGGCCGCAGCGCTCCCCGGCCTGACCTGCTCAAGCGACCCGCTGCTGTTGGTCTGCACCAACGGCACGCGGGACACGTGTTGCGCGCGCCTGGGCCGACCGGTCGCGTTGGCTGCCTCCGCGGCTCATAGCGACCAGGTCTGGGAGGTCACCCACGCCTCAGGCCACCGGCTGGCAGCGACCACGGTGCTGCTGCCCTCGGGCACGCTGCACGGCCGGGTGCTCGACGGCACGGCGCTGCTCGACGCCGCCCGGCGCGACGAGCTCGTCCTGGACGGCTACCGCGGCCGGTCGACGTGGTCGGCAGGTGCCCAGGTCGCCGAGGACCACGTACGCCGGACGGTCGGCATCACCGGGATCGACGACCTGGTCGTCGTACCGGACCTCGACGCGTGGACGGTCCGACACCGTGACGGTCGCCGCTGGTGGGTCGCGGTCACCGCGCACGACGAGGGCGAACGCCCCGAGTCGTGCGGCAAGGTCTCCAAGCCGATCCGGCGGTACGTCGCCAGGACAGTTCAGCGATAGTCCGGAGCAGTTGGCACGCCTTCTGTCGCGTGTTGGGGTGCCAAACGCTCCGGATTATCCCGCTTCAGGACCGGCCGACTAATCTAACGCCCGTGAGTGCAGACTTCGACGATCTCCTGGCCGCCAACCGTGACTTCGCGGACCACTTCGCCCTCTCGGGCTTCGACGGTGTCGCCCACGCCGGAGTCGCACTGGTCACGTGCATGGACTCGCGCATCGACCCGCTGGGCATGCTCGGCCTGCACGCTGGCGACGCGAAGATCTTCCGCAATCCCGGAGGCCGGGTGACCGAGCAGGCCCTCGAAGCACTTGTGCTCGGTGTGCACCTGCTCCAGGTCACGCGGATCCTGATCGTTCCGCACACGCGCTGCGCGATGGCCTCGAACACCGAGGCCGAGCTCCAGGAGAAGATCGGGGAATCGGCCGGGATGGATGCCTCCTGGCACGAGTTCCACGTCATCAGCGACCAGGTCGCCACGCTCAAGCACGACGTCGCCAAGGTGCGCGCGCACCCGCTGATTCCCGACACGATCCGCGTCGGCGGGTTCATGTACGACGTCGACACGGGTCTGCTCGACCAGATCGTCTA
>NZ_JAOPXI010000078.1 GCF_025965215.1 Marmoricola sp.
TCGATGGCCTTCGCGGGCTCCGCGCCTTCAGGCAAGGGCGTCACGGCCGGGACCAGCGGCGCGACCGATTTCAGCTCGCGCGGCCGGTATTATCGCGGCGGCGTTGTTGACCAGGATGTCCAATCCGCCGAAGGAGTCGACGGCCTGGTGGATCAGCGCAGCAGCCTGCTCGAAGTCGGCAACGTCGGCGCCGTTGGTGACCGCGTCGCCGCCGATGGCCTTGATCTCGGCGACGACGTCGTCGGCAGGGCTGTCGGTCTTCTCGCCGTTGTTGGACACACCGAAGTCGTTCACGACGACCTTGGCCCCATGGCGGGCAAGCTCCAGCGCGTGCGCGCGGCCGATGCCGCGACCTGCGCCGGTGACGATCGCGATGCGGCCTTCGAGAAGACGGGACAAGGGAACTCCTTAGTTGATGTGCAGGAAGACAGGCGGTTCTCCGCCGCCGTGACAACCGACGCTGGCGCCGCTGACGTACGACGCGAGCTCGCTGGCGAGGAAGACGGCCACCGTGCCGACCTCGTCGGGGCGGGCCATCCGGCCGAGCGGGATGGTGGCCTCGATCGCTGCGACCCGGGCATCCCCGCCGTAGTGGTCGTCGGTCTGCTCGGTGCGGCACAGCCCGACCTCGATCGCGTTGACCCGGACCTTGGGGCCCCACTCCATCGCCAGGCTCTTCGTCAGCGACTCCAGACCGGCCTTGGCTGCCGCGTACGCCGCGATCGTCGGGGCCGGGCGATGCGCGCTGATCGAGGTGATGTTGACGATCGACCCGCCGCTCCCCTGCGCCTGCATCACCTTGTTGGCCGCCTGGGAGACCAGCAGCGGCGCGTTCAGGTTGAGCCCGATGATCTTGTCGTGGAACCTGGGTGAGGCGTCGGCGGCGTCGGCTGCCGGCGCTCCACCGGCGTTGTTGACCAGCACGTCGAGGCGCCCGTGGGTGGCTACGATGCCGTCGACCATCGCCTGGACGGCTTCCGGGTCCCGAACGTCACAGGTCACGTGCGTCGTGCCGGGGAACGGCTCTGCCTCGGAGCGGGCGCACGTGACCACCGTCGCGCCGGCCGCCACGAAGGCCTCGGTGATCCCGCGACCGATGCCGCGCGAGCCGCCGGTGACCAGGACGACGTGCCCGTTGAGGTCGATCGAGAGAGCCATGCTGTTAGAGTACCAAGCAAGTGCTTGGTTGTGCCCAACCAGGTTTGACAAGCGTGAGAGGGCTCCGATGTCAGCAGTCACCAGCGAGTTGCGTGCGGACGGGATCCGCATCGTCACGATGGCCCACCCCCCGGTCAACGCGCTCCCGGTGCAGGGGTGGTTCGACGTGGCCGCTGCCCTCGACGCGGCATCGGCCGACCTCGACACCAAGGTGGTCGTCCTTCGTGCCGAGGGCAAGGGTTTCAACGCCGGCGTCGACATCAAGGAGATGCAGAACACGACCGGGTTCGATGCTTTGATCGGCGCGAACAAGGGCTGCTACGCCGCGTTCAAGGCCGTCTACGAGTGCAGCGTCCCGGTGATCGCCGCAGTCAACGGCTTCTGCGTCGGCGGCGGTGTGGGCCTGGTCGGCAACGCCGACATCGTGGTGGCCAGCGACGACGCCTACTTCGGCGTACCGGAGGTCAAGCAGGGCGCGCTCGGCGCTGCCACGCATATGGCCCGGCTTGTCCCCCAGCAGATGATGCGTGCGCTGTACTTCACGGCTTCGACGATCTCCGCCGCCGACCTGCACCGGTTCGGGTCGGTGTACCGGCTGGTGCCGCGCGACCAACTGCTCGACGCCGCGCTCGAGGTCGCTGCCTCGATCGCCGACAAGGACACGCGCGTCATCCGGGCGGCCAAAGAGGCGCTGAACGGGATCGAGCCGGTCGACGTCAACAAGAGCTACCGGTTCGAGCAGGGGTTCACCTTCGAGCTCAACCTGATCGGCGTCTCGGACGAGCTCCGAGATGCCTTCGCCGGAACGGCCACATCGCAGAGCGCTGGAACGGAGAAGGCAAAGAAGTGAGCAAGCCTCGCGAGAAGGTCATGACGATCGATGAGGTCGTCGCCCAGCTGTCGGACGGGATGACGATCGGGATCGGTGGCTGGGGCCCGCGGCGCAAGCCGATGGCGCTGGTGCGCGCGATCCTGCGCTCGGACCTGAAGGACCTGACCATCGTGTCCTGGGGTGGCGCCGACGTGGGTCTGCTGGCCCGGGCCGGCAAGATCCGCAAGCTGGTCTACGCCTTCGTCTCACTGGACTCGATCCCGCTGGAGCCGAACTTCCAGCGGGCACGCCAGAACGGCACGATCCCGGAGGTCGTCGAGCTCGACGAGGGCATGTTCGCCACCGGTCTCTACGCCGCGGCGCAGCGGCTCCCGTTCCTGCCGATGCGGGCCGGTCTCGGGTCGGACGTCCTGGTCAACAACCCCCAGATCCTGACCGTCACCTCGCCGTACGCCGACGCGGACGGCGCGTACGAGTCGCTGACTGCCGTTCCGGCGTTGCGGCTCGATGTCGCGCTCGTGCACCTGAACCGCGCGGACCCACATGGCGACGCGACCTACCTCGGCCCCGACCCGTACTTCGACGACCTGTTCGTCCAGGCGGCCCAGCGAGCCTTCGTGTCCTGCGAGCAGATCGTCGACACGGCCGGACTGACGATCGACACTCCGGTCCAGCGGTTGCTGATCAGCCGGATGATGGTCGACGGCGTCGTCGAGACACCGAACGGTGCGCACTTCACGATGTGCACGCCCGACTACGAACGCGACGAGACGTTCCAGAAGGCCTACGTGACCGCTGCTTCGGGAAGCGACGAGGAGTGGGCGGCTTTCGAGGCGCGGTTCCTCTCCGGGGACGAAGCCGCGTACCAGGCAGCCGTCGCAGCGTTCAACCAGGAGCAGGCATGAGCGAGTTCACGCGGGCCGAGGTGTGTGCGGCCGCCATTGCCGACGCCTTCAAGGACGACGGCGAGATCTTCGCCTCGCCGATGGGCATGCTCCCCATGCTCGGCGTCCGTCTGGCCAAGCTGACCTCCAATCCGGACCTGGTCATCTCCGACGGGGAGTCACTGTTCCTCGGCGGGACTCCCCCGCTGTTCGCCAAGGCCGACGTGGTCGAGGGCTGGATCCCGTTCCGGCGGGTCTTCGACGTCGTGGCGTACGGGAAACGCCACGTGATGATGGGTGCCACCCAGGTCGACCGGCACGGCAACCAGAACATCTCGGCGATCGGCGACTTCGCCCGTCCGACACGCCAGATGCTCGGCTCGCGCGGAGCCCCGGGCAACACGGTGAACAACCGGACGTCGTACTGGGTCCCGAAGCACGGCACCCGCGTCTTCGTGGAGCAGGTCGACGTCGTCTCGGGGGTCGGCCCGGCTCGGGCCAAGGCTGCCGGACCGGGCGCGTCCCGCTACCACGACATCCACCGGATCGTCTCCAACCTCGGGGTCTTCGACCTGCGTGGACCCGGTGACACCGTCCGGCTGCTGTCGGTGCATCCGGGCGTTTCGGTCGCCGACGTCGAGGCCGCCACCGGCTTCGAGCTGAACGCCAGCGACGACGTCCCCGTGACGCGGGAACCCACGGAGACCGAGCTGATGATCATCCGGAACGTGCTCGACCCCAAGAACCTGCGTGACCGAGAGGTGCCCTCGTGATCGAGCAGCTGCTGAAGACCCAGCTGACCGAGCTGGTCGGCGTACGGCATCCGGTCGTGCAGACCGGGATGGGCTGGGTGGCCGGTCCGCGCCTGGTCTCCGGTACGGCGAATGCGGGCGGCCTCGGCATCCTGGCGTCGGCCACGATGACGCACGCCGAGCTGGAGAAGGCGATCATCGAGGTCAAGGGCCGCACCGCCGCGCCGTTCGGGGTCAACCTGCGGGCGGATGCCGCCGATGCCCCGGCGCGCTGCGACCTGCTCATCGAGTACGGCGTCAAGGTTGCGTCCTTCGCGCTGGCCCCGAAACCCGAGCTGATCGCCAGGCTCAAGGAGCACGACATCGTCGTGATCCCGAGCATCGGAGCGCCCAAGCATGCCAAGAAGGTGGCGTCCTGGGGCGCGGACGCCGTGATGATCCAGGGCGGCGAGGGCGGAGGGCATACCGGGTCGGTGCCGACCACGCTGCTGCTTCCCACGGTTCTCGACGCGGTGGACATTCCCGTGATCGCCGCTGGCGGGTTCTTCGACGGCCGTGGCCTCGCCGCCGTCCTGTCCTACGGCGCGGCCGGTGTCGGGATGGGCACCCGGTTCCTGCTGACCGCGGACTCGACCGTCCCGGATGCCGTCAAGCAGCGCTATCTCGCCGCCGACCTGAACGGCACCGTGGTCACCGCCAAGGTCGACGGGATGCCGCACCGGATGCTGCGTACCGACCTGGTCGACGCGGTCGAGGAGTCCAGCGCGATCAAGCGCCTCGGACCCACCGCGCGCCGCACGCTGGCGTTCAAGAAGATGAGCGGCATGTCGTGGGCCGGGCTGATCCGCGACGGGCAGTCGATGAAGCACGGCTCCGAGCGATCCTGGGCGCAGATGGACCTCGCGGCCAACACCCCGATGATGCTCAAGGCCGGCCTGGTCGAGGGCGACCCCGATGCCGGCATCCTCGCCTCAGGCCAGGTCGTGGGCGTCATCGACGACCTGCCGACCTGTGAGGCGCTGATCGATCGGATCGTCACCCAGGCCGCTACCGAACTTCGCCGCACCCACACCTACCTCGCCGATTAGTCACCTCCGTTGGTCCGAGTGGTCAGTTCCGACGAAGGAACTGACTACTCGGTGCACCGAAAGTGACCACTCGGGCTGGCCGGCCGCTCGGATGCGATCGCGGGCAGGACTCACGGGTTCGTGATGCAGGCCACGATCTTCGTCTCCAGGCCGTTGATCGCGGCCGTGTCCGTGGTCGAGGGCTTGTACGCCTTGTTCGCGGCAACGATCGCCTGCAGCGCCTTGTCGGAGAGCTTCGACGCGACGAAGACCTTGCCGACGCAGTCGGCGGACTTCTTGGAGAGCTTCGATGACGCGGCGCCGAGGACCGAGTCCCCCTTGCGCAAGGCCTTCGAGATGTCGTCGGCCGAAGGGCGCGAGCTACTGCTGCCGCCACAGCCGGACGTCACCAGGAGCATGCTGATCGCAAGTGCCGCACCGAACCTACGCATGTGATCCTCTTTCGCTGTTCCCGGGCCGACCCTTCGCTCTGTGTCGAGAACCTACCGCGTCCTGAGCCCGGGTCAGAGGCGTTCGATGATCGTGACGTTGGCCTGCCCGCCGCCCTCGCACATCGTCTGCAGGCCGTAGCGACCACCGGTACGCTCCAGCTCGTTGAGCATGGTGGCCATGATCCGGGTGCCGGTCGCCCCGATGGGGTGGCCCAGCGCAATGCCGCCGCCGTTGACGTTGACCTTCTCCAGCGGCACCTCGAGCTCCTTGGCCCAGGCCAGTACGACGGACGCGAACGCCTCGTTGCACTCGAACAGGTCGATGTCGTCGATGCCCAGCCCGGTCCTGGCCAGCGCGTGCCTCGTCGCGCGGATCGGGCCGGTGAGCATCCAGACCGGGTCGTCCCCCTTGACCGAGAGGTGGTGGATCCGGGCCCGCGGGCTCAGGCCGTGATCCTTGATGGCCTGGGCCGAGGCGATCAGCAGCGCCGAGGACGCGTCGCAGATCTGGCTCGCGACGGCGGCCGTGATACGCCCCCCTGGGGCGAGCGGTTCCAGGCCGGCCATCTTCTCCAAGGACGTGTCGCGGGGGCACTCGTCGGTGGTGAAGACGGTGCCGTCGGCCAACGTCACCGGCGCGATCTCGTGGGTGAACCGACCCTCGTCGATGGCAGTGCGCGCCCGCGTGTGCGAGGACAGTGCGAACCTCTCCATGTCCTCACGGCTGATGTCCCATTTCTCGGCGATCATCTCGGCCGAGTTGAACTGCGAGACCTCCACATCGCCGTACCGGGCGTTCCAGCCGGGCGACTCGGCGAACGGCGTGGTGAACCCATACTGGTCGGCGACCAGCATCGCTGCCGAGATCGGGATCGCGGACATGTTCTGCAGTCCCCCGGCCACCACCAGGTCCTGGGTCCCCGACATCACGCCCTGCGCAGCGAAGTGCACCGCCTGCTGGCTCGAGCCGCACTGGCGGTCGATGGTGACGCCGGGCACGTGGTCGGGCAGGCCGGCCACCAGCCACGCGGTGCGGGCGACGTCGCCCGCCTGGGAACCGATCGTGTCGCAGCAGCCCATGATCACGTCGTCGACCGCGCCCGGGTCCACGCCGGTGCGCTCGACGAGTGCCTTCAGCACATGGGCCCCGAGATCGGCCGAGTGCACGCCAGCTAGCGATCCACGACGCTTGCCGACCGGGGTGCGGACCGCGTCGATGATGTAGGCCTCGGTCATCGGGACTCCTTCTCTATGCCTTGCAGGAGGATGGTCAGGTACTGGTCGGCCACATCGGCCGGCGTGAGCGTTCCGCCGGGGCGGTACCAGCGCACGGCCACCCAGACGGTGTCGCGCAGGAACCGGTACACCAGCGCGATGTCCAGGTCGGCCCGGAGCTCTCCGCTGGCGACTCCTGCCTCGAGCAGGCCGGTCCACAGCGTGCGGAACTTGCGGTTCCGCTCGATCAGGTAGCCGAAGCGCTCGAAGGTGGCCAGGTACAGCGCGTCGCTCTGGAAGATCGCGACCTCGTTGCGATGCTCGCCGATCGCTTCGAACGATGCCCGCACGACCGCCTCGAGCTTGCCCCGGGCGGTCAGGTCGCTGGCCTCGATGGCGTCGTACTGCTTCCAGAGCTCGGTCTGGAAGGTATCGAGCAGCTCGTCGACCATCGACTCCTTGGAGTCGAAGTGGTGGTACAGGCTGCCCGACAGGATGCCCGCGGCGTCGGCGATGTCGCGGACCGTGGTGTTCTTGAAGCCGCGTTCGGCGAACAGGCCCCCGGCGATCGCGAGCAGCTCGTCGCGACGGCTCGGACCGGCGGGTTCAGGCGTGCTGGCTGCTGACACTGATCACCTCACCGGTCAGGTACGACGAGTAGTCGCTGGCCAGGAACACCATCACGTTGGCGACCTCCCACGGCTCGGCCGCGCGGCCGAAGGCCTCACGCTGCTTGAGCTCGTGAAGCAGCTCGTCCGAGGTCACCTTGGCCAGGAAAGGGTGCATCGCCAGGCTCGGCGAGACCGCGTTGACGCGGATCCCGTGCGGTGCGACGTCGAGTGCCGCGCACCGGGTCAGTGCCATCACGCCGGCCTTCGCGGCGGCGTAGTGGGCCTGACCTTCCTGGGCCCGCCAACCGATCACGCTGGCGTTGTTGACGATGACGCCCCGGGTGCCGTTGGCCATCATCCGGTTCGACGCCGCCCGGACGCTGCGGAAGGTGCCGGTGAGGGTGATGTCGAGGACCTTGCTCCACTGCTCATCGGTCATCTCCAGCACGCTGGCGGTGCCACCGAGGCCGGCGTTGTTGATCATCACGTCCACCCCCCCGACGGTGTCGGCCAGATCCAGGAGCGCCTGGACCTGGGCCTCGTCGGTGACGTCGGTGACGGTGCTCAGCACCTGCTGCGACCCGAACTCCGCGGCGAGGGCCTCGTGCGCCTCGGCCACGCGTCGTTCATGGGTGTCGCTCAGGACGACCGCCCTGGCGCCCTCCTCGAGGGCGCGCCTGACGACGCTCGCGCCGATGCCGGCTCCGGCCGCAGCGGTCACGACGACGACCTTGTCCTTCAGCAGTCCGTGGCCCTCGACGTAGGCGGGGGTGGGCTGTTCGGGGCGTACGGCGGTCATCGGGTCTCCTGGGTCATCGGGGGTCTCGGGGCAGGGCGAGCACGCGCTCGGCGAGGATGTTGCGCTGGACCTCGTCGGAGCCGCCGTAGATCGTGTCGGCGCGGGTGAAGAGGAACAGTCGTTGCCACTCGTCGAGGTCGTAGCCCGGTCCTGCGGTGAGCGCGTCGACGCCGCGGACGAGCATGGCGAGCTCGCCGAGGGTGCGGTGCCAGGTGGCCCAGAGCAGCTTGGCGATGCTGGCCTGCTGCGGGGCCTGCTGCGGGGCCTGCTCGCTGGACAGCGTGCGCAGGGCGTTGAGCCGGATCACCTCCAGTTCGACGGTGGCCCGTGCCAGACGGTCACGGATGATCGGGTCGTCATAGCTGCCGTTGCGCCGGGCCAGGTCGATCAGGGCGGCGAGCTCGCGCTGGAAGCCGACCTGCTGGCCCAGTGTGGAGACGCCGCGCTCGAAGCCCAGCAGGCCCATCGCCACACCCCAGCCCTGGCCGGGTTCGCCGACGACCAGATCGGCTGCGGTCCGCGCACCGGTGAAGAAGACCTCGTTGAACTCGGCACCGCCGGTGAGCTGCTCGATGCCGCGGATCTCGATGCCGTCCTGCTCGATCGGGACGAGCAGGAAGCTGATCCCGCGGTGCCGCTCGGAGCCAGGTTCGGTGCGCGCGAGCACGAAGATCCAGTCGGCGAACTGGGCCAGCGACGTCCACACCTTCTGGCCGTCGATCACCCACTCCTCGCCGTCGAGGCGTGCCTTCGTGGCGATGTTCGCGAGGTCGGAGCCGGCGCCGGGCTCGGAGTAGCCCTGGCACCACAGCTCGTCCACGGCCACGATCGGCGGCAGGAACCGCGCCTTCTGGGCCTCAGAGCCGAAGTGGATCAGGGTCGGACCGAGGAGCTCCTCGCCGAAGTGGTTGACCCGGGCCGGAGCGTCCGAGCGGGCGTACTCCTCATGGAAGATGACCTGCTGCATCAGGGACAGGCCGCGGCCGCCGTACTCGGTCGGCCAGCCGATGCAGGTCCAGCCGTGCCTGGCCAGGTGCCGGTCCCAGTCGAGGCGCTCGTCGTGCGCCTCGAGGTCCTTGCCGGAGCCACCGCGCCCCTTGAGCGCAGCGAAGTCGCCCACCAGGTTGTCCTCGAGCCAGGTCCGGACCTCCGCGCGGAAGGCCTTGTCCTCGCTCGTGTCGGTCAGGTCCACTGGTCCCTCTTCTGCTCGATCGCTTCCGTGTAGAGTAGCCTACCAAGCACTTGCTTGGTAACGAAGAAGGAGGGACCGCGTGGCTCACCCCGACACCCTGCCCGCCGTCCTGCGCGCGGCCGCCGAGGCTCATCGGGACCGGCCGTTCCTGGTCGAGGGCCAGCGTCGTGTCTCCTTCGCCGAGACGCTCGAGCTCGTGCGGGCAGTCGCCCGCGGCTACGTCGCGTACGGCGTCGAACCTGGCTTCCGGGTGGTCATGTGGGCGCCGAACAGCATCGACTGGGTGATCGCGGCCCTGGCTGTCACCTACGCCGGAGGCACGCTCGTTCCGGCGAACTCCCGGTACACCGCCCATGAGGTCGCCGACATCGTCGACCGGACCTCAGCAGCCCTGGTGATCGTCGATGACGGGTTCCTCGGAGGCACCCAGATCGCCGACCTGCGAGCGGCCAGCGACCTGCACTCCGTCCACGACGTTGTCGACCTCAAGGACGTCCTCACCCGCCTCGGGGACGTCGACGCCCACGAGGTGGGCCTCGCTGAGATCGAGGCCCGCTCCGGCGCTGTATCGCCCGACGACGTCGCCGACATCCTGTTCACCTCCGGCACCACCGGACGCTCCAAGGGCGCGATGAGCGCGCACCGGCAGACGATCGCGGTGTCCGCCGCGTGGGCCGAGATCGGAGGCGTGGACGCCGAGGACCGCTACCTGGTGGTCAACCCGTTCTTCCACTCCTTCGGCTACAAGATCGGGATCGTCGTCGGCCTGCTCACCGGGGCGACCCTGTACCCGGTGGCGACCTTCGACGTCGACGCTGTCATGGACCTGATCGAGGCCGAGCGGATCACGTTGCTGCCGGGCGCCCCGACCGTCTTCACCTCGCTACTCGACGCGCCCGGGCGGGCCACGCGCGACTTGTCCTCGCTCCGGTTGTCGATCACCGGCGCGGCCGTCGTCCCGGTCGTCCTGATCGAGCGGATGCGCGCGCCGTCCCCCGAGGGTCTGGGCATCGACCACGTCTACACCGCGTTCGGCATGACCGAGGCCGTTGTCGTCACGATGTGCCGGGAGGGCGACCCCGACGAGCTCGTGGCCAGCACGTGTGGTCGTGCCATCACCGGGGTCGAGACCCGGATCGGTGACGGCGGCGAGCTGCTGGTGCGCGGTGACATCGTCATGCTCGGCTACCTCGACGACCCGGCCGCGACGGCCGAGGCCATCGACGCCGACGGCTGGCTGCACACCGGCGACATCGGCACCCTCGACAAGGCCGGGAACCTGAGGATCACCGACCGCCTCAAGGACATGTACATCTCCGGCGGCTTCAACGTGTACCCCGCCGAGGTCGAGCAGGCGCTGACCCGGCTCGACGGCGTCGCCGACGTGGCCGTGATCGGGGTACCGGACCAGCGGATGGGCGAGATCGGCAAGGCGTTCGTCGTCCGCCGCCCCGGCGCCGATCTCGACACGGCGGCCGTGATCTCGTTCGCTCGCGAGCGGCTGGCCAACTACAAGGCGCCGCGGCTCGTGGAGTTCGTCGACGGCCTCCCCCGCAACGCGTCCGGCAAGGTGCTCAAGACCGCCCTTCGAGGCGGCGCTGGCGCGCCTCCTCAGGAACCGGAGAGAAACGAGTGAATCTCGATCTGACCCCCGACGAGCTCGCCTTCCAGGCCGAGGTCCGCGCGTGGCTGAGGGCCAACGTGCCGGCCGAGCCACTGCCGTCGATGGACACCGCCGAGGGCTGGACACTGCACCAGGACTGGGAGGCGAAGCTCGCTGCCGAGCGGTACTCGGTCGTGTCCTGGCCGCGCGAGGTCGGCGGTCGCGAGGCCTCGCTGGTCGAATGGGTGATCTTCGAGGAGGAGTACTACCGGGCCGGAGCCCCCGGGCGGGTGAGCCAGAACGGCATCTTCCTGCTCGCACCGATCATCTTCGACCACGGCACCCCCGAGCAGCAGGCTCGTTTCCTGCCC
Source organism: Marmoricola sp. (assembly GCF_025965215.1). Lineage (GTDB taxonomy): Bacteria > Actinomycetota > Actinomycetes > Propionibacteriales > Nocardioidaceae > Marmoricola. Next base: position 10,937 of record NZ_JAOPXI010000078.1, read on the forward strand.
TCGATGGCGACCGGCGAGAAGATCTGGGCCCAGGCATGGTCCGAGCCCGAGGCCGGGTCCGACCTGGCCTCGCTGCGATCCACGGCGACCCGCGACGAGGCCCGCGCCGGCTGGGTCCTCAACGGCCAGAAGACCTGGTCCTCGCGTGCGACCTACGCCCACTGGGGCTTCGGCCTCTTCCGCAGCGATCCCGACAGTGCCAAGCACGCCGGCCTGACCTACTTCCTGTTCCCGCTCGATGCCCGCGGCGTCACGGTCCGCCCGATCGCGCAGCTCGACGGCGAGGCCGGGTTCGCCGAGATCTTCTTCGACGACGTGTTCGTCCCCGACGCCGACGTCCTCGGTGCGCCGGGCGACGGCTGGCGGGTCGCGATGAGCACTGCCGGCAACGAGCGCGGGCTCTCGCTGCGCTCCCCCGGGCGCTTCTGTGCCGCAGCCGACCGGCTGGTGGAGCTGTGGAAGGACCGCGGCTCCGAGCACCCAGAGGCGTGGACCGGTGTGGTCGACGCGTGGATCGCAGCGCAGGCCTACCGCCTGTTCACCTGGGGCACCGTGACCCGGCTCGCCGACGGCGGCGAGATGGGTGCGGCCGGCTCGATCAACAAGGTGTTCTGGAGCGAGCTGGACATCGCGCTGCACGAGACCGGCCTCGACCTGCTCGGCGCGGACGCCGAACTGCTCGACACGCCCTGGATGGACGGCTACGTCTTCGCGCTCTCCGGCCCGATCTACGCGGGTACGAACGAGATCCAGCGCAACATCATCGCCGAGCGGATCCTCGGCCTGCCGCGCGAACCGAAGGGGGCTCAGCGATGAAGTTCGAACTGACCGACGAGCAGGTCGGCTTCGGCTCCGCGCTCACTGCCCTGATGCGGTCCGGCGACTCCGTCGCGGTGGCGCGCACGTGGGCCTCCGGTGACATGACACCCGGGTTGGCGTTGTGGTCGCGGCTCGCCGACCAGGGCGTGACCGCCCTGGTCGCCTCGGAGGAGGAGGGCGGCCTCGGCGGCACGTTGGTCGACCTGGCTGTCGCCTTCGAGGTGCTCGGCCACGAGCTCGCGGTCGGTCCGTGGATCGAGTCGGCGGCACTGGCACCCCAGGTCGAGGGCGAGCTCGTCACCGCGGCCGTCCCCGGGATCTCGCAGTACGCCGCCGACGCCCAGGTCGCGCGGCTGCTGAGCGGAGCCCCTGGAGCGACGCACGCATCGATCGACACCACCCGCACGCTGACGGTCGTCAACGGTGCTGCCGAGTGCGACGCGGTTGCCGTCGACCGGGCGGTGCTTGCGTGCTCGGCTGAGTTGCTGGGCGCCGGCGAGCGGGTCCTGGCCGATTCGGTCGCCTACGTCAAGCAGCGCAAGCAGTTCGGGCGCGAGATCGGCTCGTACCAGGCGATCAAGCACCAGCTCGCCGACGTCCGGATCGCTCTCGACTTCGCGCGCCCGCTGGTCTTCGGCGCCGCTCTGGGAGAGGTCCCGGTCTCGGCGGCGAAGGTCTGCGTCTCCGACGCCGCCTACCTCGCTGCTCGCACGGGGCTGCAGGTGCATGGCGCCATCGGCTACACGGCCGAATTCGACTTGAGCCTGTGGCTCAACCGGATCCGGGCACTGGTGGTGGCCTGGGGTACGCCGGCGTACCACCGCGGGCGGGTCCTCACGCACCTGACCTCGACTGCGTTGGTCGGCTGATGCACTTCGCACGCACCGAGGAGCAGGACGAGCTCGCCGCCACGGTCCGCTCCCTGCTCGCTCGCCGGTCGGACAGCGCCGCGGTCCGCGCGGCGATCGCCACCCCTGCCGGCTACGACGACGAGCTGTGGCAGCTGCTGTGTGACCAGATCGGCGTCGCTGCGCTGCCGGTGCCTGAGGAGTACGACGGCGTCGGAGCCTCGGTGATCGAGACCGCAGTCGTGCTCGAGGAGCTCGGCTACGCGTTGACTCCCTGTCCCCTGCTCGCCTCCTCGCTGCACGTCGTCCAGCTGCTGCTGCACGGGACGGACCAGGAGAAGGCGGACCTGCTCCCCCGCCTCGCCGGGGGCGCGGTGCGGCCGTTCTCGCTCGACCGGGTCGAGCTGGAGCCGAGCGAGGCCGCCGACGCGATGGACCAGACCCTCCGGCTCGCCGTTCGCGACGGCTCGAGCGCGACCCCGGTCGATGTCCGGGCGATCAGCACAGCCCTGGCCAGTGCCCTCCAGGTCGGCGCGATGCAGCGCGCGCTCGACATGACGGTCGCCTACTCCTGCGAGCGGGTGCAGTTCGGCCGGCAGATCGGCTCGTTCCAGGCCCTCAAGCACCGGATGGCCGACATGCTCGTGCTCACCGAGGCCTCCCGGTCCGCGAGCTGGGGCGCCACCGCGATGGCCGCCGCGTACGTGGCCGACCCGTCGAGCGAGAACGCCGACAGCCTGCAGCGGCTGGCCGCGGTGGCCGGGTCCTACTGTTCGGACGCCCTCGACAAGGTCGCCTCGGAGGCCATGCAGCTGCACGGCGGCATCGCGATCACCTGGGAGCACGACATCCAGCTGGTCTTCAAACGGGCGCACGCGCTCTCGCAGCTCAACGGGCCCGCACACCGGCACCGGGCGCAGGTCCTGGACTGACCCGGCGGCCGCCGGAATTGCTGAGCGGATCCGAGGGAGTATCCGAGCATCCGCTGAGAACCCTGTGCCTCGCCCTCACGTCCCCCTAGCGTGAGCCCATGCTCTCCCTCACGGGCAAGCCGCTGCTGGTGCTGAGGATCGTATGTGCGCTCGGGTGCATCGCCGGCCCGGTGATCATCGTCCTGCGGGCTGCGGTCGTGCTCGCGTTCGGTCCGGCGCGCGCCGCCAAGCTGCTCACCGCGCATCCCGGCCGGTACGGCGCTGCGGTCCCTCAGGCCAGTCAGCTGGTCGTCCCGACCGGCGGGCACAACGACCGTGACTACGGACGCTTCCTCGGCGAGTCCCTGATCTGGGCGTCGCGATCGTGGGTGGCATGAGGGCGCGGTGGGGGCTGGTTGCCGCGGGCGTGGCCGTCGTGCTGTTGGCCGGGTGCGGTGGGACGGCCGCGCCCGCTGCCCGACCCCCGACTGCGAAGCCGGCCCGTCCGTCGGCGTCCTACGGTGCGACCGCAACCCCGACGGCCCGCGTGATCCGCGTGGTCGGGCTCGGTGACTCGGTGATGGCCGGGACGCACTGCGGCTGCGCCGGTCTGGCCGAGGAGTACGGGAAGGCGCTCCAGGCGCGTACGGGCGGCCGGGTGCAGGTGACCAACCTGGGTGCCAACGGTCTGGTGACCTCAGACGTGCTCTCCGACCTGCAGCACGACCGCTCGACCCGTTCGGCGGTCTCGCAGGCCGATCTGGTCGTGGTCACGATCGGCGCCAACGACCTGGTCCCGCAGCTCGACGAGTGGCAGACGGTCGGCTGCGACCGCAGCTGCTACAGCGGTCCGGCGACGGAGATGGGCCGCAACCTGCAGCGGGTGCTGGCCGCGATCGCAGCGCTTCGCACCACCCATCCCGAGCCGGTCCTGGTCACCGACTACTGGAACGTCTTCACCGACGGCGACGTCGCCCGACGGGCGGGCGGCCAGGCCCAGGTCGACTGGACCAGGGAGGTCACCACCCTGGCCAACCAGCAGATCTGTTCGGCAGCACGCTCCGCCGGGGACACCTGCGTCGACCTGGTCGCAGCTTTCACGGGCGGCGGTGCCGACCCGACTCCGCTGCTGGCCGCCGACGGGGACCACCCGAATGCTGCCGGCGTCCGGGCCATCGTGGCGGAGCTGCTGGCAGCCACGCCCGGCACCCTGTGACCCAGGTGTGACGCTCAGGCGACCCGGCGCGGACGTCCCCGGCCGCGCTTGACAGCCACGACCGCTCCGGCCACCAGGATCTGGCCGCCCCACACTCCGTGCGGTTCCTGCCGTTCCAGTGCCCCCGCCAGGCACAGGTCGCGCACCGGGCAGGGCGCGCACAACTCACGCGCGCGTTCGAGCGCAGCCGGCGCGTCCGCGAAGTAGAGGTCAGGACGCTGCTGGCAGGGCAGGACGGCGCTGGACTTGTCGGCGCCGCGCAGGTCGGCCATGGCGGATCCTCTCCGGAGAAGGTGCCGCCAATCTCCGCCTCTGAGGTACCCGCCGACATCAGGTGTTTGCCTTAGATCCGGCTGCTGCGTGCCGTCCGTCCGCGCACGATTCCGACGAAGCCCTGGGTGTCCGGATCGTCGTTCGACCTCAGCCACGCCAGACCCACCGGGTACTCCTCGGCGTCGGTGACCGGACGGAACTCGATGTCCTTGCGGCTGTGCAGCCTGGCCAGCGACATCGGCACGACCAGGTAGCCCGAACCGGCAGCGACGGTCTCGATCGCCATCGGCAGGTCGAGCTCGGGGAACGCGGCCAGCACGTCCAGCTCCCCGTCCAGGTCGGCCAGCGTGATCTCGTCGTACGCCGTGACCGGATGCTCCCGGGCGACCACGGCCACCGCGACCTCGTCGTACAGCGCCACCAGGTGCATCACGTCGCGATCGACCGGTCCGCGCAGCAGGCACATGTCCAGCTCGCCACTGCGCAGTAGGGCGTCGGCCTCGGCGGCGTCGACCGGACGGAGGTCCAGGCGACGCCAGCGCCGAGACGCGCGTTCGTGCTCGGTCCAGGACTTCTCCCACTTGCCGGGAGTCACACCCGGGACGAAGCCCACCCGGAACGCTGTGATTTCTTCCACTCGGAGAATGTTAGGGGTCCGTGGGATCCGTCATACCGGCGAGTAGGGCGTGCTGATAACTTCCGGCACATGCGTTCCGCCAAGGATTTCTTCACGCCCCTCGCCGTCGGCGCCCCTGCTCCGCTCCGCGAGATCCCGGCCCGACCGAGCCGTGCGATCCACTTCTTCGACCCCGGCAACCCGAAGATGGCCGCCAAGGTCCCCGACATGGTCGGCACCGTCGACGTGCTCCTGGGCAACCTCGAGGACGCCGTCAAGGCCGAGAACAAGGACATCTCGCGCGCCGGGCTCGTCGAGATCGGGCGGACCGTGGCCAATCTTGGAAGCACCCGCGGGCCGACCCAGTTCTGGACCCGGATCAACTCGCTCGACTCCCCCTGGGTCCTGGACGACCTGACCACCCTGGTCCCGGCGATCGGCGACAAGCTCGACGTGATCATGGTGCCGAAGGTGCAGGGCGCCGAGGACATCCACTACATCGACCGGATCCTGGCCCAGCTCGAGGCCAAGGCCGGGATCAGCAAGCCGCTGCAGGTGCACGCGATCCTGGAGACCGCCCGCGGGGTGGCGAACATCGAGGAGATCTGCGCAGCATCGCCCCGGATGCAGGGCCTCTCGCTGGGCCCGGCGGACCTGGCCGCGGACCGCCGCATGAAGACCACCCGCGTCGGCGGCGGCCATCCCGGCTACCTGGTCCGTCAGGACCCGGTGGACGGTGATATCGAAGGTCCGCGGGCCACCTACCAGCAGGACCTGTGGCACTACACGATCGCCCGGATGGTCGACGCGTGCGCGATGCATGGCATCTATGCCTACTACGGCCCCTTCGGAGACATCAAGGACACGGTCGCCTGCGAGGACCAGTTCCGCAACGCGTTCCTGCTCGGCTGCGTGGGCGCCTGGTCGTTGCACCCGGTGCAGATCGCGATCGCCAACAAGGTGTTCTCACCCTCGGTCGAGGACGTCCGGCACGCCCGTCGGGTGATCGCCGCGATGGGGGACGGCACCGGAGCGGTGATGCTCGACGGCAAGATGGAGGACGACGCGTCGGTCAAGCAGTGCAAGGTGATGGTGGCCCTGGCCGAGGAACTTGCTGCGATCGACCCAGCCCTCAAGGCCGCCTACGACGCGATCGTGCTGGAGGCATGATGAGCGCCGCTGCCTTCCGTCCCCGTCGCTCGGTGCTGTACATGCCGTCCTCCAACGAGCGCGCCCTGGAGAAGGCCAAGACGATCCCGTGCGACGGGCTGATCCTCGACCTCGAGGACGCGGTCGCGCCCGAGGCCAAGCCGGAGGCCCGGCTCAATGCCGCTGCCGCGGTGAGGTCCGGCGAGTACGGCGGCCGCGAGTTGACGATCCGGGTCAACGGCGCGGACACCGAGTGGCACGACGAGGACATCGCCGTGGCGGCTGCGGCCGGCCCGGACGCGATCGTGGTGCCCAAGGTGAACTCGCCCGAGGCGGTGCACGCCCTGGTCGCCGCCGTCGAGGCCGCGGGTGCGCCGGAGACGACGAAGCTCTGGGCGATGATCGAGTCGCCGTACGCGATCCTGCACTGCGAGGAGATCGCGGCCGCCTCGGACCGCCTCACCGTCCTGGTCCTCGGGACCAACGACCTGGTCAAGGAGACCTATACCGAGCACGTGCCGGGGCGGGCTCCCCTGTGGACCAGCCTGCAGCTCGCCGTGCTGGCCGCGCGTGCCACCGGCAAGGTCGTGCTCGACGGCGTCTACAACGACGTCAAGAACATCGACGGGTTCCTGGCCGAGTGCCACCAGGGGCGGCAGTTCGGCTTCGACGGGAAGACACTGATCCATCCGGGCCAGGTCGACGGCGCCAACGAGGCGTTCGCACCGTCCGACCAGGCGGTCGAGGACGCCCGCGGGATCCTGGCGGCGTGGGATGCGCGTACGACGGGCGTGGTGACCTACAACGGTCGGATGGTCGAGAACCTGCACGTCGAGTCCGCGCGGCGCACGCTCTCGATCGCCGAGGCGATCAGCCGGCTGGGATGATCCCCGGCACCCGGCTGACCTGGTAGTTCACGCTGTCGAAGGCGAAGCCCGCAGCCCGGTAGAGGCGGCCGGCGTCCGTGTCGGCGTCCGCGATGATCACGAGGGTCTCCGCGCCCTGGTCGCGGGCGTGCTTCGCCGCCACCCCCAGCAGGTGGCTGGTCAGCCCGCGCCGGCGGTGGTCGGGATGGGTGAGCACGCTCTGGTAGCGGGCCACGCCCTCGCCGAGGTACGCGATCCCGAGCTCGGCCACGAGCTGGTCGCCTGCGAACGCACCGAACCAGGTCAACGCTCCGCCAGCGGCGACCGCGATCCGGGTGACGGTGACCCGCTCCTCGAACTCGTCCTGCTCGGGAAAGGCGGCCTGGCGCAGCCGGGTCGACTGCGACCAGTCGTCGGGTGTCGTCAGGGGCCGGGCCGTGTAGCCGCCCGCGATCGGTGGCTGGGCAACCTCACCGGGTGCGACCAGGACGTCGGCGCGCTCGATGAACATCGTGACGTCGTGCCAGCACTGGTCAGTCGGTTCCGAGACGAGGCCGATCGAGCGGTGCGCGGCGTGGGGAAAACAGTGCTCGAACCTGTCGAGCCAGCGGGCTGCGTCGTCGACGGCGTCCGGGTCGGTGACGAAGACGAAGTTCCCCCAGTAGTACGTCGGGTTTGCGGGCGTCCGCACCACCAGGTGGTCGGCGTACTCCTCGATCGAGGACCCGCCGAGTCGAAGCACCGCGAGGTCGGTACGCCAGCCGAGCGGAAGGTCCATGGCCAGACCCTAATCGTCAGCCGGCTTCGGCAAGCAGGTGCTGGTGGAACTCGCGCTCGAGGTGTCCGATGACCGCGGTGGGGTCCTCGGCGAGCACCCGTGAGCGGGCCACGACCAGCACACGCCAGCCGGCCCGGGCGCAGGCGTTCAGCTCGGCCGGGGTCGCCTGGCCGGACATGACGACCCCGAACCGCTGCACCCCGAGCCCGAGGGCCAGCCGTGCGCCGGCCACCTGCACCGAGGGCGTCGGGGTCGGCAGGCGGGCGTCGTACCAACGCAGCCGGAGCACGGACTCGGCTGCCTCCGCCGCCCGACCGTCCGCCCGCGCCGCCAGCTCGCGCAGCTGCCCCGCTCCGGGCAGGCCGTGGGACAGCGCACTGGCCGCGATCAGCTCGGGATGCCGCAGCGTCCCGGCACGCAGCATGCTGTCGAGCGCGACGAGAGCGCGCTCGGGGGCCAGCTGCCGTCCGACGTCGAGGGCGGTGCGCACGGGCGTCGTACAGGTGATGCCCTCCAGCTCGTCCAGGTCGGTGCGCGCGAAGGGCACGTGCCCGCCGACGTACCGGCGCCGGCCGTGGAGATCCACCGGCACCGGTGCGTGAGCCGGCACAGCCAGCAGCTCGGCGCCGTGCACCCACGCGGCCGTCCGGTCCACGACGATCTGGCGGCGACCGACGACCAGGGCCACAGCCCGGGCGCGCACGCGTGAGGTGAGCGGCACCTGCGCATCGACGTAGACACCACGCAGCAGCCGGAGGATCCGACCGTCGCGGTGCAGGCGCTCCAGACTCGCTCTCCCCACACCGGCAGCAGCGGCGATCGCGGGGGTGAACGGACCCGACAGACCCGGGCACTGCAATGCGGGAACGAGATCCATCGACCCACCCTGACGGAACCGTCCCTATGCGCGTCGGCGTCGTCCACAGGCTCGGGTCAGGAGGAGCGCACGGTCGCCCTGATAGCCGGCGCGAACTGTCGCACGATGTCCTCGGCCGGCGCCGAGGCGACCGGCTCCACCTGGAGCACGTAGCGCATCATCGCCAGCCCGACGAGCTGGCCGCACACCAGCTCGATCTTCAGCGCCGAGGCGTGCATCCCGGTCGCCTTGGCGGCCGGATTGACCACGCTCCGGTTCAGGACCCGGTAGAACGCCCGACCGGCACGCGCGCTGCCCACCGACCCCCGGACCATCCGCATCATCGGCTGCCGTGTGCGGGAGTTCTCGCACAGGCCCAGGAAGCTGCGCAGCAGGCGCACGCTGAAATCCTGCTCGACATCGCTGACCCGCGCGAGGGCGGCCTGGTTCGCGGCCAGAACCGTCGGCGAGTCCGGGTAGACGGGAAACGTCACGACATCAACTCCTCGCCGTCAGGGATTCGTGACCATCCGGCGGTGCAGCTCGGTGGTGAGCTTGTGGATCTCCCGGGTGATGTCGGTGTTGGTCTTGAGCTCGAGCTCCTGGGCCACGAAGTCGTGGTCGGCCTTGGCCTGCTGGTACTGGGCCTGCCGGTTCTGGCCGATCATCACGAACGTGGACAGGAAGATCGCCTCGAGCGAGACCACGAGGGTCAGCGTCGGCCACGGCGACTTCTCGATGACCAGCATCCACGCCCCGAAGATGACGGCGTGCAGGTAGACGAAGTTCATCGACCCGGCGAACTTCGTGATCGCGTCGGCGATCCGGAGCTGGACCCGCCCGGCGCGGTCCTCGGCCACCTTCAGGTACGCCGGGTGCGCTGTCGGCTGGGCCGGCACCTGGGCGGGCGGCTGGGACGGGCTGGCGGCTTCGGTGCTCATGGGTCCTCCGAGGTGCGGTCGATGATGTCGAAACGCATCATCGCCTCCTGGGGCCCGCTTCGCCTACCTTTCGGGACGCGTGTAGGTGCCGCTGAAGAACAGCAGCGGATCGGCTGCGGCGACCGCGGTGGTGGTCTCACCACCGTGGCGATCCCCGAAGGCGAGCTGCTTGACGCGGCCGATCACCACGTAGTGGTCACCGGCCTCGATCACCTGGTGCACGGTGCAGTCGATGTAGCCGAGCACACCGTCGATCACCGGTGCGCCCGTGGTCGCCGTACTCCAGCCGACGCCGTTGAACTTCTCGTCGCCCTTGGTCGCCATCCCGTTCGAGAGGTCCGCCTGGTCGGCAGCCAGGATGTTGACGCAGAAGAAGCCGGCACGCTGCATCAACGGCCAGGCACGGGACGTCTTCGCCGGACTGAACATCACCAGGGGCGGTTCGAGGGACACCGAGGAGAACGACTGGCAGGTCATCCCGACCGGTGCGCCGTCGGAGACCGAGGTCACGACGGTCACCCCGCTGCAGAACAGGCCCAGCACGTCGCGGAACTGGCGGGCTCTCGCCGCCGCTTCGGGGTCGTCGGGTATCGGCGTGTGCTCGCCGAGGCGCAGCTCGAAGTCGAGCTCGTTCCCGAGCCAGGAGTCGATCAGCTCCTGGCTGGGCCAGGTCTCCCGCGCGTTCTCGCTCATCCCGTCCGGAACGCTGGCTGCTCCCCCGCCTCCCATCACCTACTGGCCTCCGCCGAAGGTGTGTCCCCAGTAGGACACGGCGGTGCTCTCGCGAGCCACCCAGCGGCTGTCGTCGACCTGGAGGCCCTCGGTGCCGAACTCGACGTCGAAGCCACCGGGCGACCGGACATAGAAGGAGACCATCTCGTCGTTCATGTGCCGCCCGAGCGTCGCGGAGAGCGGCGCCTTGTACTTCTTGACCCGCTCCAGGGCCCGGCCGACGTGGTCGAGCTGGTCGACCTCGAGCATCACGTGCACGCACTTCGACGGGTTCGGCATGGGCAGGAACGCGAGGCTGTGGTGGCGCGGGTTGACCCCGAGGAAGCGGAGCCACACCTTCGAGCCCGGCTCCTTGCCGACGAACTCGCCTGGCATGCTCATCGAGTCGCGCAACCGGAAGCCGAGCACCTCGGTGTAGAAACGCAGCGCTTCGACGTCGTCGAGGACCGGGATGACGATGTGGCCCATCCCCTGGTCGGCGGTGACGAAGGTGGCGGCGTACGGCGTGACGACCGGACGCGACTCGTAGGTGATGCCGTGGAAGAGCTCGAAGACGTTGTCCCACGGGTCGGTGAAGTGGATCAGCTCCTGGACCCTGCGGTCGGCCAGCTCCTCGCGCGTGCCCTCGTCAAAGGCGACCCCGGCCTTGCCCAGGTGCTCGCGGGCGTCCTGCAGGGCCTGGTGGTCGGCCAGCTCCCAGCCTGTTGCCGCCAGCTGGTCCACGTCGCTGGGGAACACGACGACGCGGGCGCTGACGGCGTCGATCCGGTAGTAGAGGTTCTCTGCCGTCGGGCCACGTCCCTCGGCCAGACCGAGAACCTTGCCGGCGAAGAGCTTCCACGCCTCGAGGTCGGTGCTCGCAACCCGGATGTAACCCATGGACTTGATGTCGATAGTCATGCGGTGCCCTCCTTCTTGCGTTCCTTGTGCCGGGCAAGGAAGGCAGTGGTGATCTCGGCGAACTCCTCGGCCGCCTCGATCTGGGCCCAGTGGCCGCAGTTCGGGAACACGTGCAGCTGGGCCTTCGGGATCGTCTTGAGCGCCACCATCGCACCGTCCAGCGGGTTGACCCGGTCCTCACGGCCCCAGGTCAGCAACGTGTGCTGGTGGAGCTGGTGCGCCTCGCGCCACAGCATGCCGTCCTGCGCCCACTCGGGGTTCCAGAACGACATCCCCATCGACCGCATGGCTTCGGCGGCACCGGGTGCGGTGGCGTCAGCGAACCGCTCCTCGACCAGCTCGTCGGTCACCA
>NZ_JAOPXI010000096.1 GCF_025965215.1 Marmoricola sp.
CAACCGGTAGCCCTCGCTGAGCGCGGCCGGAATGACCCCGGCGTGCTGCGCCGACGTGTTGATCGGAATACCTGCCGGACCGGCACCGGTGCGGATCTCGAAGACCGACACCTTGCGCAGCACGGGAACCGTGCTCCCGGCAGTCGCCAGCACGGCGACCCCCGACGCCAGGATGGCACTGCGGACCAGGCCACGGCGGCTGATCGGCGCGGCCCCGGCCATCGACTCGCGATCGTGGAGCCCGGCATCGATGTCGGCCCCCAGGACGTCGCGGATGACCGGAAGCTTCACGGCGACATGGACGATCAACGCGCCGATCGCGACCCACGCCATCGCGTAGTGGGTCGCCCTGAAGTCGAAGCCCCATGGGTACCACTGCGAGCTGTTCAGCAGGCCCGAGGCGAGCTGGAAGATCGAGGACGCCACCAGGACGGCGATCGAGCCGCGCTCGAGCGACTCGACCAGGAGCAGCCGGACCTTCTTCGGCGGTCGCGAGAACAGCTTCGGGAAGACGGTCCACAACTTGACCAGCAAAAGCGGGATCGCCGCCGTACCGGTGGTGACGTGCAGCCCCTGGGTGACCCGGTAGAGCCACACCGGACGGGTGGGAAACGCGATGAACGGGTGGTGGACGTAGGCCTCGTGGCTGATCAGGCCGGTGACGAAGGCGATCCCGAAACAGATGCCGAGCCACACCCCGACCCTCGCGGCGACCGCCGGGCTGCGCAGTCGGGACGTGAAGTCCGCCTCGTCAGGGACCGGCGGAGGCCTGAGCTGAAGGGTCATCTCAGCCCTCCTTCACGAGGACGGCGAACCAGCGCTCGCCGTGGCTGTGCACCGAGGCGACACGCAGCCCGGTGCCGGCGGCCACCAGGCCGATCGCGTCACTGCCGACGACCGTCCACTGGAACGGGTGACTGCGCCCCGAGCGCGTCTCCAGGCGCACCCGTCGGGTGTGGACGCCGCTCCCCGGAGGCTCCAGGTCCACCACGACGCGGCCGCCAGGCTCGATCAGCTCCACCACCCGGGTCAGCAGAGCCCGCGGCTCACCACCGATGCCGATGTTGCCGTCGGCGAGCAAGGCGGTGGTCCACCGTCCCTCACCGGGCACGGCCTCGAAAACGTCGCGCACCAGCGCGGAAACACCACGATTGCGGGTCTGGAAGACGGCCTCGGGTACGACGTCGATGCCGAGCGCCGCATGTCCGGTCTGGGCGAGGAACTGCGTCATCCGTCCCGGCCCGCAGCCGATGTCGAGGGTCGGCCCGACGCAGTGCGCGAGCAGCGCCCGGTCACCGGCGTCTGCGTAGCGCGTCCACGCAGCGACCGGGAGCGGACGCCGGTTCTCACCCGGACCGACCACGTGGCACGCCTCGCCACGCAGCGCGGCTGAGTACACCGTCGTCAAGGACCTCGCACCGAGCACGGTCACGGCGGTCATCGCGCCACCGCCGCCAGAGCGAGCCAGGTGTCACCGAACCGGGTATTGGGCGCAGCGCCGGCGACGAGAGCGGCGTCCTCGACGGTATCGACGTCCAGATGCGCGCAGGTTTCGCGCACCTCCAGGCCGGCCGCGGCCAGCGCGGACCAGGTCGCGGCGTAGGTCCCCTGAGTCGACATCGGTACGCCGCACAGGACCGCGGCCCGCTCGGCGTGCTCCAGCGCGAGCGCCCACCAGCCGCCGTCGAGGGCCGGCCCGAGAACCGCAGCGCCTCCCTCAGCCAGCCCAGCGGCCAGGCGGAGGTCGGAGACAGTCACCTGAGGGGTGTCCATCCCGATCTGGACCACCACTCCGGGTGAGCCGGCCGCGAGGCGACCGTGGGCGTGCGCCAGGCGCTCGCCGAACGTGGCGCCGTGCTGGGCGAAGACGGTCCAGGTCGCCAGCGCATCGGTGATCTCGCAACCCCGGCGGGCCACTCCGAGGTCACCGTCGATGGCCAGGTGGCAGTCCTCGCCGAACGCCCTCCGACACGTCGCGAGGGTGTCCAGTAGTGCCGCCGCAGCGAGATCGGCTGCCGCCTCCATCCCGATGGCGACGCCCAGACGGGTCTTGGCCAGGCCGGGCACGGGAGCCTTGGCCATGACCAGGACGCGAGCGTTCATCGCAGCACCGCCAGGAAGTCACCCGCGGTCCGCAGGCTGCCGCGTACCGACCCGGACACCTTGGACCGGGTACCCGCAGCACGCGGGTGGTAGGCGATGTCCCGTTCGGTGATCCGCCATCCGGCCCGGCTGGCCCGCTGCATCAGCTCGACCGGGTAGCCGAACCGTCGATCCTCGACCCCGAGGGCGAGCAGGTCGTCGCGGCGACACACCCGCATCGGCGCGATGTCGTGGACGGGGAAGTCCGAACGCAACCGCAACCACGTGACCACCAGGAGATTGCCCAGCCGCGCGTGCCAGGGCCAGACCCCGCGACCGGTCGGGCGTCGCCGGCCGACCGCCATCGTGGCGCGACCTGCGGCCACCTCGTCGATCATCGGCAGCAGGTCGGACGGGTCGAACGATCCGTCGCCGTCCATCACCGCGACCAGATCGGTCCTCGCAGCCTCGATGCCGGCATGGACCGCGGCGCCGTACCCCGGTCGCTGCTCGTGCACGACGCGCGCGCCGAGACTGCGGCTGATCGCAGCAGTGTCATCGGTCGATCCGTTGTCGACCACTACGACCTCGAGCCAGGACGGCACCTGGGGCAGGACCGCCCGCAAGGCTGCTGCCTCGTCGAGGCACGGCAGGATCAAGGTGCAGGTCGGGGTCACTCGTTCACCGTAGGGACGGCGACCGGTACGCCGGGCCGGGAAAGCCTTACGGATGGATGACGTCGGGCTCGCCGCCGCCGCCCGAACCGATCGGCTCCCTAGGCTCGACGTCATGCCCCCGTCCTCGCGCGCGCCCTGGTACGGCCTCGGTGCGACCGTGGTGCTGGTCACGCTGGCCATGGCCGTGCCAGCGATCACCGGCTGGCAGGTGCACGTTCCCTTCCCACCGCTGAATGCCGTGTGGGCCCCGCGAGTCGGCATCGGCACCGTGCCCGCACTCCTCATCGCCGGGCTCGGGATCTGGCAGGCGACTGACCTCGCAGCCCGACTTCCGTGGAAGCGGCTCCTGCTGGCCGTCTACGGGACCGGCCTGGCGTGGATGTTCTCGCTCGCCTACGTCGACGGGAAGGCCGGCGTCGGGACGATCCTCGGGACTCCGAACGAGTACCTGACCACCGCACGCGCAACGACGAACCTGCACCACACGCTGGAGATCTACGTCAGCAGGATCGCGCTCCCGCCACCCGACGGCTGGCCGGTGCACATCGCCGGCCATCCGCCGGGAGCGCTCACCTTCTTCGTCGCCCTGGACCGGATCGGTCTGGGCAGCACCTTCATGGCCGGCGTCGTCGTGACGCTCATCGCAGCGACCACGGCCCTCGCGCTCCTGACCACCCTGCGCGTGCTGGGCGCCGAGAACCACGCGCGCAAGGCGGCACCCTTCCTGGTCCTGGGCCCGGCAGCGATCTGGCAGTGCGTCTCGGCCGACGCCGTGTTCGCCGCCTTCGCAGCCTGGGGGCTCGCGACGCTGGCGTTTGCTGCCACCCGGCGGACGCCGGGCGCCATGCTCTGCTGGTCGGTCCTGTCGGGGCTCTTCCTAGGTTACTGCGTGATGCTCTCCTACGGGCTCCCGCTGCTCGCGGTGCTCGCACTCGCCGTCCTTCTCCTCGCCCGGTCGTGGCGTCCGCTGGTGCCGGCTGCGCTCGCCGCGACTGCGGTCGTGCTCCTGTACGCCGGGTTCGGGTTCAACTGGTGGGATGCCTACCCGGCGCTTCGTCATCGGTACTGGGCAGGTGTCGCGCGCATCCGCCCGACGTCGTACTGGCTCTGGGGGGACCTGGCTGCGCTTGCTCTCAGCGCCGGACCGCTGGTCGGCGCAGGCCTGGCCCAGGCGGCGAGCCAGTGGCGCACCCGGATCACCGAACCGTCCGGTCGGGTCGTGCTGCTGCTCCCGGCCGCAGCCGCGGCCAGCATCGTGCTCGCCGACGGCTCCCTGCTGAGCAAGGCCGAGGTCGAGCGGATCTGGTTGCCGTTCGTCGGTTGGCTCCTGGTGGCGTGTTCGCTGCTCCCGGAGTCGTGGCGCCGGCGCGGACTCGTCCTGCAGGTCGTCGTGGCGCTCGCGCTGCAGCACCTGCTCGCGACCGGCTGGTGAGTGCCCTCAGCCGGCAGGCGGCCGGAGCGGTGCCGTCGCGAAGGCCGGTAGTCCGTCAGCCGGTGCGATCCGCGCGGTGAATCCGAGCTCGCGCGTCGCCAGCTCCCCGGAGGCAACGACGTGCCGGACGTCGCCGAGGCGAAACTCTGCGGTGATCTGGGGTTCGAGCGACGTGGCGGCGCCTCGGGCCACCAGGGTGGCCACGTCGCGGATCGGGATCGGAGATCCCGAGCAGACGTTGTACGCCGCGAACCCGCTCCGGTCGACCACGGCCTCGATCGCGCGCAGGTTGGCACGAGCGACATCGTCGACGTGCACGAAGTCCCGCATCTGGCCGCCGTCCTCGAAGACCCGCGGCTGCTCCCCGCGCTCCAGCGACGAGCGGAACATCGCCGCCACCCCGGAGTAGGGCGTGTCCCGTGGCATCCCGGGTCCGTAGACGTTGTGGTACCTCAACGCGATCGCGCCGGAGCCCGCCTGCCGGACCCAGGCCGAGGTGTAGTGCTCCTGGGCCAGCTTGCTGGCGGCGTAGCTGCTGCGTGGATCGAGCCGCGCGTCCTCATGGACCAGGCGCCAGGCCAGGGGCTCACGGCAGATCGGACAGGGATTCTCGAAGCGACCCGCCTCCAGGTCGGCGACCGCACGGAGGCCCGGCTGCTGCACTCCGTGCTCGGCGCAGGCGTAGCGACCCTCCCCGTAGACGACCATGGACGAAGCCAGCACCAGACTGGCCACCTGCTGCTCGTGCATGGCGGCGAGCAGCGCTGCCGTGCCGAGGTCGTTGTGCGCGGCGTAGTCGGGAAGGTCGGCCACCCGGACACCGGCACCGACCAACGCCGCCTGGTGGCAGACCACGTCGACACCGCTGAGCAACGTCGACCACTGCGCGACCTCTCGCACGTCCAGCACATGAGTCCCCTCAGGAGCATCGGTCGTCCCGTGCGCCTGCGGAAGCATCATGTCGACCCGCACGACGTCAGCGCCCGATTCCTCCAGCTGGGTGGCGATCGCGGCGCCGATGAAGCCGGCCGACCCGGTGAGGAGGACCTTCACCGGCGCGGGATCTCGTAGGTCAGCTCGAGGCCGTCGGCCCATGAGCTGCACGAGCACCCGTCCGGGTCGGGCAGGTCGCCGATCACGCCGAGCAGGATCGCCTTGAGGCGGTCGATGTTGCGCGCGAACATCGCGAACACCTCCTCCTGGCTGACACCCTCGCCTGACTCGACACCGGCGTCCATGTCGGTCACCAGGGCGATCGCGCAGTAGCACAGCCGCATCTCGCGGGCCAGCACAGCTTCGGGATGCCCCGTCATGTTGATCAGCGACCAGCCCTGGCCGGCGTACTGCTGGGACTCGGCGCGGGTGGAGAAGCGCGGGCCCTCGACGACGACCATCGTGCCGCCGGTGCTGACTCCCGACACGGCACCGAAAGCGCCGATCAGGCGACCGCAGTAGGGGTCGGCGAACGGCGCGTGCACCGCGCCGGTCTCCACGTAGCTCTGGAGGCGACCGCTGGTGCGGTCCACGAGCTGGTCGGGCACCACGATGTCGCCCGGAGCCACAACCGGCAGGAGTCCCCCGACTGCACAGGGCGCCAGCACCTGGCGTACGCCGAGCGAGGCAAGCAGCCAGAGGTTGGCGCGGTAGTTGATCAGGTGGGGCGGGTAGGCATGACCCGCACCGTGCCGCGGCAGGAACGCGACCCGGCGCCCGGCGACCTCGCCGACGCTGACGGGGCCGGACGCTTCGCCGTACGGCGTGCCGGTCGCGACCGGGACCGGGTCGTCGAGGAACTCGTAGAAACCGCTGCCGCCAATCACGGCGATCTCTGCCGTCAGGTGGTCGCTCACGGCTCCACTCTGTCAGGACTCGGTCGGACCGGGTTTTCCGGCGTCCACCTCGGCCGCGGCGGCCGTCTCCCGGGCCAGGAACGCACCGAGCTCGCCGATCGTGCTCATCAGCGGCGCCGGGAAGACGACGGTGGTGTTCTTGTCGACCCCGATCTCGACCAGGCTCTGCAGGTTGCGCAGCTGCAGCGCGAGCGGGTGCTCCATCATGATGTCCGACGCCTCGCCGAGCGCCGCCGCGGCGAGCGACTCGCCTTCGGCGTTGATGATCTTGGCGCGCTTCTCGCGCTCGGCCTCGGCCTGGCGGGCCATCGCCCGCTTCATGCTGTCGGGCAGCTGGATGTCCTTGAGCTCGACCAGCGTGACCTCGACGCCCCAGTCGATCGTGCTGACGTCGAGGATCTCGCGGATGCCCAGGTTGATCCGGTCCGTCTCCGACAGTGTCTCGTCGAGCGTGTGCTGACCGACGACCTTGCGCAGCGTGGTCTGGGCGATCTGGTCGATCGCGGCGCGTACGTTCTCGATGGCGATCACGGATTTCTCCACGTCGACGACGCGGAAGTAGGCGACCGCCGAGACGTCGACACTCACGTTGTCGCGGGTGATGATGCCCTGCGACTGGATCGGCATCGTGACGATCCGCAACGAGACCCGGTGCAGCACGTCGACCACCGGGATGATCAGTCGCAGTCCCGGCTCACGAATGCCCTGCACCTTGCCGAGCCGGAACAGCACACCGCGTTCGTACTGCTTGACGATGCGGATCGAGAGCCCGGCAATGACGAGCACCAGCACAACCAGGACGACAACGACGGTGGCCATACTTCCAACGTACGCTCCAGGTGGACGACTCAGGACCGGAGCGGCTCGAGCACGTCGGCAGCGAACCGGCGGATCCCGTCGACCTTCTGCTCCAGCGTGCAGGCCAGCCCGTGGTAGTAGGCCCAGGGCATCGTCCACACGTCGGTCACGCCACCGGCCTCGGCGGCCGCGAACTGCTCGGGAGCGAACGCATCTGTCAGCGCGGTGATGAACCGGAAGTCGCCGGTCGCACCGATCTCCTCACGGATCTCGGCCAGCCGGTGGGCATGCGCGCTCGCTTCCTCGATCGAGTAGAGGTCGCCGATCCAGCCGTCGTGACGAGCGGCCCGGCGCATCCCGGCCTCCGAGAGGCCGCCGACGTAGATCGGGATCCGCGCCGTCGGTGTCGGCTCCATGACCAGGCGTGGCGTCGGGTAGAACGTCCCCTCGAATTGGTTCCAGCCCGGGGTCCAGAGCTCGGCAAGGAGGTCGAGCGCCTCGTCGGTGCGCTTCCCGCGCGTGCCGAAGTCCTGACCCATCAGCTCGAACTCCTCGCGGCACCAGCCGACCCCGACGCCGAGGGCTACCCGGTTGCCCGAGAGGACCGCGGCCGTGCCCACGGACTTGGCGACCTGGTACGGGCTTCGCAGCGCAGCGACGTAGACCGAGGTGTAGAAGTGCAGGTTCGTCGTGATCGCGGCGAGCGAGGCTGCCAGCACCCACGGGTCGGCCCAGGGAGCGTCGTGCTCCCAGCGACGGGCGCCGTCCGGCGTGTAGGGGTACGGCGTGTCCAGGGTCTCCAGGTCCACCACGTGGTCCGGGATCGAGAGGGCGTCGTAGCCACACTCGTCCGCAGCTCGAGCAAGGGCGGCGAGCTGGTCGACCGGCTGGAAGGCGACACTGATCGAGAAGCGCATGCCCGCCAGACTAGAACAGGTTCTAGGAGTTCGGGACAGGACGCCGATCGGGGTGGGGTTCGGGAATCGTCATGGCCTCAATCTAGGGACGCCCACCGACAGAAGTTTCAGCCCGCCAGCGCCGGGTAGTCGGTGTAGCCGGTCGCGTCCCCGCCGTAGAACGTGCTGCCGTCGGGCTCGTTGAGCGGCGCTCCGGTCCGGATCCGTTCGGGCAGGTCCGGGTTGGCGATGAAGGCCCGCCCGAACGCCGCTGCGTCGATCAGGCCGGCCGCGATCAGCCGCTCGGCCTTCTCCGGGGTGTAATTGCCCGCGCCGATGATCGCGCCGTCGAACGCGGCACGCAGGTCCCGCCGGAACCCGTCGTCGACTGCTGGTCCCCCGGCCCAGTCTGGTTCGGAGAGGTGCAGCACGCCAAGGTCGCGCCGGGCGAGCTCCGCGGCGAGGTAGAGCCCCATCGGCTGCCCGTCGTTGTCGTCGAGCCCGTTGAAGTTGCCCTGCGGCGAGATCCGGATCCCGACGCGGCTCGAGTCCCAGGCACAGACGACGGCGTCGACGACCTCGAGTGCGAAGCGGGCACGGTTCTCCAGCGATCCGCCGTACCGGTCGGTGCGCTGGTTGCTCTGCTCGCTGAGGAACTGGTGGATCAGGTAGCCGTGAGCCCCGTGGATCTCAACCAGGTCGAAACCGGCGTCGCGCGCGTTCAGCGTCGCCCGGCGGTAGTCCTCGACGGTTGCCGCGATCTCCCCGATGCCCAACGCGCGCGGCGTCGGGCAGTCGGCACGCACCGGCCTGCCGTCCTCGCCCTTGATGGTCGCGCGGTTTCGGTACGGCAGCGCGGAGGCCGAGACCGGGAGCTCACCGTCGTGGAACGACTGGTGCGAGACCCGGCCGACGTGCCACAGCTGGGCGGCCATCGTGCCGCCCTCCGCGTGCACGGCGT
The DNA here is from genome assembly GCF_025965215.1 of Marmoricola sp. Classification (GTDB taxonomy): domain Bacteria; phylum Actinomycetota; class Actinomycetes; order Propionibacteriales; family Nocardioidaceae; genus Marmoricola. Next base: position 8,697 of record NZ_JAOPXI010000096.1, read on the forward strand.
CGGTGATCCGGCGCCAGCCGGCGACCTGCGCCTCGCTGTAGATCCCCGGCGTGTCCATGTAGCCCTTGCCGATCGGCGAGATCTGGGTGCCCTCGGACACGATCAGCCCTGCGCCCGCGCGTTGGCGGTAGTACTCAAGCATGAGGTCGTTGGGGATGTCCTCCGGCGCCGTTGCGCGCATCCTGGTCAGCGGGGCCATCACGATGCGGTTCGCGAGCTTGATGTCGCCGATGCTGAGCGGCTCGAAGAGTGCGGAGGTCACGGTGTGCTGCAACAACCCTGGGGTGGGCGTCTATTTCCGTGCGAGCCTGTGACTTTCCACCGGCGACCCCGCGACGAAGTGCTCGGCGACGATCCGCACCGCCACCTCGGCATCCACACGGCCGTACCAGACGTCGTCGGGCTGGATGCTGATCACGGGGGCCTGGTTGCACGGGAACTGACAACCCGTGTGGACCAGCAGGACGTCGTCATCGGTGAGCCCGTGCTCCATCATCGCCAGCACCATCGCCCGCACGCCGTCCATGGCGCCCTTCGCCGTGCAGCGCGGACCGCGACAGAGCATCACCTGATGGCGGTGGGCACTGACGTCCTCCCAGGCTGCCGACGTCAGGGCAGGCTCGTCACCGGTGATCGGACGGGCGCCGGCGAGGGCGACTTCGAGCGACTCCTGGTCGGGGTCAGCGAGGAGCCGGGTCGCGACCAGGATCTCGGGCCGGTTCCCCGCGCGTTCACGCCACCAGTACGCCGCGATCCGGGGCAGCCACGAGTGCCCCGGGGCCAGCGGGCCGGCACCCACGCCGACCAGGGCGATCTGCTCGGCGCCGCGGTCGGCCAGCCTGGTGAGCTCGGCAGAGAGCGACGGCTCGGCCAGCTGCAGGAAGGCGACGCTCGCCCCGCACTCCCTCGCCAGCAACCCCAACCGGTCGCGTCGGTCGACGTCGGCGATGGACATGCCGACGACGACCGACACCTGGGCGTTCAGGTGCGGACCAGCGGTCGGCGGTCCTGCCGGGCCGCGCTGTCCTGCGGTGCGACCACCCGCTCGGCGAGCGGCGCGAAGGCCAGCGCGATCACTCCCCACACGATGACCTGGGCTGTGATCGAGTAGAACCGGAACTGTGCGAGCACGTCGGCCGGGAACCCTGGGAACACGATCGTCCCGCGCGCGTCCCGCAACGGCAGCGGCGTCTCGGTCGCATGCCTGCCGTACTCGACCACGTTGTTGTGCAGGTCCCCCAGCGCCGGCAGGAGGGCCATCACGACGGCGATCGCGCCTAGGTAGGCCAGCCCCGTCAGGACGCTCGCGGTCCAGGTCGAGTACCGCGTGGCCAGCCGCTGGCCGACGTACACGGCCAGGAAGAGCAGCAGGCACGAGGACGCGACCATCACCAGGTACAGCGCGCCGCGCGGACCGATGGTGTCGGCATGACCGATGCCCGGTGGGTTCGCGGGGTACTTGGCGAACGGGACCGCATAGATGCCGATGAACCCGAACAGCGCGACCAGCAGCGCCAACGGCCGCGGCCTGATGGCGCCGGTACGTCCGAGGCAGATCGCGTAGGCAACCGCAACGAGAGCACCCATGGCGGCACCGAAGAGGATCAGTCCGACTCCGGCACCGACGTCAGCCTGGACGGTGCGGCTGAAGAGGTCAGGACCGGCTGCCGGCACCGTCAGCCCGGCGGCCCTGTCCAGCCTAGCCTGAACGACATCACGAGCGGATTCGTACGCGATCGCCTTCCCGATCACCGGCTCGGCGAAGACCCGGGCGAAGACGAACGCAGCCAGACCAGCAGCAGCGCCTGCGAGCACGCCACGACCGATGAGTTGCTTCTCCATGTTCAGTTTTCCCTTGCCCTGGTGGAGATCAGTGGCAGGGGAAGCCGAGGAAGTGCCGGCCGTCGTGGAAGAACTCGTGGATGTACATGCTCTTGCCGAAGACCGACATCGCGCCCTGGTCGACGCCGATGAAGTAGTAGACCAGCAGTGCCGCGACAGCAGTGCCGAGCAGGAGGGCGACCGTGCGCACCTCGGCTGCAACGACCGGGCCAGAAAGAGGCTGTGCGACGGGTGCGCTCATGGAAGACGTGCTCATGTGATGCTCCTTTGAGGAATGCAACGTTCCTGATTGGGCGGATACACACGTCGTCGGAAGATCTGACTCCGGGCCCGCGGGCCCTCACAGTGGCGTGACCGTGCTGGACTCTCACCAGCTTCCTCACGTACGGCGTGCTCGTGCAGCATAGGTGGCGCCCGGCGACTTCGGCAATCGGCATGCCGGACGGCCATGACGACTTTGATTGCACTGCTAACATAATTGTATGTCTACAACTAATCCGGTCTCCCGTGCCTGAGCTCGGTCGCAACCGCCGGTTCCTGATCCTCGGGATCTGTTGCCTGAGCCTGCTGATCGTGGGCATGGACGTCACGATCGTGAACCTGGCGCTCCCCTCGATCCGGACCGATCTGCACGCGTCGGTCTCCGGGCTCCAGTGGACGATCGACGCCTACACCGTGGTGCTCGCGAGCCTGCTCATCCTCTCGGGGTCGACCGCTGACCGGCTCGGCCGGCGCAAGACCTTCCAGGCCGGACTGGCGCTGTTCACCCTCGGGTCGCTGCTGTGCAGCGTCGCGCCCGGGCTCGGCTGGCTGATCGCCTTCCGGATGCTCCAGGCCGTCGGCGGCTCGATGCTCAATCCGGTGGCGATGTCGATCATCACCAACGTCTTCACCGACCCCCGCGAACGGGCGCGGGCGATCGGCGTGTTCGCCAGCGTCGTCGGTCTCAGCCTCGGGATCGGACCGGTCGTCGGAGGTTTCCTGATCGAGTCCATCGGCTGGCGTTCGATCTTCTGGATCAACATCCCGATCGGGATCGCCGCGTTCGTGCTCGCTGCGGTGTTCATCCCCGAGTCGCGCGCCGAACGGGCACGCCGGGTCGACCCGATCGGCCAGGTGCTGGCGATCGTCTTCCTGCTCTCCCTCACCTACGCGATCATCGACGCTCCGCACGCGGGCAACTCGCCGCGGATCTGGGCGCTGGCGTTGCTGTGCGCGGCTGCCCTCGCCGCGTTCGTCCGCTACGAGGCCCGGCGTACCGATCCGCTGATCGAGCTCCGGTTCTTCCGCAGCATTCCGTTCTCGGGTGCGACGGCGACAGCCGTGTGCGCGTTCAGCGCGCTCGGCGCGTTCCTGTTCATGAGCACGCTGTACCTCCAGGACGTCCGCGGCCTGTCCACCGTGCACGCCGGCCTGTTCCTGCTGCCGATGGCGGCGATGACCGTCGTGTTCGCGCCGATCTCGGGTCGACTCGTCGCGAGCCGCGGGCCGCGTGTCCCCCTCGTGATTGCCGGCACGGCGATGTTCCTCGGCACGTTGCCGCTGACTGGACTGACCGACCACGTCGGCTACGGCTGGCTGCTGGCCTACTACCTGGTCTTCGGGCTCGGCTTCGGGCTGGTGAACGCACCGATCACCAACACCGCTGTCTCCGGGATGCCGCGGAGCCAAGCGGGCGTGGCCGCCGCGATCGCCTCGACCAGTCGCCAGGTCGGCACCTCGCTGGGGGTCGCCGTGGTCGGGGCAGTCGTGAGCGCCGGAGCCGGAGCCGGCATCCGCACCCAGTTCTCCCAGGCCAGCCACACCGGGTGGTGGATCGTGGTCGGCTGCGGCGCGGCCGTCTTCGTGCTGGCCTGGGTCTCGACCGGACGCTGGGCACTCGCCTCCGCCTCCCACGTTGCCGACCTGCTGAGCGAGGACCGCCAACCCAGCGAGAGGATCGCCCGATGACGACGCGAGAGCCAGCCGCCAGCGCCTGGCAGTCAATGCGACGCCTGGTCCTCGAGCTCCACGACCGCCGCGGAGCCGTCTCCGAGGCGATCGGGATGAGCTACCTGCGCGCCAAGGCGTTGAGCCGTCTGGTGCCGGGACCCCTGACCCAGCGCGAGCTCAGCGCCGAGCTGATGACCGATGCGCCGTACACGACCGTGATCCTCGACGACCTGGAACGACGCGGCCTGGTCCAGCGCCAGGTCAACCCGATGGACCGACGCTCGAAGCTGGTCTCGATCACGCCCGCTGGTCGCCAGGTCGCCGGCGATGCCGGCCGGATCACCTCGACTCCCCCGGAGGTCCTCGGCGCGCTGAGCAAGGCGGAGCTGCGCGAGCTGGCGCGGATGCTCGGCGTGCTCGTGGAGCGGTCCGAGCGACCCCCGGATTGACATCCTAGGTAAGGCTGTCCTAACTTTGGTGTTCCGATCCGATTCGAATGGAGACACCCCGTGGGACTCGGCGAGACCTTGCTGCTCGGCACGATTGCGGGCGGGACGATCATCCTCGGCCTGCCGATCGGCCGCCTCCAGCGTCCTGCACCCTCCTTGCGAGCCCTGCTTAACGCCACGGCCGTCGGTGTCCTGCTGTTCCTGGTCTGGGACGTCCTCTCGGCAGCGTGGGAACCGATCGACTCCGCGCTGAGCGCGGTGCACGACTCGCACGGCAGCCTGCGACCGGTCTTCGGCTACGGCTCGCTGTTCATCCTCGGCTTGAGCGTCGGGTTGCTCTCCCTGGTCGCCTACGAGGCCTGGATGGCCCGGATTGCTGCCGCCGACAGGGCGCCGCACGGTCCGGGCGCGATGCGGGTCACCGAGCCGCTCGCGGCTCGGGGCGGCCTGGCGGCGTGGTCGCCGGCCCGTCGCCTGGCCCTGCTCATCGCCGTGGGGATCGGTCTGCACAACTTCGCGGAGGGCCTGGCCATCGGGCAATCGGCCGGCGGTGGCAAGATCGCCCTGGCAACGCTGCTGGTGATCGGCTTCGCCCTGCACAACGCCACCGAGGGCTTCGGCATCACTGCGCCGCTCGCCGCCGACATCGACGAGGACGGCGTACGCCGGATGCCGTCGTGGGGATTCCTGCTGGCACTCGGCCTGATCGGCGGAGGCCCGACCTTCGTCGGTACCTGGGTCGGGCACGGGTTCACGAACGAAGCGGTCAGCGTCGTGTTCCTGACCCTGGCCGCGGGCTCGATCCTGTACGTCGTCACGCAGTTGCTCGGCGTCGCGGCCAAGGCCAAGCGTGCCGACCTGCTTGCGTACGGCCTGCTCCTCGGCCTGATCGCCGGGTTCGTCACCGACGCCATCGTGAGTGCCGGCGGCGCCTGAGCTCCGTGCAGCCGGAAGCCTGGGGTGCGCTCAGCCCGGCGGTTGCTCCTCGTCCTCGTCGGCATCGGCCGGGCTCGAATCCTGGGGCTGCACCACCCTGAGCCCTGCTTTCAGCTCGGCCATGGTCCTGTCGGCCCGGGCCTGGGCGGTGTCACCTTCTGACCGCTGCTGCGGCACTACCGGTCTCTTCACCCTCTAAGGATGCCTCGCCGTCGCACTCGGCGCACCCGGGGTCTAGTCCGATGGAGTCACGGCGCCGAGATCGCGGTCCTAGGCTCGAGCCATGGTGGACGGAGCCCGCTGGTGGGAGATGCGCCCGGCCGAGAGCAAGCAACCGAAGACGTACACGTGTCCGATATGCCACCGACGGTTGCTCTCGATGAACCCCAACACCCTGTTGTTTCCGGAAGGTGACCGCGAACGATGTCGCCATGCCCACACTGCGTGCGTCGCGGCACAACGTGCGGCCGGCAAGCTCCTGACCAGGTCTGAATGGGAACGCAGCGTTCGCCCGGCGAAGGCACGGCCGTGGTGGCGGCGGCTGGGCCGGCCCGGCAGAAGCTGAGCTGTGCGCCCGACCCGCGGTCAAGGCCAGCAGCCCGGGAGCAGCTGCGAAGCCATCGTCGTCCAGCACACTCCGGATCTGGTTCGGCCGCCACCAGCGCGTCGTGTCAGATACCGAGGTGGTCGATCTACGTGCCGCAGGGAGGGACCGCCGCCGCATTGCCGTACCTCGGGTCGATCTGTCCCGTCATCACGGCGGTGGCACCGGAGCCGTCGTCGGAAGGACCGCGGCACGGATGCGTGCCGCGATCTCGGTGTTACCAGCCTGCTCGGCCGCCGTGGCGACGTCGAGGAGCTTCCCCACCTTGTCGTCGGCCTCGGTCATCAGCCGGACGAGGTACATCCGCGTGGCGAGCCATCCGCCGATGAACCCCGCCGAGGCGAAGTACACCGTCAGACCTCCAGCGAACGCCGGGCCGGCGTCGACCCCCAAAGCCTTCCCCATGTGGTTGAACAAGGCACCGAACCAGTCGAAGAGCGGGCGGAGCTGGGTAAGCGTGGCGCCGAGCAGCAGCTTGGTGAGCCAGTCGGACACCTGTTCGAGGTTGGTGTTCGGAAGGTAGGTCAAACGCACGGCGCTCGTCTCGGCGTCCGGCGCACGGCGCGGAACGCCGAAGAGGAACCCCAGGAGGCCGAAGACCCCGAAGGACGCCGCCGCCAGCATCAGGCAGACGCCGAGCGCGGAGGACTTCGAGGGGGCGGAGAACGCGAACAGGACGATGGCGAGAACGCCGATCCCGAGGGCGGAGTAGAGAATCAGCCACGTGCCCCGAAGGTGGAACCTGGGCATGGCACGAGCGTAGCGAGCCGCCTCCCGACTGTCGATCACCGGCAGCAAACAGGGGCCGGACACGTTGCCCGGCCCCCGTTTGTCGTCAGGTGCCCCTCAGACGGCGCTGCCGCCGCTGGGAACCGTCACCGACCTCACCGCGCCACGACGCCGGGAAGGACCCGTGTGCCCTCCTTCTGAACGGCCCGCAACCTGCTCGGGTCGAGGCCCAGAAGCGCGAGGATCGTCGGGGCGACCTGGGTGGTCTCGACCGAGCGGGACCTGACCCCAGCGGGCGTGCCAGGTCCGGCGACGATCATCAGGACGTGCCGGTCCCCCGTGTTCATGCCACCGTGCTCGGCGAGCTTCGTCGGCTTCGCGTAGACGACGCCGACCTGGACCTTCCCGAACACGTCCGGGTAGTGACCGTTGTTGACCGGTACGCCGAAGAAGCCGGCCACCGCTGAGCCGGCCCAGATCTGCGCAAGGCCCGAGTGCTGGACGGTGACCGGGTTCTTGTTCACGTCGAAACCCGAGGCCGTGTGGTTCCACAGATAGGTCTTGACGAAGTTGTCAGCGGCCTGGGAGTTGTCCGAGAGGTAGGACTGCCAGAGGTCGTCGTCGGTGCCCGCCACGATCAGCTTGGTGTTGCTCGGGTGCGTCAGCGCCCAGGCAGCGTTGATCGCGTCGATGATCGGGCCGTCCTGGACGGTGATCAGCTTCTTCGGGTCCTGCGGCGACTGGCCGTGCTTGGCGGTGATGATGATCGTCGTGGAACCAGCGAGGCCGTCCTGGCGGAGCTGGGCGACCATGCGGCCGAGTTGAGTGTTGACGTAGCCGAGGGCGCTGGAGAGGACCGGACCGGGGACGAGCTTGCCGCCGACCCACTGGTAGCCACCTGCCTGAGGAGCGCTGGTGCTGTAGGAGCCGTCAGCGTGCTTGATCAGCGTCGTTGGAGTCGAGCGGATCTTCTGCGCGACCGAGACGGCCTGGAAGTTCATGCCGAAGATCGCCGGGGTGCCGACGTGGGTCTTGCCCGAGTGGTCCCGACCGTCGATCTCGTTCAGGATGGCTTTGACCTTGTAGCCGTCGTACTGCTTGGTGGCAGCGTCGATGTGGGCCCAGTCGTCGTCCTGCGGGTACGGGACTCCGTTCGGCATCACAGCCTGGGAGTCGATCTCCGGACCGAAGTAGTCGTCGATGCTCTTGCCGTTCGAGCCAGGTCCGTTGAACGACATGTAGACGGCGTGCTTGTCGGACCACGCCGTACGCAGGCCCGCCCGGTGGATCACCTGGAAGATCGAGTTGTCGCCCAGGTAGTTCCACGGAGAGATGTTCTTGCAGGTGGCCGGGTTGACCGGGAAGGTCGCCCAGTTGAACGACGAGGCGTTGTTCTTGAGGTTCATGATCTTGGCCGGGTTGGTGTCGTGACCACCGGCATAGATCGAGCCGTTCTCGTCGAAGGACGGGAAGGTCCCGTTCGATGGGTTCACGAAGTCGGGAACGGCCGCCAGCTTGTCGTCGGGTGAGTCGTAGATGACGTCGCCGCCGGTGGCGGGGTGTCCCGGCGTACAGGCAGCGCCAGGCTCGTCGGTCTTGTGGCTGTACTCGACGTCGTAGTAGATCCCCGTCGACTTGGGGTTACCGCCGGTCATCAGCGCCGTACCGCCCGGATCGGAGTCCGACGGGTTGGACGCCGCCGCGTTGGTGAACTCGAGACCACGATGAGTCAACCGAGCAAGCGTCGAGTGCGGGTGCTTGGCGATGTACCAAGCAAGGTCGCTTTGGTGCATGCCGTCGATCGAGATCAGCAGCACGTGCTTGCTCTGCGGGCGAGCGGGCTGAGCACCAGCGCTCAGGACCGGAAACGCAGCCAGGGCTGCGACGGAAACCGTCGCAAGTCCGATTGCGGCCGGACGGGCGTACTTCAACATCGGCTCTCCAGGGATTCGAGATGGGCAACCTCACACAGTGGTGTGCGCCCTGTATGCGTATTCGTCCCAGGTGAGCGTCAGGTGAAGACCAGGTGTCCAAAGCCTGACGCCTCGCGCTCGAACGCGCCTCACCACACCTCGGTAAGCTCGACGACCGATGCGCAGCGTGTCGGTCCTCCGCGTTGCCTGATCACGACCGACGGGGGTGCACACCGGTTGAAACCAGGAAGCCGCCCCGAAGGGCGGCTTTGGTGGAGCTGAGGGGACTCGAACCCCTGACCCTCTGCATGCCATGCAGATGCGCTACCAGCTGCGCCACAGCCCCATCGCCCTCAGAATTTCCTGCGGGCAACTCGGAGAATGTTAGCCAACCGGTGCCTCGGATGCGAAATCGGGTCCATGGATCGCGGGGTGGGCCGTCTCGTTGTACGACGCGAGCCTGATACCGCGTCCGCCGGCGTCGTCCTCGAGCACCACCCACCCGCAGTTGTCGAGTCCGCGCAGGCTCGCGCCGATCTGCTCGGGCCAGCCCAGGAACGCGACCAGGCACACCGTGAGGCAGGCTCCGTGCGAGATCACGACGCCGGTGCTGTCCGCGGGGATCGCGGCCCAGATCTCCTCCAGCGCCGGCACCATCCGGTCGATCACCTGTTGGGACGTCTCGGCGCCCGGAACGCCGCCGGTGATGTGGCCGCCTTGCCAGGCTGCGTAGGCAGCCGGGTACTGCGCAGCGAACTCGGCTGCCGTTAGGCCGGCGCGCTCCCCCACGTCGAACTCCCGCAGCCGGGCGTCGAAGGTGGCTTCCAGCCCTGTCTCGGCGCTGACGTAGGCGGCTGTCTCCCGAGCCCGGGCGAGGTCGCTGCACCACAGCGCCACCGGATCCATCTGGGCGACGTACGGCGCCATCGCGCGTGCCTGCTCCCGGCCGGTCTCATCGATCCCGACGTCGGTGTGCCCCTGCGCGCGACCCTCCAGGTTCCACGCGGTCCGGCCGTGGCGGACCAGGACGAGTCGCCTCATCAGTCGCGTGAGGGCACCGGTGGAGCGATCGGCCCGACCGCCTCGCTCACGTCGATCGCCGGACAGTCGCGCCAGAGGCGCTCAAGGGCGTAGAAGGAACGCTCCTCGGTGTGCTGCACGTGCACGACGATGTCGGCGTAGTCGATCAGCGCCCAGCGGCCGTCACGGACGCCTTCACGGCGTACGGGCTTGGCGCCCAGCTCACGCAACCGGTCCTCGATCTCGTCGACCACCGACTTGACCTGGCGTTCGTTGGCAGCGGTGGCGACCAGGAACGCGTCGGTGATCACGAGCTGGTCGGAGACGTCGAAGGCGACGATGTCGGTGGCGAGCTTGTCCGAGGCGGCTGCGGCAGCGGCCTGGATCATCTCGAGGGCCTTGGGTGTGGCGGTCATGAGGGTGCTCCGTAGAGGTTGTGCTTCGCGATGTACTGGACGACGCCGTCAGGCACGAGGTACCAGACGGGCTGGCCGTCAGCAGTACGCCGTCGGCAGTCGGTGGAGGAGATCGCCAGGGCGGGGATCTCCAGGATGGTCACACGGTCGGTGGGGATGTCGCGCAGCGACGCGGTGTCCATCTCGTAGCCGGGCCGGGTGCAGCCGACGAAGTGCGCCAGGTCGAAGAGCTCAGAGGCGTCGCGCCAGGTGAAGATCTCGGTCAGGGCATCGGCACCGGTGATGAAGAACAGGTCGGCATCGGGCATCGCCACGCTCAGGTCGCGCAGCGTGTCGATCGTGTACGTCGGCCCGTCGCGATCGATGTCGACGCGCGACACGGTGAACCGCGGGTTCGCAGCGGTGGCGATCACCGTCATCAGGTAGCGGTGCTCGGCGGAGGTGACCACGTGGCCCGACTTCTGCCAAGGGCGGCCGGTCGGCACGAAGACGACCTCGTCGAGGTCGAAGGAGGCCTGCACCTCGCTGGCGGCTACGAGGTGGCCGTGGTGCACGGGGTCGAACGTTCCACCCATCACCCCGACTCGGCGACGGGTCCCGACGGGCGCGGAGGCGACGTTCAGGAGTGCTCGCGACCCTTGCCGAAGGAGAGCAGGGCGGCCATCGCGCCGAACAGGCCCACGAGGATGCCGCCACCCACGACGTACGGCGCGTGGAAGCTGCCTTCGTGAGCGGTGGTCTGCAGCGCGGCGAGCAGGATCGTCATGCCCGGTACCTTACCGGGCCCGGCTTCCTCAGGCGCGCGCAGCCAGCAGCGCGGACACCATCGTCTCCAGGCGTGGCAGATCGACGGTGATGTCGGCCACCACGAACTCGCCGCGGCTGATCCCGGCCGCGGGCCCCGCGCCGGAGAGGTACTGGTACTCCAGGCCCTCCACCCCGCAGGTCATCTTCCAGTAGTCGGCGACCATGGACTGGCTCGGGAAGAGCTCCAGCAGAGCCGATCCGGGGCTGCAGAACGGCAGGTTCGCCAGCGATGCCCCGTGCGGCGCGACGATCACGTCGGCCTCGGCGAACGTCCGGATCTGGTCGACGACCGCGAGCGAGCCCGGGTCGACGACCTCGAAGCCCAAGGGCTCCAGCAGGGCCAGCACCTCGGTCTCGTTGAGCACGGCCCGGTTGTGCCGGCCAGCGCGACGGGCCAGGTAGATGTTGCGGCCGGGAACCCGGCTGGTTCCCGGCGGCACGAGCCGCTCCCGCAGCAGCCGTGAGACCCATGGCGGATTCCGCTCGATCGTCGAGGCGAGACCCGGCACCACCAGTGTCTGGGCCCGCACGTGGCGGACCTGGTCGCTGTCGATGATCTGGTCCGCCCCGATCCCCCAGAGCTCCAGGAGCTCCTGCTGGAACCGGGTCGTGCGCGGGACGTACCAGCGGTCCGGGCGTTCGACACCGGCCTGTTCCAGGACCGCCACGCGGGGCAGGACGTCGTGCAGGAAGTGGTAGTAGTTCGCGTCCCCGCGCGTGGTCAGCACGCCGAGTCGGCCCGGGACCTCCACCGGCGGTTGCGGGAACGGGTGCAGGTACATCGGGTGCTGCCGGGGCTTCGTCGTACCGAAGTACCAGCACTGCTCCCACAGCCAGCGGTTCTGGTTGGTGATCACCACGGAGTGCGGCGCCAGCACCCGACCCCCGGCCAGCTCGACGACGCCCACCCGCGGGACCGTCTCGCTCAGCGCCTCCTCGAAGCACCAGTACCGCTCGGGGAAGCCGAGCGGACGAGCCCGATGCAGGACCTCCTCGGGTCGGGCGAGCGTGAAGGTCCCGCCGTCAGCGGCAGCATCCTCCATGGTCATCGCAACGCCGTCGGGCAACCAGCCCTCGCGCATCCGACTCATCCGGACGGTGGCAGGCGCGACCGCCCGGGTGCCCGCGGTGTAGGCGCGCTTCAGTGGCCCGAAATACGGCCGCAGGTTCTCCGAGAGACGGACCACGTCGCTGCCGCCGGGTCAGGAGTTGGCGAAGCCCACGGGCCCACGCGCCAGCCAGGCCAGGCCGAGGTCGGCCCGCTCCGGGCGGTGCCCGACCAGGTGGAGACCGACGCCGGCGAACCAGGCGCGCAGCTCGGACCAGGACTCACCCGGGATGTCGTGGTACTCCAGGACGACGCGCTCGACGTCGGCCCAGCTCTCGGGCGAGGACCGGTACGCCAGCTGGTACTCGCCGCCCTCGCAGTCCAGCTTGACGAAGGTCACCGGACCGGGGGCCTGCGCGATCGCATCGTCGAAGCTGAGCGTGGCGACCTTCACCCCGGCGCCGGCCGCATGCGGGTCGTCGACCGGGTGGCCGTCGACCAGACCGCTGTGCACGCTGGCGTCACCGTGGTCGTCGAACAGGGCGAAGCCGGTCTCGCCGGACAGGGCGGCCTCCACCACCGTGAGCCGGTTGCCCAGCCCGTTCTGGTCGATGTTGCGCTGCAGGTACGCCGCGGTCGTCGTCGAGGGCTCGAAGCAGGTGACCGTGGCCGCGGGCAGCACCTCGGCCAGATGGCAGGCGAAGGTGCCGACGTGCGCACCGATGTCGAAGGCATGGATCGGCTTGCTGCGGTAGGGCTCCAGGAACCAGTCGAGCTCGTAGCCGTCCTCGGCGTACTGCTCGTACGCCGGCAGCCGCGCGCCGGGCGCGTTGGGTGAGGTGATCCTCTGGCCCGAGCGGGTCTCGAACGTCAGTTCGGCGGGACCGCGACCGGCCTTCTCCAGGGCCAGGCCGGAGAGCAACGAGGGCCAGTTGGTGAAGGCCGTGCGGGTCTGGGCGACGCGACGGACCTCGTAGGCCAGCTTGCTCGCGCGCGAACGTCGTCCGGAACCCTCGTGGTCACGCAACGGCGTCCGGGAGAGCCAGGCGGTGCCCGCGATCGGCGACCGGATGTCGCGCAGGACGTGCAGACCGACCGACGCGAACCAGGCGCGCAGCTCCTCCCACGACTCGTCGGGCATCGTGTGGTACTCGAGAACGAGACGCTGGACGTTGGCCCAGCTCTCCTTCGAGGACTTGTAGACCAGGTCGTACTCGCCGCCCTCGCAGTCCATCTTGATGAGCTCGACCGGACCGCGTGCCGCAGCGACGACTTCGTCGAACGCGACCGTCTCGACCCGTACGCCGGATCCGTCGATGTGGCCTTCGAACGCGATGTGGTTATGGCCCGAGCCGGCTCCCTGGAGGTCGAAGATCGCGAAGCCGGTCTCACCCGCGAGGGCCTTCTGGAACGTGTGGATCCGGTCGGTGTTGCCGTTGACCTCGACGTTGCCCTTGAGGAACTGGAAGGTGTCCGGGGACGGCTCGAAGCAGTCGGCCGTCGCACTCGGGTGGATGCTCACCAGGTGGGTCGAGAACGTGCCCACGTGGGCGCCGATGTCGAGGATGTGGATCGGGCGCTCGATCAGGTCGCCGAGGAACCAGCGCAGGTCGTAGCAGTCCTCCGCGAAGACCTCGTAGACCGGCACCCGGGCGCCCGGCGCATTGGGGATCGAGATCGTCTGTCCGCTGCGGGCGTGGAAGGTGAGGACCTCGGGGCCGTCAGCGACCTTCTCGCGGGCCATCCCGGCCAGCAGGCCCGGCCAGTTGGTGAAGGCCTGCGGAGTCTGCAGCAGGCGACGCAGCTCGTACCGCAGGACCCAGGCCCGGGAGTTGTCCGATTCAACGATCACGCGGCGCAGCCTACCCGCCGCCGCGTCCCGTCACTGCTGAGTCCGGAACTTTGGGCCGGACGCCGCGGAATCCCTCTGGTTCAGGGCTATCCGACCAGGCGCTCGACCAGGTGCTTCACCGCGCCGGCGCCCGCGAGGACCAGCCAGAAGCGGATGATCCGCCCCCCGAGGACCGTGCTGAAGAAGAGCATGAGGTTCATCCGCAGAGACCCGGCGAGGACGGCGATCACGGCCAGCGGCGGGAACCCGGAGACGGCCGAGGCGAAGCAGATCGACCCGGCGAGGATCGGTCGGCCGACGATGCGCTCGTGCCACTTGGCGTAGGTGGCCTGCCACTTCTCGGCCTCCATCTTGCGCTTCAGCCAGCTGACCTTCATCGAGTGCACGCCGGCGTAGTACCAGATCACCTTGCCGATGGTCTGTCCGGAACCGGCCGCGGTCGCGATCAGCCACGTCGCGTGGTGACCCGGGGGGATGGCTCCCAGGTAGATCTCGAGGTTGAGGACAGGGATGAGGGCAGACGCGATCGAGAACAGGAACGTTCCCAGGATCAGCGTCACGCCGTCGAGCTCCGGTCGACAGGGCGGCCGGGCGCGGTGGAGGTGCCGGTCGCCGTCGGGATCGGCAGCCCGATCCTCGCGAGCCGGACCAGCATGACGACCTTGAAGACCAGCAGGCCGCCGGCGACGATCCCGCCGAGCCACGGCATCCGGGTGACCAGCAGGAACACCGCGAACAGCCCGGAGTTGACCGCCTTGGCCGGGTGCGACCAGTTCAGTCGGTAGATGGTCTGGTCGATCACGTAGAAGTAGTTGGGGCTGCGGATCTTCCAGGCCAGGAACGCGATCGAGAGGAAGCAGTCGATCACCATGAACTCGGAGAGGTAGAGCAGTACCGGGATCGTGAACTGCGGATGCAGCCAGGCCAGCCCGAAGTAGAACGCCGCTGCGCACATCCGGTCGCTCATGATGTCGATGACGGCACCGATCCGGGTCTCGTGGTGCATCCGGCGGGCCACCTGGCCGTCGAGGCTGTCCCCGGCCCAGTAGACGACCAGCGCGATCGTCATGAGCTTGAGTGCCGGGCTCCAGAACTCTCCGTTGTGCGGGATGCCGTCGTGCAGCGCGAACCCGACGATCACCAGCGTCGCAGTCGTCCGGATGAACGTGATGACCGTCGCCGGGGTCAGGAAGCGTTCGGTGGCGGTGTCGGCCCAGACATCGAGCTCGGCCGCGGTGACCTTGCCGTCGCGCAGCGCGTCGGCGTCAACGGACATGCCCGTCTCCCGTCACGACGTACTTGCTCGAGGTCATCTCCGGCAGGCCCAGCGGTCCGCGGGCGTGCAGCTTCTGGGTCGAGATCCCGATCTCCGCTCCAAAGCCGAACTCCCCACCGTCGGTGAACCGGGTCGACGCGTTCACCATCACAGCAGCAGCGTCGACCTCAGCCGTGAACCGACGCGCCGCGGCCTGGGAGCCGGTCACGATGGCTTCGGTATGGCCCGAGGTGTGTGCCCTGATGTGGGAGATCGCACCGTTGAGGTCCGCGACGACGCGGGCTGAGATGTCCAGGGACAGGTACTCCGTGTCCCAGTCCTCCTCCGTCGCCGGTATGACGCCGGGGTGGGCGGCGAACATGTCATCACCGTGGATGGTGACGTCGGCAGCCTGCAACGCCGCGACGACCCGGGGGACGAACTCGGCCGCGACCGCCTGGTGGACCAGCAACGACTCCGCCGCGTTGCACACCGAGGTCCGGTGGGTCTTGGAGTTCAGCACGACCGCGAGCGCCATCTCCAGGTCGGCGTCGGCATCGACGTAGACGTGGCAGTTCCCGACACCGGTCTCGATGACCGGGACCGTCGACTCCTCCACGACCGAACGGATCAGCCCGGCCCCTCCGCGCGGGATCAGTACGTCGACCAGGCCGCGCGCACGCATCAGCTCCTTCACGGCGTCATGCCCGTCGCCCGGTACGAGAGCCACGACGTCGGCCGGAAGCCCGGCAGAGACGGCGGCGGCGCGCAGCACCTCGACGATCGCGGTGTTGGAGCGCAACGCGCTCGAGGAGCCGCGCAGCAAGACGGCGTTGCCGCTCTTGAGGCAGATCCCGGCCGCGTCGGCGGTGACGTTCGGTCGGGCTTCGTAGATCACACCGACGACACCGAACGGGACCGACACCTGGCGCAGCTCGAGCCCGTTGGCCAGCGTCGAGCCGCGCAGCACCGTGCCCACGGGATCCGGAAGCGCTGCCACCTCGCGCATCCCCTGCGCCATCGCAGCGACGCGGCCGGCGTCGAGACGGAGCCGGTCGATCATGTGCTCCGGAGTCCCGGATGCGGTTGCGCTGTCGATGTCGGCCGCGTTGGCGGCGAGGATCTCCTCGGTCCCGGCCAGCAGGGCAGCGGCCATCGCTTCGAGTGCCGCATCCTTCGTCGCTCGGGTGGCCAGTGCCAGGACCGTCGAGGCTTCGCGGGCACGCGTCGCCACCGGGGCGATCAGCTCGGACATGCTGCCAAGACTATCCGCAGGTCAGAGGTGGAAGGGCATCGAGGTGGAGGCGTGGAGGTGCGCCGTCCCGGTCCCGGAGCGGCCGTCGCGCACCGACTTCTCGACGACCTCGAGGCCGACGATCTCCCAGTCCGGGAGGCCGGCCGAGACCCGGTGCTCGCTCCACAACCGCAGCGCGAGCGACGCGACGTCGAGCATCGCGTCGCCTTCGTCCCAGAACTGGAGCTCGGCACCGGAGCCGGTGTACTCGACGGTGTCGATGAACGGGCGTTCCTCGCGCAGGCGCGACAGGGCCGACCGGACGAGCATCGGTTCGACCGAATCGCCGGCGACTGTGAGCGTGACGTGCCACAGACGTCCACCATGAGCTCGGCCCAACGCACGCACCTTCCCTGTCGATGTTGTCTGGCAAGTGTCTCGACCCAGGCATCCCGCCGGGGCCGAATTGGCCGAACTGGGGGAAACTCCTAGACCAGTCTCAGCCGGGGCCGATCAGCGTCAGGTCGTCGCGGTGCACGACCTCGCGCTCGTACGACGCCCCGAGCTCGGCGGCGAGCTCGTGCGTCGAGCGGCCCATCAGGGCCGGGAGCTCGGTCGCGTCGTAGTTGACGAGCCCGCGGGCGACCAGGCGACCGTCGGGGTCCAGCAGGTCGACCGGGTCGCCGTCGACGAAGGTTCCGGATACGGCGGTGATACCGGCAGGCAGCAGCGAGGCCTGCCGCTCGGTGACGGCGCGGACGGCGCCTGCGTCCAGCGAGATAGAGCCCTTCGGCTCGGTCGCGTGGGCGAGCCAGAGGGACCGCGCCGAACGCCGCCGACCGGTCGCGTGGAACATCGTCCCGACGGCATCCCCGGCCAGAGCAGCCGTTGCGTTCGCGGCGGCCGCCAGCACCACCGGTACGCCGGCGCCGGTGGCGATCCGCGCCGCCTCGAGCTTCGTCTGCATGCCGCCGGTCCCGACACCGGCAGCACCGGCCTTGCCGAGATTCACGTGCGTCAGGTCGTCCTCGCCGCGCACCTCGGAGATCAGGGTGCTGGCCGGATTGCTGGGCGGGCCGTCGTACAGGCCGTCGACATCGGACAGCAGGACGAGCAGGTCGGCGTGCACCAGGTGCGCCACCAGGGCCGCCAGCCGGTCGTTGTCACCGAAACGGATCTCGGAGGTTGCCACCGTGTCGTTCTCGTTGACGATCGGTACGACGCCCAGCTCCAGCAGCGTCGCGAAGGTTCGCTGCGCGTTGCGGTAGTGGCCGCGTCGGGTGACGTCATCGAGGGTCAGGAGCACCTGCCCGGTGACCTGGCCGTGCCGGGCGAACTCCTCGGTGTAGCGGTGCACGAGGATCCCCTGACCGACGGACGCCGCGGCCTGCTGCCGCGCCAGGTCGCCGGGACGGCGGCTCAGCGACAGCGGAGCCAGACCGGCCGCAATCGCGCCTGATGACACCAGCACCACCTCGGCGCCGGCCGCATGAACAGCGGCCAGCGTGTCGACCAGTGCACGTACGCGCTCGGGGTCGATCCCGCCCGCGGCGGTGGTCAGTGAGGACGACCCGACCTTGACGACGACCCGACGTGCGTCGAGGACCGCCTGCCGGGTCATGCCTGCGCTCCGTCCTCGTCCGTACCCTCAGCCCCGATCTCGAAGAACGTGACCGGCTCGTCGAGGTAGTCGTCCGCGAGGTCGTTGGTCGTCGCGTGGTCGGCGTCGAAACGGCGGGCGACGTCGGCGCGCGTCTCGGTCTCGCTGCGCTCGGGCATCATCTCGTCGATCGCGCGACGTCGTCCGGCTGCCGGACGCGACTCGTTGAACCGCTGGTCCTCGCCGCGGCGTCCGAGCATCTCGGCGCCGGCGGCATCCATGCCCGGCTTGAAGTCGAAGACCACCGCGTTGTCGGGATGCCCGATCAGGACCGGGTCGCCCTCGACCGCACCGAGCTCGATCAGTCGGGCCTCGACGCCGAGCCGGTTGAGACGGTCGGCCAGGAAACCGACGGCCTCGTCGTTGCTGAAGTCGGTCTGGCGGATCCAGCGCTCGGGCTTGATGCCGCGTACCCGCCAGCCCTCGCCCGTCTCGGTGATCGTGAACTCCTCGCCCGAACCCTTCGGCTTGGGCCGGATGATGATTCGCTCGGCCTGCTCGACGACGCGGTCACGGCGGGCGGCCGCGACGATCTCCGCCATCGCGAAGGTGAGCTCCTTGAGGCCCTCGTGCGTGAGGGCACTGATCGCGTAGACCGGCCATCCGCGGCCGGCGATCTCCTCGGTCACCATCTCGGCCATGTCGCGCCCGTCCGGCAGGTCCGCCTTGTTCAGCGCGACCAGGCGGGGCCGGTCCTCAAGGCCGCCGTACCTGGCGAGCTCGTTCTCGATGATGTCGAGGTCCTCGACCGGGTTGCGCCCGGGCTCGAGGGTCGCGAGGTCGATCACGTGCAGCAGCGCGGCGCAGCGCTCGATGTGACGCAGGAAGTCGTGGCCCAGCCCGCGGCCCTCGCTCGCGCCCTCGATCAGGCCCGGCACGTCGGCGACGGTGAAGATCACGTCGCCGGCCTTGACCACGCCGAGGTTCGGGACGAGGGTCGTGAACGGGTAGTCGGCGACCTTGGGCCGCGCCCTGCTGATCGCGGCGATCAGGCTGGACTTGCCGGCCGAGGGGAAGCCGACCAGTCCCACGTCGGCGACGACCTTGAGCTCGAGCCCGATCGTGCGTTCCTCGCCGGGCTCGCCGAGGAGCGCGAACCCCGGAGCCTTGCGCTTGGCGGAGGCCAGCGCAGCGTTGCCGAGACCACCGCGACCACCGGCGGCGATCACCATCTCGGTGCCGGCACCGACCAGGTCGGCGATGACCTCGCCCTCCTCGGTCACCACGGTGCCGTCGGGCACCGGCAGGACCAGGTCCTCGCCGTGAGCGCCGTTGCGATGGTCACCGGCTCCGTGGCCACCGTGGGTGGCCTGGCGCTTGGCCTTGTGGTGGTAGTCGATCAGCGTGGTGACGTCGGGGTCGACGCGCAGGATGATCGAGCCGCCGGGCCCGCCATTGCCGCCGTCGGGACCACCGAGTGGCTTGAACTTCTCGCGATGCACCGAGGCGACGCCGTTGCCGCCGCGTCCAGCGCTGACGTACAGCGTGACGCGGTCCACGAAGGTGGGGACTGCCATCGGTGCTCCTTTCCTCTCCCGGTCGTCGAGCTTGCCGAGACGTGGTGACCCGTCCTGTGAATGACGAAGGGCGCCCCTGGCAGATCAGGGACGCCCAACGGTGACTCGTGGGGTTGCTTGACAGCGTCCGGTCAGGCCGACGGGACGATGTTGATGACGCGACGACCGCGACGGGTGCCGAACTCGACGTTGCCCGCAACCAGGGCGAACAGGGT
Organism: Marmoricola sp.; assembly: GCF_025965215.1. Taxonomy (GTDB): domain Bacteria; phylum Actinomycetota; class Actinomycetes; order Propionibacteriales; family Nocardioidaceae; genus Marmoricola. Next base: position 28,126 of record NZ_JAOPXI010000096.1, read on the forward strand.
GTCGTCACTGCCACGCCCGACGCCGGCGCCCGGGTGGAAGTGGGTGCCGCGCTGGCGCACGATGATCTCGCCGGCGTTGACCAGCTGGCCACCGAAGCGCTTGACGCCGAGGCGCTGGGAGTTTGAGTCGCGGCCGTTCTTGGTGGACGCCGCGCCCTTCTTGTGTGCCATGAGTTCAGTCCTTGGAGTTTGGAGGTGACAGAGCGTTGACCGGAGGGTCAGTGCTTGATGTCGGTGACCTTGACCTGGGTGTACTTCTGGCGGTGACCCTGGCGCTTCTTGTACCCGGTCTTGTTCTTGTACTTCTGGATGATGATCTTCGGGCCCTTGGTCGCGCCGAGGATCTCGACGGTCACAGCAGCCTTGTCCAGGCCGGTCGCAGTCACCTTCTCGCCGTCGACAAGCATCACGACCGGCAGGCTCAGGGCAGTGCCCACGGCCTCATCGGTCTTGTCGATCTCGATGACATCGCCGACAGCAACCTTCTGCTGCTTGCTGCCACTACGCACGATCGCGTACACGGCGGACTCACTCTCTTCGGGGGATCAGGCTCTACGGGACAAAAGACGAGGGGGTGCGCCCAGCACACCGAGGGTCAACTTTACGGGTTCGCGGCCCGCGGGGTCAAAACGAGTGGGTACCCCGCGACAAACTAGTTGCCTGATATGAAGTAATATCGTGTTCCGTGACTGACTCAGCAGCTCCGGCCCAGCCGCTCTCCCGCCTGGACAAGAACCACCCGCACTACCGGTGGATCGCCCTGTCGAACACGACCCTCGGCATCTCGATGGCCACGATCAACTCCTCGATCGTGATCATCTCGCTGCCCGCGATCTTCCGCGGGATCAAGCTCGATCCCCTGCAGCCGGGCAACGTGAGCTACCTGCTCTGGATCATCATGGGATTCCTGGTCGTCTCGGCCGTGCTCGTGGTGACGCTGGGGCGGCTCGGCGACATGTTCGGCCGGGTCAAGATGTACAACCTCGGCTTCGCGGTGTTCTCGGTGTTCTCGGTGCTGCTCTCGGTCGATCCGTTCCAGGGCGGCGCCGGAGCCTGGTGGTTGATCCTGATGCGGGTCGGCCAGGGGGTCGGCGGCGCGATGCTGTTCGCGAACTCCACCGCGATCCTCACCGACGCCTTTCCTGCCGAGCAGCGGGGCATGGCCCTGGGCATCAACCAGGTCGCTGCGATCGCCGGCTCGTTCCTGGGCCTGGTGATCGGCGGCGTGCTGTCGGAGTGGGACTGGCGCGCCGTGTTCTGGGTCAGTGTCCCGATCGGCATCTTCGGCACCGTCTGGGGTTACCGGTCCCTCGTCGAGCTCGGCGAGCGGCGCCCGGCGAAGCTCGACATCCCTGGCAACCTGTCCTTCGCCGGGGGCCTGACGGCGATCCTGGTCGCGATCACCTACGGGCTCCAGCCGTACGGCGCCCACGCGACCGGTTGGTTGAACCCCTGGGTCCTGGCCGGCCTGATCGGCGGCACCGCCCTGCTGGTGGCTTTCGTACTCATCGAGCAGCGCGTCGAGCACCCGATGGTCACCGTCGGGCTGTTCCGGATCCGGTCGTTCGCGATGGCCAACATCGCCGGCCTGATGGCTGCGATCGGGCGCGGAGGGCTCCAGTTCATGCTGATCATCTGGCTCCAGGGCATCTGGCTGCCGCTGCACGGCTTCAGCTACGAGTCCACTCCCCTGTGGGCCGGCGTCTACATGCTGCCGCTGACCGTCGGCTTCCTCGTCGCCGGACCTGTCTCGGGCTGGCTCTCGGACCGGTACGGCGCCCGCTGGTTCGCCACCGGGGGCTCGCTGCTCGTCGCTGTCACCTTCGTGGCCCTGCTGCTGATCCCGGTGAACTTCAACTACTGGGCGTTTGCGGCGATCGTCCTGCTCAACGGCATCGGTTCGGGACTGTTCAGCGCCCCCAACACGACCGCGATCATGAACTCGGTCCCGGCCCACGAACGCGGAGCAGCCTCGGGAATCCGCGGCACGGTCTTCAACTCCGGATCCTCGTTGTCGATCGGGGTGTTCTTCTCGCTGATGGTCGTGGGGCTCGCCAACGTGCTGCCACGGACGTTGACCAACGGCCTCACCGGCCAGGGCGTCTCGCACCACGTGGCGGCACAGATCGGCGGACTGCCGCCGGTCGGCTCGCTGTTCGCCTCGTTCCTGGGCTACAACCCGATCAAGTCGTTGCTCGGTCCCACCGGCGAGCTGACCACGCTCCCGAAGAAGAACGTCGACACCCTGACCGGCAAGGAGTTCTTCCCGCACCTGATGTCAGACCCGTTCCACCACGGCCTGGTGATCGTGTTCCTCGCGGCTGCGCTGATGATGGTGATCGCCGCGATCGCCTCATGGTCCGCCGGTGGTCGCTACGTGCACGCCGAGGTCTTCGGCGAAGCCCTGGGGCGTGAGGAATGACCAGTACCCAGACCACGAGCGAGACGACCACGCGGCTCTACCTGGCCATGGGCCGGTTGACCCGGGCGTTGCGCCGCGACTCACGCCAGGCACTGATCGGCCACGGGGGCCTGAGCGCGCTCGCCACCCTGATCCAGGACGGCCCACAGCGCGCCGGTGCGCTGGCCCAGACCGAGGGGATCACGGCACCCGCGATGACGCGGGTCCTCAACTCGCTCGAGACCCTCGGGTACGTCGAGCGCAGCCAGGATCCCGACGACGGCCGCGCGTTCCTGATCGCGGCCACCGCGGCCGGTGAGGAGATCGTGCTGCGCTGTCGGGCAGAACGGCTCCAGGCACTCGGAGAGCGCCTGGAGCGCCTGAGCCCCGAGAACCGGGACGCCGTGGTGAACGCACTGGCGGCCTTGGAAGAGCTCACCGGCGACAACCCCGTCTGACTGCGCGCACGTCACCGCATCTCGACACGCTCGGTGATCAGCGCTTGCGAGCGCCGCGCTTCTTGACCGGGACGTGGAAGACCGAGGGCGCGTCGCCATGCTCGTCCGTCTCGTGCTCGGCCCCATCGCTGTCGACGGCCTCGTCGTTGGCGGACGGTGTCTCGACGGCGGGTTCGGGGACGACGACCGCCGCCGGCCCCGCAGGACGGCCGGCGCGACGACGTCGCGTCGTCGTCACGACGATCGGAGCCGGAGCCTCGACAGGCGCGGCGGGCTCGGGCTCGGGTTCCGGTGCGGCCTCGACGACCACCTCGACCACGTCGACGACCTCGGGCGCCTCGCCCGGCTCGGGGACCTCGACGGTTTCGATGACCTCGACGTCGGGTTCTGCGACGACGACCTGGTCGTCCTCAGCGTGCGGCTTGGTCCCGGCCAGGGCCATCGGGGACGGCTTGACCGGCTCGACGTTCTCCTGCTCGGCGCCGGTCCGGCTGCGACTGCGTCCGCCACGGCTGCGACGCCCGCGTGGCTCGTCGCCACCCGTCGCCATGCCGCCACCGGCTCCGACGCTCGCGCCGGATCCCGACCGGTGCTCGATCGGCTGGTCGTGCACGATCACACCACGGCCCTTGCAGTGCTCGCAGTCCTCGCCGAAGGTCTCCAACAGGCCCGTACCGATGCGCTTGCGGGTCATCTGCACCAGGCCGAGCGAGGTGACCTCGGCAACCTGGTGACGGGTCCGGTCGCGGCCCAGGCACTCGACGAGGCGACGCAGCACCAGGTCGCGGTTGGACTCGAGGACCATGTCGATGAAGTCGACCACGATGATGCCGCCGATGTCGCGCAGCCGCAGCTGGCGCACGACCTCCTCGGCAGCCTCGAGGTTGTTCTTGGTGACCGTCTCCTCCAGGTTGCCGCCCGAGCCGGTGAACTTGCCGGTGTTGACGTCGACGACCGTCATGGCCTCGGTCCGGTCGATGACCAGCGATCCGCCGGAGGGAAGCCAGACCTTGCGGTCGAGCCCCTTGGCGATCTGCTCGTCGACCCGGTACGCGCCGAACACGTCCTTCCCGTCGGTCGACTCGAAGCGGTGCAACCGGTCACGCAGGTCGGGAGCCACCTGGGCGACGTAGCCGTCGACCAGGTCCCAGGCGTCGTCACCTTCGATGATCAGGCTGCTGAAGTCCTCGGTGAAGAGGTCCCGGACGACCTTGAGGGTCAGGTCCGGCTCGCCGTACAGGAGCTCAGGCGAACGCCCGGCTGCCACGGCCTTCTCGATCTCGGCCCAGCGCGTGGTGAGGCGCTCGACGTCCTGGGTGAGCTCTTCCTCGCTCGCTCCCTCGGCGGCGGTGCGCACGATGACACCAGCCGTGTCGGGGACGATCTCCTTGAGCAGCGCCTTGAGTCGGCTGCGCTCGGTGTCGGGCAGCTTGCGGGAGATGCCGCTGGTGTTGCCGTCGGGCACGTAGACAAGGAAGCGGCCCGGCAGGCTGATCTGGCCGGTCAGACGGGCGCCCTTGTGACCGACCGGGTCCTTGGTGACCTGCACCAGGATCGTCTGGCCGGACTTCAGCACGGACTCGACCTTGCGGACCTGCCCGTCCTTGTGGCCGAGCGCCGACCAGTTGACCTCACCGGCGTACAGGACCGCGTTGCGGCCCTTGCCGATGTCGATGAACGCCGCCTCCATCGAGGGGAGCACGTTCTGCACCCGGCCGAGGTAGATGTTGCCGATCAGCGAGGTCTGCGACTCACGCGTGGCGTAGTGCTCGACGAGGACCTTGTCCTCCAGGACACCGATCTGGGTCAGGTCGGCGCGCTGGCGCACGACCATGACGCGGTCGACCGCCTCGCGGCGTGCCAGGAACTCGGCCTCGCTGACGATCGGCGCGCGACGACGCCCGGCTTCGCGGCCTTCGCGGCGACGCTGCTTCTTCGCTTCCAGGCGGGTTGATCCACCGATGCTGGTGATCTCGTCCTCGGGGTTGCGCGGCTGGCGCACCCGGGTACGTCGGCGACGCGAGTTGCCGTCACCGTCGTCGTCGGAGTCGTCCGTTTCTGCTCCGGAGTCGGCTGCGCCGTTCTCGGTGCCTTCCGGACCGTCCTCGCCGGGCGCGCGACGACGACGACGACCACCGCGACGACGACGACGCCGTGCGCCGCCCTCGCCGGTCTCGGCGTCGTCGCCCTCAGGCGCCGTCTGCTCCGAGTCATCGGAAGCAGCGCTGTCGTCCGCAGACGCTGCGGTCGCCTTTCGCGTGTTGGCCCTCTTGGCAGGCGCCTTCTTGGCCGGCGCGTCGCCTTCGGTGGCACTCTCGGCAGCGGCGTCGCTGCCATCGGTCGGGGCGGCAGCAGCCTTCTTGGCCGAACGCTTGCGTGCGGGGGCGGCCACCTTCTCCGGCGCCTGGAACAGCACCATCGGCGCTGCGGATCCGGAAGCGCCCGACTCGGGCGGCGTCTCTGCCGTCGCAGCGGCCTTCTTGGAAGCCCGCTTCTTCGGCTTCTCGACGTCTGGCGACGCTGCCACAGACTCAGCGGCAACCGTGCCGTCGGCTGCCTTCTTGGCGGTCGCCTTCTTCGTGCTTGCCTTTTTGGCAGCAGTTTTCTTCGCAGGGGCCCTCTTCGCGGCCTTCTTGGCCGGCGCAGCGGAATCGCCGGTGGTAGGCCCACTGTCGGTGCCCGTGGTGCTGGTGGTGTCAGTGGTGTCGGTGCTGGGGTTGTCAGCGTCGAGCATGTGGAGCTCTCCTTGTGCACGGAATGCCGGTCTGCGCCGGCCCTACCATGCGGGTCACAGTCACCAGTGCCGGAGCACCAGGCGACAAAAGCCTTCAGTCGGCGACGACACCCTCCGTGTCAGTTCGTCGTGCGGGAGACTCCCTGGTCACCGACCGCGGTCGCATGGCCGTCATGCTGGGGAGAGCTGTCACCTGCTCCTCAGCCGGCCGCGTCGCGGTCGGGTGCCAACGGATCTCCCACCGTGCCGGTCTGTGCATCTAGAGGACCCTGAGCCAGTCGCTGCGCAAGCACAGCGGGTCTGACACTGGTTCCCGAGATCTCACGGAGCGCGGCGAGAACGTCGTCGGGTCTCACGGACGGGGTTCCGTGACGCAAGACCACTCGCAGTATCGCACACGATGGGGGATCGGACGGCGACTCGCCACCCGGACGTACGTCGAGAAGGGCGATCGCGGCCCGGGCGTCGAAGCTCCGAAGACCCTTCTTGGTCATCCGCTCGACCATGACGACGGGGGTTGCCAGGAGCTGGTCGATCGCGGGGCGCAGCTCGTCGGGAGACGTGTCGCTCAGCGTGATTTCCCAGTCCGAGGCCTCGAGTCGGTCGGCCAGCGAGCCGCCGGCTCTCACGACGACCTCGAGCACGTCCAGACCCTCGGGCAACGACTCATCGAGCGCGCGCGCGACCTCCGTCGGGTCGAGCACCTGGGCAAGACCGATCTCGAGGTACTCGGCCTCACTGGCCGCGCCGGTCGGGCTCGCGCCGGCGTACGAGATCCTGGGGTGCGGGTTGAAGCCCGATGAGAACGCCATCGGCACACGCGCCCGCGAGATCGCGCGCTCGAAGGCGCGGCTGAAGTCGCGATGGCTGGTGAAACGGAGCCGTCCGCGCTTGGCGTACCGGATCCTCAGACGCTGGACCGGAGGGGCCTGCTGCTCGGGCTGTTCACGCACGAGTCGAGGCTACCGAGTGCCCGAGCCTGCTCGTGGCCGAGAACTCGTTGACGAGCGAAGCGAGGATCACGGACTGAACCTTAGCGAGGTTTCAGGGCATCCCTCGCCAGCGGGGACTGGTAGATGGTGCGCACGACGTCACCCTCAAGCCACCCGGTCAGCTCCTCGGCCTTGCGCGCGAGCGCCGCGATCGCCGCAGCATCGAGCTCCTCGGCCGGTACGACGACCACCGTCCCGTCGTCGTCCTGGCGCCAGCCACCAACGATCCGCCCGCACCACCAGGCCGTCGGACCAGCGTTGCCGTTGCGGTCGAAGAGGGCGTCCGCATGCGGACCGAGGTACCAGTCGCGCTGCTTCCAGCCCATCGTCGTCGGGTCCAGCGCCGGCAGCAGTGCTGCCCACGCCTCCGGCACCGCAACATCGTCCACGTCGTCGGCCAGCACGAAGTCGGTCCCGCCGCTCTCGAGTGCGACCTCGACCGCACCCACATCGCCGAGCGCTCGGGTCACGGCCGCCTTGGTCGCGCCCAGCCACCAGACGAGGTCCGCCTCGGTTCCGGGGCCGAAGGTCCGCAACCAGGAGGCCACGAGCGCTGCATACCCCTCGGCCTCCGCCATGGCGTCCGGCGCGTCGGGAAGCCAGTCCGTGGTCGCGGTCCAGCGTGGCCGCGAGATCTTCCAGCCGCCTTCGTTCTCGCCGCGCATCACTGCACCCGAGGCGGCCAGGGTAGTCAGGACACGCGGCGCCACCGAGACCTCGGCACCCCAGGTCTTGTCCGGCGAGAGGCTCATCCGGGCGTCGAGCATCGGGATGACCTCGCGCAACCGGACTGTCGACGTCGGGCCCGACACGTGCAGGTGGCTGAGCACGGCGTCGCACGCCTGCTCGACCCACGCCGGCCCGTCGTCGGTGATCCCGTGCTTGACGACGTCGCGCGCAAGCTGCGAGCGCTGCTGGACGGCGACTCGCGCAGCCGCGCTCCCCCACACCGCGGGGAGCAGCGCTCGCGGGAAGGCGAAGACCGTCCGGCGCATCGCGAGCTGCTTGACCACCGATCGGTCGTCGTACAGGGCGGCGTCCACCTGCTCGCGGGTTGCACCGGTGCGTGCGTGCACGGCGAGGTGGACCGACGCAGGCTCGGTCGCGTGCCAGCAGGTCATCGCCTCGGTCGCGACGTCGATGCCGCCGTAGGGCACTGCGAGTCCGTGGCGGAGCGCGAGCCGGGCCCGCCGCTGGTCGTCGGAAACTTTCTGCACCTGCTCATCCAATCGCGCCGCACCGACAGGTCCTGGGGGTCCCGCCCCCGCTCACTGCGGCCGCGGACGCAGCATCAGCGCGGTCGCGGGCGCGAAGCCCGAGCGCTCGTACAGCGGCACGGACCTCTCACTCGGGCTGAGCACGATCCGCACGAATCCTGCCTGGTCGGCGTACCCGGTGCAGGCCGCCAGCAGTGTCGTTCCGATCCCGGAACCGCGATGCTCCTGCGCGACGTAGAAGTTCGCGAGGTAGCCCCAGCAGCTGTCCGGCATCCCCGGACGTGGCATCCGGGCGAACACCAACAGGTTGAGCATCCCGACGCAGGCGCCGTCGACGAACGCGAGCCAGGTCAGCCGCTGCTCGCGCTCACGTTCGTACCAGTCTTCGAACGCCGCTGCGTACCCGTCGTCGACGACCGGGCCACCGGAGTTCTCCTCGACCCACGCTGCTCGCAGGCCGGCGAGCAGCGCGCCGTCACCGTCACCGGCCAGACGCACCACGGAGTGCGCGGCCGGCGCGGACAACGGGAGTACGCCGGCGCCTTCGCGCCGACCGGAGCGGGAAGATTTACGGTTCAACCACTGTTGGGCCGACATGAAGAAGATCGGTTTCCTCTCGTTCGGACACTGGAGCTCGTCGCAGCACTCGGCTACCCGTTCCGCCTCGGACGTGCTGCTCCAGTCCATCGACCTGGCGGTCGCGGCCGAGGAGGTGGGCGCCGATGGTGCGTACTTCCGAGTACACCATTTCGCCCAGCAGCTGTCCTCGCCGTTCCCCCTGCTCGCGGCCATCGGAGCACGGACGAACCGAATCGAGATCGGCACCGGCGTGATCGACATGCGCTACGAGAACCCGCTCTACATGGC
>NZ_JAOPXI010000121.1 GCF_025965215.1 Marmoricola sp.
CGGTCACCTGGTTTCGAGACGGTTGCTGCGCAACCTCCTCAACCACCGAGGAGGCGATCGTGTCCTTCAGCTCGTCCCAGTCGCCGTAGACGTTCTCGAAGTCGCTGCGCCGGTCCGCGCTACGGCCCTCGGAGTCGACCGCGGTGTGCAGGTCGGTCCGGCCGACGGACGCGAAGCCTCCATCCGGCTCCTGCCACGGCAGGCCCACCGGCTTCACGCCCTCGCGCACAAGGCCCTCGTCGTCGGCCAGGGCCGCAACGTGGCCGGAGATCCGCGGGTCGATCCACGGCTCGCCGGCCCGGACGTACTCGGGGTGCGCGGTCAGCCGGGCCTTGAGATCGAACCCGGCAGCGGCGGTGATCTCGCGCAGGCGCTCCAGCGAAGGCCAGGGGCGCTCGGGGTTCACGTGGTCGGGGGTGAGCGGCGAGACGCCGCCCCAGTCGTCGACGCCGGCACCGAGGAGCGCCTGGCACTCCCCAGAAGCTAGCTCAGTGTCGACCAGGTTCGGCGGAGCCTGCAGCCGGACCTTCGGGCCCAGCAGGATCCGGGAGACGGCGATCGCGGCGACGTACTCGTCCAGGGCGAGGTCGTCGGTGTGCCGCATCGCGGTGTCCGGCTTGGCGCGGAAGTTCTGGATGATGACTTCCTGGACGTTGCCGTACTGACGCGCGATCCGGCGCAGCGCGAAGATCGAGTCGGCGCGCTCGTCGAGGGTCTCGCCGATACCGATCAGCAGGCCGGTGGTGAACGGGATGGCGAGCCGGCCGGCGTCCTCGAGCACCCGGAGCCGGACGTCGGGGTCCTTGTCGGGCGAACCGAAGTGCGCCTCGCCCTTGGTCTCGAAGATCCGCCGGGAGGTGGTCTCCAGCATCATCCCCATCGAGGGGGCCACCGGCTTGAGCCGGTTCATCTCCTCCCACGACATCACGCCGGGGTTGAGGTGCGGCAGCAGCCCGGTCTCCTCGAGCACCCGGATCGACATCGCCCGGACGTACGCCAGCGTCGAGTCGTAGCCCTGCTCGTCGAGCCAGGCCTGTGCCTCGGGCCAGCGGTCCTCGGGCCGGTCGCCGAGGGTGAACAGCGCCTCGGTGCAGCCGAGCTCCGCGCCCTCGGCAGCGATCGCGACGATCTCGTCCGGGGAGAGGTACGGTGCGCGGCCCTGTCGAGCGGCCTGGCCCGGGGTCTCCACGAAGGTGCAGTAGTGGCACTTGTCCCGGCACAACCGGGTGACCGGGATGAAGACCTTCGGTGAGTAGGTGACCACGCCCGGCCGGCCGGCGTCAGAGAGACCGCGGTCCCGGACGCGGGCGGCCACGGTCATCAACCGGTCCAGGTCCTCACCGCGCGCGGTGAGCAGGGCGACGGCTTCGTCGTGGTCGAGGGCAGCGCTGCGCTCGGCACGGGCGAGCGCGCGACGGACTTGCTGGGGGGTGCCAGGAGTTTGCACGGTCATCGGGGACAGGCTATCCAGCGATCGGTAGTGGCGGGGGAAAGACTCATAGAGTGGTCAACGAGAATTGGGTTCGGGTATTCCCGGGCGGGTTTCGAGACGGTTGCTGCGCAACCTCCTCAACCACCGATCGGTGGTTGAGGGGCGGTCTGCGCCCGTCTCGAAACCCCGGCCGATCAGCCGACGATCGACTTCAGCTCGCCGATCAGCGCGGCCGGGTCGGCGCCGACCGGGGTGACGTTGAGGCTGGTCACGCCGGTCTCGGCGAACGCGGCGACGCGCTCCTTGATGTAGGAGGCCGGGCCGACGAAGTTCGCGGCCTCGAGCCACTCGAGCGGGACCAGCGCCTCGGCTTCCTTCTTCTTGCCCGACAGGTAGAGCTCCTGGATCTCGGCCGCTTCCTTCTCGTACCCGTAGGCGCAGGCGAGGTCGTTGTAGAAGTTCTTGCCCTTGGCTCCCATGCCGCCGATGTAGAGCGCGAAGATCGGGCGGGCGAAGTCGAGCAGCGCCTTCGTCTCGGGGCCCTCGCCGATGGCGAGCATCCCGCCGGCGACGATGTTGAGGCCACCCAGGGACGGGTCCCGCTTGGCCGTCCCGGCCGCGATCGGGTCACCCATGACCTGGCCGATCTTCTCGGGGAAGTACAGGTGCGGCAGCAGGCCGTCGGCGATCTCGGCAGCCAGCTCCACGTTCTTCGGGCCGAGGGCGGCGATGTAGATCGGGACCTCGGCGCGTTCCGGCCGGGTGAGCAGCTTCAGCGGCTTGCCGAGGCCGGTCACGGCGCCCTCGTCCTTGGACAGCGGGAGGTGGAACTCACCATCCGCGGTGAGCGGCTCGCGGCGCATGCCGGCGCGGATGATCTCGACGATCTCGCGGGTGCGCGCGATCGGCTTCGCGTACGGCACCCCGTGGAAGCCTTCGATGACCTGCGGGCCGGACGCACCGAGGCCGAGGATCGCGCGACCGCCCGAGACGTTGTCCAGGCCGGCCGCGGTCTGCAGCAGCGCGCCCGGGGTCCGCGAGTAGATGTTCAGGATGGCGGAGCCGATCTCAACGGTCTCGGTCTTCGCAGCCAGGTAGCCCATCAGCGTGGGGGAGTCGAAGCCGTACGCCTCCGCGACCCAGACGGTGTCCAGGCCGGCCTTCTCCCAGGACGTGATCTGGTCGGCCGCGTTGCGCGGGTTGCCGTCGTACATGAGCATGGTCGAGATCTTCATGACGATGACAGTAATGCTGTCACGGTCAGGATGCCAGTGCGGGATCGTGTGACGTACGCGTCAGGAGTGCCAGGACGCCCACAGGTCGGCGTACGAGCCGCCGGACTCGACGAGTTCGTCGTGGGACCCGAACTCACTGATCCGCCCGTCCTCGACCACGGCGACCCGGTCCGCGTCGTGCGCCGAGAACAGTCGGTGCGCGATCGCGATGACTGTCCGCCCCTCCAGTACGGCGGCCAGCGACCGCTCGAGGTGCCGGGCTGCCCGCGGATCGATGAGCGAGGTCGCCTCGTCGAGGACGAGTGTGTGCGGGTCGGCCAGCACGAGCCGCGCGAGCGCCACCTGCTGGGCCTGCGCCGGCGTGAGCTCGATGCCGCCCGAGCCGACCACCGTCATCAGTCCGGCCGGCAACGCCCGGACCCAGTCACCCGCGTCGACCGAATCGAGCGCGTCGTACAGCTGCTCCTCGGTGCCGTGCGCGTCGATGGCCAGCGCCAGGTTGTCGCGCAGCGAGCCCACAAACATGTGGTGCTCCTGGGTCACCAGGGCGACGTGGCCCCGGAGGTCGCCCAGCGGCAGCTCGGTGAGCCCGACCGTGCCCACCGTCACCGAGCCGGTCCGCGGTGGGTGGATGCCGGCCAGGAGTCGTCCGAGCGTCGACTTCCCGGCACCTGACGGGCCGACCATCGCGATCCGCTCGCCGATCCCGACCGAGAGATCCACGCCGTGCAGGACGTCGCGGCCCTCGACGTAGCTGAACCGCACGTCCGTGGCCTCGATCTTCTCGTCGACCGGTACCCGGCCGGTGGCGACCCGGTCCTCGGGGACCTGGGCGACGCCGAGCAGACGGGCGAGCGACGCGCCGCCGACCTGCAGCTCGTCGAGGATCGAGATCATTCGGTCGACCGGGTCGATCAGGGCCTGGACGTAGAGCGTCGCGGCGGTGACCTGGCCGAGGTCGGCGTGGCCGTGCAGGTACATCCAGCCGCCGAGCAGCAGCGTCGCGACGGTCGGGATCAGGTACGCGGTCTCCACGCTGGGGAAGAACAGCGTGCGCAGCGAGAGGGTGTAGCGCTCGGCCCGGTAGGACTCGGCGATGTCCGCGTCGATCCGGGCGATCCGCTCGTCCTGCAGGCCAAGGGCCTCGACGGTGCGGGCACCCTCCACGGTCTCGGTCAGCGAGGAGTTGATGACCGAGTAGGTCTCGCCCTCCCACAGGTAGCCGTCCTTGGCGCGAGCCAGGTACCAGCGCAGGGCGATCACCAGCGGCGGCACGCCGAGCAGGCACGGCAGCAGCACCCACCAGCCGACCAGGACGGCCGCGACGAGGGTCACGATCGCGGTGACGACCGCGATCAGCCACTCCGGGATCGCCCAGCGCATCGAGTAACCGAGCTGCTCGACGTCGCGCGAGGTCCGGGTAAGCAGGTCGCCGCTGCCGGCGCTCTCCACCACGCCGATCGGCAGGTCCAGGGCGTTGTCGAAGAAGTCCTCCCGCAGCTCGGCCAGGACCTGCTCGCCGAGGACCTGCGAGCGCAGCCGGGCGAACCGGGTGAGCACGGTCTGAGCGGCCAGGAACCCAGCCAGCACCAGGGCGACCCGGTCGACGTGTCCGACCGTCGTCCCGTCGTGGACGGCCTGGACCAGCCCGCCGAGCAGTCGCGGCGCCGCGAGGCCGGCCACCGCCGCGAGCACGTGCAGGGCCAGCGCGGTCAGGACCGACCGCGGGTGCCGGCGGAGCAGGTCGCGCAGGTAACGGCGTACGGCGGGCTGGTCGGCGACCGGCAAAGCATCGGTGGTCGGTCTCATCGGGCCACCTCCTCGACGTCGTCGCGCGTGACCACGGCGCGGTAGCGAGGACACGTGGCGAGCAGGTCGTGGTGGGTCCCGCGGGCCAGGACCACGCCGTCCTCGAGGAAGGCCACGACGTCGGCACGCGCGAGCATCAGGGGGCTCGAGGTGGTGATCACCGTCGTGCGTCCGCGGCGGAGCTCGACGAGCCGGTCCGCGATCCGGGCCTCGGTGTGGGCATCGACGGCCGAGGTCGGCTCGACCAGCAGCAGGGTCTCGGGATCCAGGGTGAGGGCGCGTGCCAGCACCAGGCGCTGGCGCTGGCCGCCGGAGAAGGAGCGCCCCTTCTCGGCGACCTCGCTGTCCAGGCCCGCGGGCAGGGCGGCCAGGACGTCGGCGGCAGCGGCCGTGTGCAGGGCCTCGGTCAGGACCGCGCTGATGTCGGCCTGACCTCGGCGGGCGCCGGCGAGCTGGTCGGCCAGCCGCCCGGCGAACAGCAGGGATCCGGTGTCCGAGACGACGATGCGCGCGCGCACCAGTGCCCTGGGCAGGTCCGAGAGCCGTACGGCGCCCCAGAGCACGTCCCCCTCGGCGAAACGGCCGAGCCGGTCGACGACCAGCGCAGCGTCTGCGGGTGGCTCCGAGACCACGGCGGTGAGCAGCCCGGGCTCCACGACCAGCTCGCTCGCGAGGTCGATCAGGTGGCTGCCGACCGGCGGCGCCGCGGCGGCCGTGCTGGGGTCGTCGATCTCGGGCTCGAGGGCGAGGACCCGCACGATGCGCTGCGCCGAGACGTAGGCCCGGATCCATTTGTTGGCAGCCTCGGTCGCGGTCCGCAGCGGCATCACCAGGAACGCGGCGTACCCGTAGAACGCCACCAGCTCACCCGGCGAGATGGTGCCTTGTGCCGCGAACCGGGCGCCCAGCCAGACCACGATGACGACGAAGAGGCCGGGCAGGAAGACCTGGAGAGCATCCAGCACCGACTGGAGCTTCGCGACGTTGACGCCGGCCATCCGGACCTTCTGCGACTCGGTCCGGTAGCGCTCGCTGAACACCCGCTCCCCGCCGATCCCGCGCAGGACCCGGAGCCCGCCGACGATGTCGGTGGCGATGTTGGCGAGGTGTCCCATCATCTCGCGCTGCGCGAGGTTGCGGCGCTGCAGCGGGCTCAGCAGCGGACCGAGCAGCAGCAACAGGAGCGGTACGCCGAGGAGGACCACCAGGCCGAGCGTGACCGACGTCTGCAGCAGGATGACGGCGACCACGACGAAGGAGACCAGCGCGCCCATCGCCCGCGCCAGGACGTCCATGGCGTTGCCGATGTGCGACAGGTCGTTGGTCCCGATCGCGACGACCTCGCCGGTGGCGACCCGCTTGGACAGGGTGGCGCCCAGGTGGGTCGCCTGCCGGGCCACGAGCTGGACCACCCGGTAGGCCGCGGTGAGCCAGTTGGTGACGGCGTACCGGTGGCGCACGATCCCGCTCGCCGCCTGCAGGACCCCGACCGCGAACAGGATGCCGGCCCACTTCCACAGCTCTCCGGGGTCGCGCGCGGTGACCCCGGAGTCGATCGCCTTGCCGATGACTGCCGGTACGACGGCCGAGCAGGTCATCCAGATGACGCCGAAGACCATGCCGAGGGCGATCGTGTGCCACTGCCCCCGGATGATCCACCTCAGGAAGGCCCATCCGCTCCGTGCATCCGCAACACCAGGATGGTCGAGCGGAAGTTTGCGCACCGGACCACGTTACGAAACCGGGCCGTTCCGGGCGAATGGTTTTCGCGCCGGAGGTCCGCCAGGGCGTCGATCCTGCGGTGATCGACCCTCAGGTCGCGAGGTCTTCGGTGACCTCGGCACCTGGCAGGTCGCCCAGCAGCCGTCCGGGCAGGATCAGCTACGAGCCCCGGAAGCCGCTGCCGATCAGCACGAGCGGCGTCGCCGGCACCCGGGCATCGACGAGCAGGCGCCAGGCCGCCGGTACGCCGACCGGGGTGATGCCGCCGTACGCCATCGCGCTCTCGGCGACAGCGCGGTCGTGGTCGAGGAACGAGCACTTGCGGACGTCCAGGATCCGCTTCACCCGGTTGTTCACGTCGGCCCTGGTGTCCCCGCGGACCACGCACGCCGCGATGCGCTCGGCGCCGTCACGCCTGCCCATCACGACCACGCAGTTCGCGCCGGCATCCAGCGGGACGCCGTAGACGTCGACCGTCGCAGCGGTCTCCGAGTTGGCCGGGTCGATCTCGACCACGCCGACCTCGCCAGCGTGGGCCCAGGACGACAACAGGGCTGCCACGGGTGGCGCGACCAGGTCGAGCCGCTCCAGGGCGGGGGTGGTGGTCAACGAACCGAGGGTGTGCACACCGGGCGCAGTGCTGGGGGACATGCCATGCACCGTAAAGGGCTCGTTGGGGTGTTCGACACCCGCCGTCCATCCGTGCTGGCGACGCTGGGGTCATGGCCCGCCGCTCAGCCCGGAATGCCCACCGCCCGCAGGTGATCGCGCACCGTGGCGCGAGCGGCCACCGGCCCGAGCACACGCTCGCGGCGTACGAGCTGGGCTGGCGCCTCGGCGCGGACTCGGTCGAGCTCGACGTCCTCGCGACCAGCGACGGGGTGGTGGTCTGCCTGCACGACCTCGAGCTCTCCGCGACAACGGACGTGGCGGCGCACCCGGAGTTCGCGCACCTGCGCACGACCCTCGAGGTCGACGGCAAGGTGCAGACCGGCTGGTTCGTCCACGACTTCACCCTGGCCGAGCTCAAGCAGCTCACCGTGAAGGAACGCTGGCCGAAGAAGCGCCCCGGCAGTGCGTCGTACGACGGCCGTTTCGCCATCCCGACGCTGGCCGAGGTGATCGAGCTTCGCGAGAACGAGGCCGCCCGGGCTGGTCGGCGGCTCGGGTTGCACATCGAGCTGAAGGCGCCGGCCCACCTGCGAAGGCAGGGCCTGTGGTTGCCCGAGCTGGTCGGTGACCTGGTCGACGATCTGGACGTGCCGGACCTGTCGTGGCTCAGCTTCGACGCAGCCGCGCTGATCGACCTGGGGGCCAACCGCTCGGTCGGGTTGCTCGACGCGACGCCGTCGTCGCGCGACCTGTCCCGCATCGCCGGCTACGCCAGCGCGATCGGGGTCGCACGCAAGGTGGTGCTGCCGCGCGACTCCGCCGGCAGGATCGGGGAGGAGTCACCGATCGTGGCGAAGGCGCACCGGCGCGGGCTCGACGTCCTGGTCTGGACCCACCGCGTCGAGAACAAGCACCTGCCGACGAACCTGCAGATCGGCGACCGCCCGCACGCCCACGGCGATGGCGTCGGCGAGGCGGCCCGGCTCTTCCAGGCCGGGATCGACGCCCTCATCAGCGACTTCCCCGAGATCGCGAACGCCGGACGCGCGAGGTTGTCGGACCTGCCGCTCGCGCGTTAGCTCTTGCTTCGGCCGGTCAGCCCTCCGACCACGCCGCCGCCGATGCCCTTGACCAGCTTCGCGCCCGGGACGGCACCGAGCTGGCCGACAGTCGCGTTGACCAACGCCTCGACCCGCTGGACGGCGTCGCGCGCGATCCGGATGTCCTCCTGGGTCTCCGGGAGTCCTTCGATGACCGGGAGCAGCTTCCTCATGCCCTGGGCGGTCTTGTCGACCGACGGGATCAGCCGGGCCAGCTGGGTGGCGGCCTGATCGAGCCGCGTGCTGACCAGCGCGACCTGGTTGACCGTGGTCTCGGTGATCCGCATCAGCACCCGGACGTCGTCGAGCAGCCCGGCATCGACCGCAGTGGCCAGGGCGATCACCAGCGGTCGAGCGTCCTGCATGAAGCCGATGGACTCGTCGAGGAACGTCTCGGCCTTCCCGGTCATCCGGATCGTGTAGCCGAGGCCGTCGGTTCCCAGCGTCACCAGCGCGCCCGCGAACGTCACCATCGCATGGGTGAACGGGGGCTGCTGGTCCCAGTCGTCGGCCATGGGCCCACGGTAGTGCCGCGCGCGGTTTCGAGACAGGCCGTGCCGACCTTCCTCCACCACCGGACGGGGTCACACGAGCTTCAGACCGCGCTTCATCCGGAACCGCACCTCGGCCAGCTGGAGGGCGATCGGCAGGTTGCGCACCCAACGCGGCGTCAGCCTTGTGACGAACCTGATCCGCGCGATCCAGCGGTCGAAACGACGCTGGTCGCGATCGCTCCAGTCGAGCCCCATGGCATGCCGGACCTCGGGCGGCAGCAGGCCGACGGTGAAGAAGCGGTTCACCGGTGCGTTGCCCCAGCGCAGCGGCCGCGGGAGCATCTCCAGGTCCACGACCTGGAGCAGGTGCTCGCGCACGGGCTCGTCATAGGTGACCCGGCCCAGACCCGCACGCCAGTACGTCTCGAAGGCGCCGCGATCGGGCGGCCAGGACTCTCGCGGGACCTGGAGCGAGGTGCCGAGCCGGTGGCAGTACTCGTAGAGGCTGTCGGCCGTGGTCTCGTCCATCGGTCCGAGGAAGAGGGTCCGGGCATCGCGGAAGCCGACGTACAGGCAGGCGGCGACCCAGAGCTGCAGCTCGGGATCGAAGGCGTTGTACGGCACCGGGCTGTCGGGTCCGGAGTGCACCGGGACGTGCGACCGGTTGACGGCCTGCCGGTAGCGGGCGCGGTCGTCCTCGGTGCCGAAGAGCGCCACGACCAGGTAGCTGATGGTGGTGCGCAACCGCTTCCACGGATGCAACAGGACGTTGCCGGTCTCGACGGTGCTCTCCACGACGCCGTACCCGACACCGGGGTTGCCCAACTGCATGATCACGTTCGCGGCGGCGCCGAGCATCCCTGCGGCACCGGCCATCTGGTCGGCGATGTCGAACTCGCGCCGCGGACTCATCCGGCGTACAGGGCGTCGATCTCGACTGCGTAGTTGGCGTGGACGACCCGGCGCTTGAGCTTCAGGGTCGGGGTGAGCTCGGCCGATTCGGCCGACCACTCCACGGGCAGCAGCGTCCACTTCTTGACCTGCTCGGGTCGCGAGAGCCGTTCGTTGGCCGCGTCGACCGCCTGGCCGACGATGCCGAGGATCCCGGGGTGGATGGCCAGGTCGGCGAGGGTGGCGCCCTCGATACCGAGCTTGCCGGCGATGATCGGCGCGACGTCGGGGTCCAGCGTCAGGACCGCGACGACGTACGGCTTGCCCTCGCCGTAGGCCAGCGCGTGCCCCACGAGAGGGCTCTCCTTGAGGTAGTTCTCGATGTTGGAGGGCGAGATGTTCTTGCCCTGCGAGGTGATGATCAGTTCCTTCTTGCGGTCCACGACCCGGACGAACCCGTCCTCGTCGATGACCCCGATGTCGCCGGTGTGCACCCAGCCCTCGGAGTCGAGGAGCTCGGCGGTGGCTTCGGGATTCTCGAAGTAGCTCTCGATCGTGACCGGCCCGCGGGCGAGGATCTCACCGTCCTCGGCCAGTCGGACCTCGATCCCGGGCTGGGCCCGGCCCACGGTGCCGAGCCGGAACGCGCCCGGCCCGCACGCGGTGACCGCACCGCTGGTCTCGCTCATCCCGTAGATGTCGTAGATGGAGAAGCCGAGCCCGGCGAAGAACCTCGCAGTCTCCAGCGGCATCGGGGCCGAGGCGCTGCCCGCCCACTCGACCCGGTCGAGGCCGAGCATCGCCTTCATCGGCATCAGAACGGCGGCGTCGGCGGCCTCGAACCTGGCCTGCAACTCGGGGCTGGTGGTGTTGCCGTACTGCAGCGACTCGACGTACTCCAGGCCGGTGGCCATCGCGTCGGCGACCGCCTTCTTCTTCGTCTCGTCGGTCTCCATCGCGAGCAGGCCCTGGATGCCGGTCTGGATCTTCTCCCAGACCCGGGGGACTCCGAAGAAACGCGTCGGCCGGACCTGGCCGAGGGCTCCGACGAGCAGCTTCGGGTCGGCGATCAGGAACAGGTGCGCGCCGTTGATCTGCGGCAGGTAGATGCCCAGCACGCGTTCGGCGACGTGCGCGTACGGCAGGTAGGACAGGGCGATGTGCTCGCCCTCGGAGTGGACCGTCTTGTCGGTACTGGCCGTCTCGAACATGATGTTGCGGTGCGTGAGCACGACGGCCTTGGGGTTGCCGGTGGTGCCCGAGGTGTAGACGAACGTCACCGGGTCGGCCGGGTCGATCGACGTCCAGCGGCGCTCGACCTCGGCTGCGCGCGCGTCGTGGACGGCCCGGCCGCGCGCGACGAGCTCGTCCCAGGTGAGCGCGTCGGAGAACCTGGCCTCGGCGTCCATGACGACCACGGCCAGCGGCTTGATCTCGCGCAGGGCCTGACTCCAGCGTTCGACGTGGTCGGCGTTCTCGAGGAAGACCACCGTCGGAGCGGAGTGCCCCGCGACGTAGGCGACCTGTGTGGGGGACAGGGTGTTGTAGATCGAGACCGCCACGGCGCCGGCGTGCATCGCGGCGATGTCGGCCAGGATGTGCTCGATCCTGTTGGTGGCCATGATCGCGACCCGATCGCCGGGTTCGACGCCGAGGTCCACGAGCGCCGCGGCCAGGCTCAGGCCTTGCTCGCGCAGCTCGTTCCAGCTGAGCGTGCGCCAGTCGGTGCTGCCCTCAGGAATGCCGATCTTGTCGGAGTACGCCGCGTTCTCGCCCTGGACACCGACGGTGTCGGCGAACGCGGTGGCGATGGTGCGTCCGGCGATGGCGCTGTCGATCTCGGCGCGTTCGGCACGTACGTCGGTC
>NZ_JAOPXI010000134.1 GCF_025965215.1 Marmoricola sp.
ACTCGGCGGGGACTGGGGCCGAACCAGACCCTTCGCTGGCGTCACCGACGACACACAGCACCGCGCCCACCTCGACGGTCTCGTCCTCCGCGGCGCTGATCTCCAGCAGCACGCCGGCCACGGGCGAGGGGATCTCGGTGTCGACCTTGTCGGTGGAGACCTCGAGCAACGGCTCGTCGACCGCGACCGTGTCGCCGACCTGCTTGAGCCCGCGCGTGACCGTCCCCTCGGTGACGGATTCGCCGAGGGCGGGGAGGGTGACGGGAGTCGACATGGGCATCCTTCGAATCAGGCGTGGCGCTCAGGAGTGAGCATGGAGTGGCTTGCCGGCGAGGGCCAGGTGGGCCTCGCCGAGGGCTTCGTTCTGGGTCGGGTGGGCATGGACCAGCGGGGCGACGTCGGCCGGGAACGCTTCCCAGTTGTAGATCAGCTGGGCCTCACCGATGAGCTCGCCGACCCGGGCGCCGACGAGGTGGACGCCGATCACCGGCCCGTCGACCTTGCGGACCAGCTTGACGCTTCCCTGGGTCTTGAGGATCTGGCTCTTGCCGTTGCCGCCGAGGTCGTAGACGAGCGTGGTCACCGCGTCCTGCCCGTGCCGCTCGACGGCTTGGGCCTCGGTCAGCCCGACGGACGCCAGCTCCGGGTCGCTGTAGGTCACTCGCGGGATCCCGGCTTCCTCGATCGCCACCGGAGCGAGGCCGGCGATCTCCTCGGCCACGAAGATGCCCTGCGCGAACCCGCGGTGGGCCAACTGGAGCCCGGGCACGATGTCGCCCACGGCGAAGATGCCGTCGACGTTGGTGCGGCAACGCTCATCGGCGAGGACGAAGCCCCGGTCCATCGCGACGCCCTGCTCGTCGTACCCGAGCCCGGCGGTGACCGGGCCGCGACCGACAGCGACCAGCAGGAGCTCGGCCTCGAGCACCGAGCCGTCACTGACGGTGACCTTCACGCCGGTGTCCGTGGTCTCGACCGAGGTGAACGAGGTGCCGGTCAGGGCCTTGATCTTGCGCTTGCGGAACGCGCGCTCGAGCTGCGCCGACGAGTCTGCGTCCTCGGCTGCCATCAGGCGTGGCAGCGCCTCGACGATGGTCACCTCGGCGCCGAAGGAACGCCACACACTGGCGAACTCGCAGCCGATCACGCCGCCGCCGAGCACGATCACCGAGGCCGGGACCCGGTCCAGCCCGAGCGCGTGCTCGGAGGTGATCACCTTCTCGCCGTCGACCTCCAGGCCGGGCAGCGATCGTGCGTAGGACCCGCTGGCCAGCACGACGTGCTTGCCGACGTACGCGGTGCCGTCCACTTCGACCGTGTCGCGGGCGACCAGCCGGCCGGTCCCCGTGACCACGGTGATTCCGCGGCCGGTGATCAATCCGGTCAGCCCCTTGAACAGCCGCCGGACGACCCCGTCCTTGTAGGCGTTGACGCCGGCCATGTCGATGCCCTCGAGACTGGCCCGTACGCCGAACTGGCCGGCTTCGCGGGTGGAATCCGCGATCTCCGCAGCGTGCAGCAGGGCCTTGGTGGGGATGCAGCCGACGTGCAGGCACGTGCCCCCAAGGTTGCCCTTCTCGACCAGCGCGACGCTCAGTCCGAGCTGTGCGGCACGCAGTGCGCATGCGTAGCCGCCCGACCCTGCTCCCAGGATCACCACGTCGAAGTGGTTGGCCTCCGCCACGGTCCCTCCGCTTGCTCTCGATGACTCGGGCCATCCTTGCACTTCTGTCCCACCTGTCCACCAGCAGGCCGACTCGCGGGTCGAGGAGCCATGTTGACCGCTCATGCAGCACAATTGGCCCCATGAGCCTCCTGGACCGATTTCGCCGACGCGGTGGTCTGAGTCGCGGCGGGCCGACGGGTTCCACGGTTCGCGCGTCCGACACCGACGATGCCAACCACCTGCGTGACTTCGTGACGTCGCGTCGCGGAGTCGAGGGTTTCGTCGAGCCGCGGACGACCGTCAGCGAGGTGACCCTGCTCCTGGTCGCCCACGACGGTGAATGGACCCGGCGACGGGTCCCGTCGGTGCCGTGGGCACACGACTTCGCCAACGGGCTGGGCGTGCCCTCCTACGACGCTGCCGTCGTCGGAGTGCCGCAGCGGATGCGCGACTACAACTCCCGCCAGAAGCAGGCCACCAAGGCACCGAATCCGTTCAGCCCGCCGGCCCCGTCGAAGGACTGATCCGAGGTCGGGCTCAGCCCACGGTTCAGCGGACCGCGCGGGCGCTGACCAGGTCGACCAAGGTGCTGATCGAGAATCCGGTCGCCCCACTGGGGACGTGCCCCCACGGTCCGCCCCCGTTCCAGGCCGGACCGGCGATGTCGAAATGAGCCCACGGAACGTCCTCGACGAAGACCTCCAGGAAGGCGGCCGCGTAGAGCGCCGAGCCCCAGCGGACCCAGTCGTGTTGGAGCAGATCGGCGACCTTCGACGCTGTCCGGACACTGGTGCGCTGCTCGGGCGGGATCGGCAGGCGCCAGAACAGCTCACCGGTGCGCTCGGCCGCGGCCTCGACCTCGGCCACCGTCGCGTCGTCCCCGAAGAGGCCGGCAATCCGGTCACCGAGGGCGACGACGCACGGGCCGGTCAGGGTCGCGACGTTGAGGATCACGTCGGGCTCGTCGCGCACGGCCATCGTCAGGGCATCGGCGAGCACGAGCCTGCCTTCGGCGTCGGTGTTGAAGACCTCGATCGTGCGACCAGACAGGCTGCTCAGCACGTCGCCGGGGCGCATCGCGGTGCCGCTGATCATGTTCTCGGCCAGCGGCAGGTACGCCGTGACGGCGACCGGGATCTCCAGGGCAGCGATAGCCCGGATCGCAGCGGTCACGGCGGCGGCGCCGGCCATGTCGGACTTCATGTGGGCCATCGAGCCGCCGGGCTTGATGGTCAGGCCGCCGGAGTCGTAGGTGATGCCCTTGCCGACCAGGGCGACCGAACCCACGGCGTCGTCAGGACGCCAGGTCAGCTTGACCAGGCATGGCGGGTTCTCCGATCCCATTCCGACCCCGAGGATGCCGCCGGCGCCGAGCTTCTTGAGCTGGGCCGCCGTGACCAGCTCGAACGAGACGGCGCTGTTCTCGACCGCGGTGCGGATCTCGGTGGCGAACTGGAGCGGTACGAGCGCGTTCGGTGGTGTGTTCACCCAGTCGCGGGCCTGCCCGGTGACCTCGGCGAGGAGCCTTCCGAGCTCCAGCGCGGCGATCGCGTCGGCACGCCGGGCTGCATCGCTGATCACGACGACCTCGGCCACGCGCCCGCGCCCTTCGCCGGACTTGAAGGCCTCGAACCGGTAGAGGCCCGAGGTGAATCCCTCCACGACGGCGCTGATCTCCACCGCCTCCGCGGCCGGTAGTGCGAGGGCGACCGAGGCGGCGTTGCCCAGGTTGCGGGCCGCGATCCCAGCCGCACGTCGTACCTTCTCGGTGGTCACGGCGCCCGCGTCACCGAGACCGACGACGAGCAGCTGGGCTGCTTTCATGTGGCCGTTGGTCGGTACTTTGGCGATGTCGCCGAACGTGCCGGAGAAACCGAGCGAGGCCAGCAGCGGAGCGAAGGTCCGGCCGTACGCCGCGGCCACGGCCTCGCCGCCCGGGGCCGCAACGAGTGCCCTGGCCTTGCCGGCGGTGACTCCGATGACGACCACGTCGGTGCGGACTTTCTCGGCCGATGCCTTGCGCAAGGTGTAGGTCGTCACGAGTCGAGGCTATCGACTGCCCGAGCTTGCTCGAGGCCCAGTGGCCGAGAACTCGTTGACGTGCGGAGCGAGGATCACGATCCAGATCGTAGGGCGTCCGCCAACTCGCCCGATCTGCTGCG
The DNA here is from genome assembly GCF_025965215.1 of Marmoricola sp. Taxonomy (GTDB): domain Bacteria; phylum Actinomycetota; class Actinomycetes; order Propionibacteriales; family Nocardioidaceae; genus Marmoricola. The sequence continues at coordinate 3,829 of NZ_JAOPXI010000134.1, forward strand.
GTAACTTTCCGGCATGGCCCTCAAGCAGTCCGCCCTCCACGATCGACACGTCGCCCTGGGGGCGAAGTTCTCCGAGTTCGGCGGCTGGGAGATGCCGCTGGAGTACGTCGGCGTGGTCAAGGAGCACACGGCCGTCCGTACGTCAGTGGGCATCTTCGACGTCAGCCACCTCGGCAAGGTGATCGTCCGCGGTGCCGGTGCACGCGACTTCATCAACGCGTGCCTGACCAACGACTTGGGTCGCATCGAGAACGGCAAGGCGCAGTACACGTTGTGCTGTGACGAGCAGTCTGGTGGTGTCGTCGACGACCTGATCGTCTACCTGCACGACGAGGACCACCTGCTGCTCGTCCCGAACGCGGCGAACACGGCCGAGGTGCTCCGACGGCTGCAGGCCGCCGCACCGGAGGGCGTGACGCTGACCGACCACCACGAGACCCATGCGGTTCTCGCGGTCCAGGGCACCAGGTCGGACGACGTGCTGGACGCGGTGGGCCTGCCGACAGGTCACGACACGGCGTCACTTGACTACATGTCCTTCGTCGAGGCGCCCTTCGAGGGCGTGGACGTGGTCGTGTGCCGGACCGGGTACACCGGTGAGCGCGGCTACGAGCTGATCGCCCCGAACGAGGTCGCCGGAGCCCTGTGGGACGCCCTGGTCGCGGCCGGAGAGGCGCACGACATCCAGGCGTGTGGGCTGGGCGCCCGCGATACGTTGCGCACCGAGATGGGCTACCCGTTGCACGGCCAGGACATCAGCCTGGACATCACCCCGGTCCAGGCGCGACTCGGCTGGGCGATCGGTTGGGCCAAGGACGCGTTCTGGGGCAAGGGCCCGCTCTCGGCGGAACGCGAGGCGGGTCCCAAGGTCGTCCTGCGCGGCCTGGTGGCTGAGGGTCGTGGCATCGCGAGGCCGCACATGGGCGTCCTCCAGGGCGACGCGCCGGTCGGCGAGATCACCTCGGGTACGTTCTCCCCGACGCTGAAGAAGGGCGTGGCTCTGGCCCTGATCGACGCCTCGCTCACCGAGGGTGCCGCTGTCAGCGTGGACGTCCGCGGTCGCTCCGAGGTGTTCGTGGTGACCAAGCCACCCTTCGTCCAGCCCGACGTACGAGAGGCCTGAGCCGTGACCAACGCCCCCGAACCTGGCGCCTTCGCTACTCCGTCCGCCGTCATCCCGTGGTGGTGGCAGCACCTCGATGCCGACGGTCGGGTGCTCCAGCCGGCCGATGGTCGTCAGGAATTCCCGACGCGCAGTGACGCCGAGTCGTGGGTGGGGGAGTTCTGGACCGACCTCGCCGCCGAAGGCGTTGCCTCGGTCACCCTTTTCGAGGGAGACCGTGAGGTGTACGGCCCGATGTCGCTCGAGGCCTGATCTGCCCCGCCGGACGCGGCACCTGGCCGCGTTGTCGTCAGTCGACGTCCGCTCCGCTGGCGCTCCGCTGAAGGACGACTCCCTCCTCCGCCCTGCCATGCACCACGTCTGGCGACGCAGCTCACACCCCGAATGCGAGGGCTACTTCGGCTTGCCGCCGATCTTGACCTTCGCCTTCGGCATCCGCAGCGGACGGGTCTGCATCGAGCGGACCAGGGCGTAGAACGTCGTACCGCGCAGGTCCTCGTCGGGGAACTGCGCCCTGAGTGCCTTGCGCAGGCGGAACCGCGTCATGATGACGTCGACGAGCAGCAGCGCGATGCTCGCACTCCACAACCAGGTGCTGATCTCGGTGGTCAGCGACGGGTGCTTCGGGTCGTGGGACGTGCCGACCTGACCCAGGATGAGCATGACCAGGAGCAACGGAAGCAACAGCTCGATAAAGGTGATCCGCGAGTCGACCCAGTTGCGGACGAACGCCTTGACCGGACCCTGGTCGCGCGCGGGCAGGTAGCGCTCGTCGCCGGCCTTCATGCCCTCGCGCATCTTGCGGTTGGCCTCGCCGCGCTTCTCGCGCAGGACCTTGGTCGCCACCTTCTTGTCGGTCACGGCACGCGCGCGCGCCTTGGCGGCCGCCTCCGCTTCCTTGCGGCTCGGCGTGGGCCGGCCCTTGCCTGCATTCTCGGTCGTGTTGCTCACTCCACCGATGCTACCGGTCAGTCCCGGGCGGTTCAGTCGCGGTTGCTGCGTCCCGGGAGATCCAGCATCCGCTGCAGGGCGACCTTCGCGTAGCGCTCGGTCTCGCCGTCGACCTGGATGCGGTTGACCACGACGCCGTCGACCAGGGATTCCAACGCCCAGACCAGGTGCGGGAGGTCGATCCGGTTCATCGTCGAGCAGTAGCAGACGGTCTTGTCGAGGAACGCGATCGTCTTGTCCGGGTGGGCGGCGGCGAGACGCTTGACCAGGTTGAGCTCGGTCCCGATCGCCCAGGACGAGCCGGCCGGCGCAGCCTCGATGGTGTTGATGATGAACTCGGTCGAACCGACGAGGTCGGCCTTGAGCACGACCTCGTGCGCGCATTCGGGGTGCACCAGGATCTGTACGTCGGGAATGGTCGCCCGCAACTCGTCGACGACCTCTGCCGAGAACCTTCCGTGCACCGAGCAGTGGCCCTTCCAGAGGATCACCTTGGCGGCTTGCAGCTGGGCGACCGTGTTGCCGCCGTTGGGCAGCAGCGGGTTCCACACGATGCAGTCCTCGAGGGTGTAGCCGATCTTGAGGACCGCGGTGTTGCGTCCGAGGTGCTGGTCGGGGAAGAAGAGGACCTTGGTGTCGGCGCCCTTCTGCGCGAAGGCCCACTCGAGCGCGACGTCGGCGTTGGACGACGTGCAGACGGCGCCG
>NZ_JAOPXI010000141.1 GCF_025965215.1 Marmoricola sp.
GGCGCCACGCGTCGCGCGGCCAAGATGGTCGTCCTGGACGTCGACCACCCGGACATCGAAGAGTTCGTGATGACCAAGGCGAAGGAAGAGGACAAGATCCGCGCGCTGCGTGACGCCGGGTTCGACATGGACCTCGGCGGCGTCGACATCACCTCGGTGCAGTACCAGAACGCCAACAACTCGGTGCGCGTCACCGACGAGTTCATGCGTGCGGTCGAGGACGGCACCGACTTCGGTCTGCGCTCGCGCAGCACCGGCGAGATCATCGAGACCGTCGATGCCTGTGAGCTCTTCACCAAGATCAGCCAGGCCGCCTGGGCCTGCGCCGACCCGGGCCTGCAGTACGACGACACGATCAACGACTGGCACACCAACCCGGAGACGGGCCGGATCACCGCGTCCAACCCCTGCTCGGAGTACATGAGCCTGGACAACTCGAGCTGCAACCTGGCGAGCCTGAACCTGCTGAAGTTCCTCAAGGACGACGACACCTTCGATGCGCCGCTGTTCGCCAAGGCCGTCGAGCTGATCATCACCGCGATGGACATCTCGATCTGCTTCGCCGACTTCCCGACCGAGCCGATCGCCAAGACCACCCGGGACTACCGCCAGCTCGGCATCGGGTACGCCAACCTGGGCGCGCTGCTGATGGCGATGGGTCTGGGCTACGACTCCGACGGCGGTCGCGCGATGGCCGGGACGGTCACCTCGCTGATGACCGGTGTGTCCTACAAGCGTTCGGCCGAGCTGGCCGGCGTGGTCGGCCCGTACGCCGGCTATGCCCGCAACGCCGAGGCCCACAAGCGGGTCATGCGCAAGCACCAGGCCGCCAACGACGTGGTCCGCACTCTGGGCGTCTCCGACTCCGCGGTGCACAAGCTGGCCACCAAGGCGTGGGCCGACGTGCTCAAGCTCGGTGAGAAGAACGGCTTCCGCAACGCGCAGGCCTCGGTGCTCGCACCGACCGGCACGATCGGCTTCATGATGGACTGCGACACGACCGGCATCGAGCCGGACTTCTCGCTGGTCAAGTTCAAGAAGCTCGTCGGCGGCGGCTCGATGCAGATCGTCAACCAGACCATTCCGCGGGCCCTGCGCAAGCTGGGGTACTCCGACGAGCTGGTCGAGGCGATCGTCGGCTTCATCGCCGAGAACGGTCACGTCATCGACGCCCCGGGCCTCAAGCTCGAGCACTACGACATCTTCGACACCGCGATGGGTGCCCGGGCACTGAAGCCGATGGGCCACGTCCGGATGATGTCGGCCTGCCAGCCGTTCCTCTCCGGCGCGATCTCCAAGACGGTCAACCTGCCCGAGAGCGCCACGGTCGAGGAGATCGAGGACATCTACCTGCAGTCGTGGAAGCTGGGCCTCAAGGCCACCGCTGTCTACCGCGACAACTGCAAGGTCGGTCAGCCGTTGTCCGACGGCAAGTCGGACCAGGCCAAGAAGGACCAGGGCCAGACGGTCACCGAGACCGCCCCGGTCCAGCTCGTCGAGATTCACAAGCCATTCCGCAAGCGCCTCCCCAAGAGCCGGGTCAGCCGTACGACGAGCTTCACCGTCGGTGGCGCCGAGGGATACATGACCTCCGGTGCCCACGACGACGGCGAGCTCGGCGAGGTCTTCCTCAAGCTCGGCAAGCAGGGCTCGACCCTGGCCGGCGTGATGGACGCGTTCTCGATCGCGGTGAGCATCGGACTCCAGTACGGCGTCCCGCTGGAGACCTATGTCTCCAAGTTCACCAACCTGCGCTTCGAGCCGTCCGGCATGACCGACGACCCGGACGTCCGGATGGCCCAGTCCCTGATGGACTACGTCTTCCGCAGGCTGGCCCTGGACTACATGTCCTTCGAGGAGCGCTCCGAACTCGGGATCTACTCCGCCGAGGAGCGCCAGCGCCAGCTCGAGACAGGCTCCTACGAGCCCGTCGAGGAGACCGGCAATGCCAACGAGCTGATCGCGTCGTCTTCGGTCGTCGATCTCGACAAGCTCGATCCAAGGAGCCTTGCCGAGACGCCTGAACCTGATCGCGGAGTCCACACCAGCGCCGAGCTCCTCGAGAAGATCACCGGCACCGCGATCGACTCCCCGCTGTGCATGACCTGCGGGACGAAGATGCGTCCGGCTGGGAGCTGCTACGTGTGCGAGGGGTGTGGGAGTACGTCGGGCTGCAGCTGAGGTCTTGTCAGTGCGTCGAAGGGGCCGTCTCCCGGTGGGAGACGGCCCCTTCGCTCGTGTGGCGGGCAAAGTTGCGGCCCGATGACGCGCCTCCACCCGCCGCTCGCCACTCTCGCGCATGCGAGGTCCCCATCGCGGGTAGTCCGGACGCATGCTGCCGACACTGACCATCGCGATCCTGGTGTGCCGCACCGCGACGGCGTGCGTCTGGGTCCGGGTCTGTCGTGACACGGGCACCCATGACCAGCCGCCCTTCGGCAAGCCGAAGTTCAGCAGCGCAAAGTCCCGACGCACCGAGAGGTGAAGGTCGTGCAGGAGTCGGCTGACTCGGTTCTGCCCGCACGTGCACTTGCTGCCGAGATCGCGCGGGCAGCGCGCGACAGACACGTGTCTGTCGGGGTGGCGGAGTCGCTCACGAGCGGACACCTCGCCGCCGCCCTCGGGGCCGCACCGAGCGCGTCGGAGTGGTTCCGGGGCGGCGTGGTCGCCTACGCGCCAGAGGTGAAGTTCGACCTGCTCGGGGTGACCCGGGGTCCGGTCAACTGCGCCTCCTGCGCCAAGGAGCTCGCACTCGGCGCCGGGCGGGTCCTAGGCGCCGACCTGGCCGTGGCGGCAACAGGGGTGGGTGGCCCCGGGCCCGATGACGGCGTTCCGGCAGGGACCGTCTTCGTAGGCGTTGCCCGGGGCGGGGCGGTGCTCGAGGTCGCCGAACTGCATCTGCCAGGTTCGCCGCGGGACGTGCTCGACGCAACCGTCAGCGTCTGCCTCCGGATGCTGTTGCGTTCACTCGCCGACGCATCGACCTGAGCCCGGCAGGCAGTGGCCGCTCGGTGGTCAGTCCTCGGTGCGCCCGGGTTCGGTCGACCGGGGTTGCATCGCGTCCGTGTCCGGAAGCCGGGTGCTGACCGCCTGGACCGGGGCGGGCCCGAGCGCGCCTCGCCTCGTGCGCACTGCCCGGCCCTCGGCCAGCGCTTCACGGACGGCTGCACGGAATCGGCCCGGGCCCCAGTAGCGGGCGCCCGTGAGTCGGGACAGATCGCGCAGCGAGAGAGCGCCATGTTCCTGAAGGGTTCGGGTGAGGGTCTCGATCTCTCGGTCCAGTATCGCATCCTGGTTGTCTGAGGGTGAGATGCGCATCCACGGCGCGTACATCGCCGTACCGGGTCCGGGTCGGTAGCGTCGCAGCCCCTCGGTCGCGGAGGACCTGTGGCGGTCACGTCGTGCCTGGATCCGCTCCATGCTGTCGTCCCGTGTTCCGTCGCCGCGTTCCTCGGGGCGGTTGTCGCCGCCGCCCTCATCCGCGGTGATCGGCGGAGCGATGTCCTCGAGTGTCTGACCCTCGGCCTTGACACCGAAGAAGATCTCGACGATCCCGCCGACCGCCATCGCGACGGCTCCGATGTAGAAGGCGATGGCCACGGTCCCGCGATGGCCGGAGCTGATCAGCTGACCGAACAACAACGGTCCGGTGATCCCGCCGATCGCCGTACCGATCGCATAGAAGAACGCGATCGCTAGCGCTCGAGTCTCCATCGGGAAGATCTCGCTGACGGTGAGATACGCGGCGCTCGCGCCCGAGGACGCCAGGAAGAAGCAGACCACCAGGATCCCGGTGAACACCCACACATTGTGGGATCCGTTGACCAACACCACGGCGAGCACGACCGCGACTGCTGCCGATCCGAGATAGGTGCCCGAGATCATCGGCTTGCGCCCCACCGTGTCGAACAATCGCCCCAGGGTGAGTGGTCCGGCGAAGTTCCCGAGCGCCCAGATGATGATGAACACCGGAACCATCCCTGAGGAGACCGAGTAGAACGTGCTCAGCAGCGTCCCGAGGTTGAAGGTGACGCCGTTGTAGAGGAACGCCTGTCCTACGAACAGCGCGAGGCCGAGCACCGATCGTTTGGGGTACTGCGTGAAGGCGACTCTGGCGATCTCGCGGAAAGGGATCGAGGTGCGCTGGTGCACCGTCAAGGTCTCGTCGACCGCGGAGAGCTCGCTGCCGGTCTCCTCGCGGACCTCGGCCTCGATGTGGCTGACGATGCTCTCCGCCTCGTCCTCGCGACCGTGGATGAACAACCAGCGCGGACTCTCCGGCACGTTCTTGCGTACGACGAGGATCAGAAGGCCGAAGGCCGCACCAATGCCGAAGGCCAACCGCCACCCGAGGTCGGCTGGGAAGATCGACGTGTCCAGCAACAACAGTGCGGCTGCTGCGCCGGCAGCCGATCCGAGCCAGTAGGACCCATTGATGGTGAGGTCGATCCTGCCGCGCGCTCTGGCAGGTATGAGCTCGTCGATCGCGGAGTTGATCGCGGCGTACTCGCCACCGATACCGGCGCCGGTGAAGAACCGTGCGGCGAACAGGTACCACGGGGCGAAGGCGAACGCTGTCGCCACCGTCGCCACGATGTAGAGGCCCAAGGTGAGCATGAACAGTTTCTTGCGCCCGAAACGGTCGGTCAACTGACCGAAGAACAGCGCTCCCAGGCACGCCCCCGCGACGTAGACCGCAGCGGCGGTGCCGATCTGAGCGGCAGTGATGGCGATGCCGCTGCCCTTCTCGGTCAGCCGAGCAGCGACCGATCCGACCATCGTGACTTCGAGCCCGTCGAGAATCCACACGCTGCCCAGACCCGCAACGACACGCCCATGAAACTTCGACCACGGCAGCCGGTCGAGCCGTGCCGGCACCTCAGTGGAAATACTTCTGGTCTGGACGTCGCTGCTCATCTGAACCGCCTTCTGCCGGCACTTCTCCGTCGCCGGAACAGGCTTGCCGAGAGACTTCGAAGCACCATCGCAGGAGGTCACACGACAAACGAGATCGGCTAGACGAGGCTGTACCCGCCGCGGGTAAGGTCAAACCGTGCGCCGTCCCGACCAGACATCGTCCGCCGGGTGGAGATGCCGGGTCTTCGGCCATCGCCCCACGTTCCGAAACGACGCGGCGACGATGGTCTGGGAGTGCGAGCGGGGCTGCGGCGCGATGGGGACCAAGACCTACCCGACAGCCGAAGAAGCCGGCCGTTTCGCTGCCGCCTTCAACCGACGGGACACCGACGACCTGGGGCGACGAGCGCCGCTCCTCGGGCTCTTCCCGCTCCGCCTGTGGCACCGGTTGCGCAACAGGTAGAACGGGCATGTGCCTGAACCAAGGTCAGCCCGGCAACCCCGCGAGACAGCCGAACCTCTTCGCGTTCGCCGGGTCCAATGCATTCGCCACCATGTTCCACACATTCGTGTCGTACGCCTCGTTGACGTGCCCGACCGGGTCGAGCGGGCAGAAGTCCTGGACGTACTCGTTGGTCACGCCGGGCTCGTTGACGAACGCCGTACCGGTCGGGGTGACCAGTTCGTCGTACCTCGAGGTGATCACGGTGTACCTCACGCCGGGCTGAGCGATCGGGCCGTTGTTGAGGACCTGCACCGCGGCGCCGTTGGTGATCAGGTTGTCGCAGGCCGGACAGCCGTAGGTCTGCAGGGCAGATGAGACCTGAGAGCGGATGCCGAACGCGTAGGCCAGGTTCACCAGGCCGGCGAAGGTGGTGCCGTGGGTCGGGGGAGCGATCGCGACGACCGTGCCGATCTTGTCGGCGATGCCCTGGGTCTTGCTGACGTAGAGCGACTGGAAGCCGCCCTCGGAGTGGCCGACGATGTCCACCTTCGCGGCACCGGTCTCGGCCAGCACCCGCAGGATCTGGTCCTTGATCTGCGCCGCCGAGTCGGCGATCGGTTGCAGGCCGCCGACGAACGGGAAGCCAGGGAACGCGCCGTAGGTCTCGCTGAAGGTGCAGTAGCCCTGGCTGGCCAGGAAGTACTGCAGCACGTTGGTGTCCTCGTAGTACGTCGCGCCGAGCCCGTGCAGGATCACTACCGGGTCGGGGTGCGCCGCTGACGGGACGCATGTCGGATCGTTCGTGCCAGCGGTGCTCGCCTGCGCGGCAGGTGCCAGCAGGGCAGCGAGGGGAAGCAAGGTGCTCAGGACAGCGAGTCGGGTGAGTCGACGCATCGGGGTGGTCCTTCCGGATCCGGCGGGTGAGAAAGCGCTAAGGTGCAAGAGTCGATACCGTGAGGTATTGGATACCCAGAAGTATTGACCTTGATCCGACGATGTCAAGACCCCGAGGCTGAGGAGATGCGATGGCCCGCACCCGACCGCTCCGCTCCGAGACCCGGCAAGCCGTCCTCGACGCTGCCTTCGAGGTCTTCGGCCAGCGGGGGATCGCAGCCACCTCGCTCACCGAGGTAGCCGCCGCGGCCGGCCTGACCAAGGGCGCCGTCTACTCCAACTTCGACTCCAAGGACGAGCTCGTCCTGGCGCTGATGGAGGAGCACGCCGGCCACCGGATCCAGGCCAGCCTGGACGCGATCGAGGGCGCCGGTGCTGCCGACGTCTTCCCGCAGGTCGCCGCCGTCCTCGTCCACGAGATGCGGGTCGATGCGGTCTGGCACCGCCTGCTGGCGGAGTACTTCGCGATGGCCCACCACGACCCCGCCAAGCGCGCAGCCCTGCAACGCCGTCGCCGTGAGGTTCGCGAGACCATCACCCGCGCCGTCGAGCGGGTCGCGACCGAACTCGACCTCGAGCTGCCGATGCCGGCTGCCGACATGGCCGTCGTCCTGCTAGCCCTGAGCAACGGGCTCGGGGTGGAGACCGACATCGACCCGGGCGGCGTACCGGACGACCTGCTGGCCCGGGTGCTCACGCTGATCGTCGGCGATGCCGTGGCGAAGGTGCAGGAAGCCGCCCTGGCGCACGAGGAGCTCGCGCGCGAGCAGCCCTGAGGCTCAGCCCGCCCGCACCAGAATCGGCAACAGCTCGCGCACCTCGTCGGCCAGCGCTTCGATCATCGGCTCACCGCCGTCGGCGTAGATGAGCAGCGTCTGCTGGAAGAGGCCGTCGAGCATCCCGTAGACCGCGGAGGAGTTTGCGGCGATGAGCGGTTTGCCGACGAGCTCGGCGTACCGGTCGAGGACGCGCCAGACCATCTTCTCCAGGGTCCGGTCGATCATCGTCACGACCTCGCGCAGCCTCGGCTCGAACATGCTCTGTGAGCGCAGGTCGTACCAGAGGCGGTGCATCGGGGCGTCCTCGCGGATGGTCTCGCCGAGCTTCGCGGCGAAGCCTTCGATCAGCTCCTCGGGCGTCATCGCGCCGATGACCACGCCGTCGTAGCGGTGCACGCACTTGGCCTTGTAGTAGCGCACGCAGTAGACGACCAGCTCGATCTTGTCGTCGAAGTAGGAGTGGACGTCGTCGTCGGAGAAGTCCGCGTTGCTCGCGATCTCATGGAAGCTGGCGCGCGCGTAGCCAAGCTCTCCCAGGGTGGTCAGCGCGGATTCGGCGAGCTGCTCGAGGCGGTCGTCGTGGTTCGGTGAGACATCCTCCACGGCTCACCCCCTCTCGTCACCGCCGAGCGGAAGTCATCGTACTGCCGCTGGGTCGGGAGGGTTTTCCACAAATCTCATGTGCCCGTTGCATCGAACATATGTTCGAACAAGAATGGATCCATGACCTCATCGACCGCAGTGCTGACCGCCGATCCGGTGGCCGAGCTGCACGCGTGCCTGGACAGGGTCGCGCTGGTGGATGCCGATGAGCTGGACGCCGCCGGGCAAGCCGACCTGCTGCTGTCGATGACCAGGGCCGAAGCCCGGATTGCTGCCGTCAAGCTGACGGTCCTGGCGGCTGCCGAGAGGACCCGTACGGCGCTGCGCTCCGGGGCCGCGTCGACAGGCCAGTGGGCTGCGAAGGTGATCAACACGGATCAAGCGGCGGCGCATCGTCAGGTCGGCCTGGCCCAGGGACTCGATCGACGGATCGCGACGCAGCGTGCGCTCTCCGCCGGTGACATCTCCCCGGAGCACGCAGCGGTGATCATCCAGGCCGACCGCCAGCTGCCGAGCCAGATCAAGGCCGAGCAGCGCGACGTCGTGGAGCGGACCCTGATCAGCAAGGCTCAGGCGCTCTCGCCGGGCGCCTTGCGCAAGGCCGCGCGGCGAGCGCTGGCGGCGGTCGAAGACGACACCATGGTCGTGGATGCTCACGAGAACGAGATCGTCGCGGACCTCGAGGCACGTGCCCGGGCCAGGACCCGGTTGACCATGTACGACAACGCGGACGGGACCGTGACTGGGCACTTCACCATCCCGGTGCTGCAGGGGCATCTGCTGCGCAAGGTCCTCGAGACGATCACCGCCCCACGCCGCAGCCGACTGGGCGCTACCCATGCCCAGGCCGGCGACCAGGAAGCACGGACGGACTGGGACCGCGCGCGGGGCGACGCGTTCTGCGAGCTGCTGGAGCACGTCCCGACCGATCACCTGCACCCGAAGACAGCCGCCACGCTGGTGGTGAGCCTCGAGCTGGACACGCTGCGCGACGCGCTCAAGGTCGCCCATCTCGACACCGACGAGTCCCTGTCGGCCGACTCGGTACGGCGACTGGCCTGCACCTCGTCGCTGCTCCCGGCTGTGCTCGATGGTGCGTCACTGCCCCTCGACCTGGGCCGGTCAGCCCGGCTCTTCAGCGAGGCCCAGCGCACCGCATTGGGGATCAGGCACAAGACCTGTGCAGCCGATGGGTGCGAGCGACCGTTCGCCTGGTGCGAGCTTCATCATCTGGTCGCCTGGGCGCTCGGCGGCAAGACCGATCTGGACCAAGCGGTCCCGCTGTGCCACTTCCACCACCAACGGATCCACGACGGCAACTACCAGCATGTCCGGGCGAGAGACGGGTCGATCAGTTTCCATCAGCGCCGGTGAGTCCACGGTCAGGTTGGTGTCAGGTGAAGGGGACAATGTTGGTCTCTTGCCATTCAGGCTGGTGGGGTGACGAATTAGAATGAGGGGGTCGGGTGCGGGCGGGCAGCAACGGTAGGTCGTGGGCTGTCTGGGCGATAGCACTTGCTGCTGTGCTGCTGAGGCTCCCATATCTGGTTGAGCCCGAAAGCATCGACGAAGGCGGCTACCTGGCGGTTGCGCGCCAGTGGCACGGAGCCGGGCCATCGCTGTACAGCCACCTCTGGGTCGACCGTCCGCCGCTGCTGATCACCATCTTCCAGCTCGGAGCTGCGCTGGGTGGTCTCACCGCGCTGCGGCTCATCGCTGCGATCGGGGTCGGTATCGCCGTACTCGGTGCGGCGTCGGCATCTCGCCGCATCGCTGGACCCACCGCCGCCATCGGTACGGCGGCGGTGGCTGCTGCGCTGTTCGACTCGCCGCGATTCGCCGCCCTGCAGGTCAACGGCGAGCTGCTGGCGGCGCCGTTCGTGGCGTGCGGGATCGCGCTGTGCGTCAAGGCGATCCTGGAGCCAGCTTCGAAACGAGCTGCGCGCGCCGGGTTCGGGGCTGGGCTGCTGGCGGTTGCTGCGGTGCTGGTGAAGCAGAACATGCTGGATGTGGTCGTGTTCGGGGTGGTGACTGGGATTGCTGCGTGGGTTCAGGCGTCTCGGCAACGCTCTTCGGATCGAGCCCGTCGAGATCGACGACCGGGGGCGGAGCAACCGGAGGCGGAGCAACCGAGGGCTGAGGGCGTCGACGTCCCCGGCGTGACTGCACGGTTCGGGCGGCTGGCTGGGGCCGCTGCTGCCGGCTCGGTCGCGATGCTGATCGTGGTCGGTGTCTGGACGGTTGCGCACGGGACGTCGCTGAGCGGGGTCTGGGATGCGATGTACGCGTTCCGGATCCGGTCGGCGCACCTGCTTTCGATCACGCCGGATCCGAGGTTGCACGTCCGCCAGCGGTACCTGTTCAAGGTCGGCCTCTGGAGCTTCATGTACCTCAGCGTCGTGGCCCTCGGCTGGTCGGTCCTGCGCAAGCGTGCCGGCGGCCCGATACTGTGGGGCCTCGCGGCGACGCTCGCGTGGGGGACCTTCTCGGTCCTGCAGGGCGGGGACTTCTGGAACCACTACCTGATCGAGCTGGTGGTGCCGGTCGCGATCGCAGCAGGACTGGCCTTCGGCAAGGCCATCCCGTTCAGCTGGCGTGCCCACTGGCTCCCTGCCGTTACCGCGGCCCTCGTGGTCGTCGCCGCGCTCACCAACTGGGCCGGGGGACTGAACAAGGTCGAGACCTCGGAGGGGACTGTCGTCGGTACGGCGATCGCCGCTGCCTCGCGGCCCGGCGACACCCTGGTCAGCGTGTTCGGATTCGCCCAGACCAACGAGGACGCCGGGCTGCCGTCGCCGTACCCGTACTTGTGGGCCCTGCCAGCCCGGGTGCAGGACCCTCACCTCGCCCAGCTCATCGCGCTGATGGCAGGCCCGTCGCACCCCACCTGGTACGTCGAGTGGAGCCGACCGCCCTTCTCGGGTGGCGTCCTGAAACAGGTGGAGGCGCTCGTTGCGAGCGAGTACCACCCTGCCGGTGTGGTGTGCAGGAAGACGATCTACGTTCGTGATGACGTCGTGAGGCCGGTGCCGCGAGCCAGCTCGCGGTGCTCGGCCAAGGCAGCCGTGGCCGCCCCTGGCTACAGTCAGCAAGAAGGAGCAAGACCCTGATACGGAACTCGAGTCGGATCTCGTTGCTGGTGGCAGCGCTGCTGCTGGCGTCTGCGTGCAGCACTCAGACGCTGAAGGCACCTGCCGCGGATCCGACGACGGCGCAGACCACGCCCGCCACGGCGACGGCACCTTCGGTGCCCTGGCAGTTCCAGAATCCGCTGCCGGGGATGCCCCCGGTGATCGGCGACAACATCTACTCCCAGGCGAGGGCGGGCATGATGCGTGCCGACGTCGCGGGCGATCCGGCGTACCTGTACGTCCCGGACTCCACCGGCAGCACCGTCACCGTCATCGACCAGCGCACCCGCCGGATCGTGCGCGTCCTGCACGCCGGCATGCTCAGCCAGCACGTGGTTCCGGCCTACGACCTCTCGAAGTTCTACGTCACCTCGAGCGTGTCCAACGAGCTGGTCGCGATCAGCCCGCACACCGGTCGGATCACCCGCGCCAAGAGCGTGCCGCGGCCGTACAACCTGTACTTCACCCCGGACGGCAAGGCCGCGATCGTGATGGTCGAGCAGTACAACATCATCCGGTTCTCCAACCCGCACACGTTCACCTCGATCGCGGACGTGAGCTCGCCCGGCTGTCGCGGGCCGAACCACGCGGACTTCTCGGCGAACGGCCAGTTCTTCGTCGTCACGTGCGAGTTCTCGGGCGAGCTGCTCAAGATCGCCACCAGGAGCCACCGCGTCCTCGGCCGGTTGAAGCTGGCCCCGCCCATGCACGGAATGGCATGGATGGGGGCGAGCATGCCGCAAGACATCCGGCTCTCCCCGGACGGCACCACCTTCTACGTCGCCGACATGGGGACGGACCAGCTGCGCCTGATCTCGGCGAAGACGTTCCGCCAGATCAAGGCCATCCCGATGCCGAGCCACCCGCACGGCATCTACCCGAGCCGCGACGGGCGCTACTTCTACATCTCCGACCGCGGTGCCGGTGAGGTCAGCGTCGTCGACCCGGCCAGGCGCCGGATCATCGCCACCTGGAAGATCCCCGGTGGCGGGAGTCCGGACATGGGCGGGGTGTCGGCCGACGGGACGATGCTGTGGCTCTCGGGTCGCTACAACGGCGTCGTCTACGGCTTCAACACCCGTACCGGCAAGCTCGTCGCGAAGATCTACGTCGGCGGCAGTCCGCACGGGCTGCTGGTCTGGCCGCAACCGGGTCGGTACTCGCTGGGCCACACGGGGAACATGCGGTGATCCGCCCGCTGCTCGCCTGCCTCCTCCTGATGGTGCTGGTCGGGTGCGGGGCGTCGACGCCGGCCGCGGTGCCGCTGAGTGCGACGCCCGCGGCCACCTCGACGCCGTCAGTGACGATCACGCCGTTGGCACGCGCACGCGCCACCTTCGCCGGCTGGCGACTCCCGTTCGCGATCGCCCGGGAGGCGGTGGTCGCCGACCCGGGTCATCCGGGCCAGGTCCTGCTCGCCGGAGGGATGTTCCCCGGCGACACGTCGTCTGCGCGCGCCGTACTCATCGACCTGACCACCGGCCGCAGCCGGCCGTTGCCCTCACTGGGTACTCAGGTCCACGACGTCGCCGGCGGCCTGTACGACGGCAACCCCGCGGTCTTCGGCGGCGGCAACGCCTCCGAGCAGTCCGTCATCCAGGCGCTGACCAGCGGCCGTTGGAAGGCTGTCACCCACCTGCCGACCACCCGCTCGGACCTGTCGGTCGTCAGCGTCGCCGGCACCACGCTGGTCATCGGCGGGTACGACGGCACCAACGTGCCGCGCGACATTCTCGCGGTCGGGCCCGGTGGCCTGCGGACCGTCGGCCAGCTCAAGACCGGGGTCCGATACGCCGCCACCGCGGTCGTCGGCTCCAGCGTCTTCGTCTTCGGCGGCGAGGTGAACGGCCGTGAGCTCGACGCCGTGCAGGTCTACAACGTGGCCAAGGGGAGGTCGGCCGTCGAGGGTCGGCTGCCGCGACCGCTCGGCCACGCGGTGGCGGTGACGGTCGGCAGCCGGGTGCTGCTGCTGGGCGGCCGGACCGATCCCAACACCCAGACCGCGGCGATGTGGTGGTTCGACCCGTCGACGGGTCGGTTCTCGCGAGCGGGATCGTTGCCCGCTGCGCTGAGTGACTCGGCCGTGGTGGCGGCCGGCGACCAGGTCTGGCTCCTGGGCGGGGAGGACCCGTCGGTGACCGACCGAGTCGTGGCGATCCGGGTTTCCTGAGCCTCCGACATGCCATCCTCTGCCACATGACAGAACGCAAGATCCCGCGCGACCGCACCGACGACTACGCACCGGGTGCGATCAAGGCGCGCCAGGAGTTCATCCGCGCGCACACCTCGAGCCCGGTGGAGCATGTCGCCAGCTACTCGCTGGACCCGCAGACCCTGCCGGGCAACATCGAGGGCTTCTTCGGGGTGGCCCAGGTGCCGATCGGGCTGGCCGGACCGCTGCTGGTCAACGGCGAGCATGCGACCGGTGAGTTCTTCGTGCCGTTGGCCACGACCGAGGGGACCCTGGTCGCGTCGTACAGCCGGGGGATGAAGCTGACTCGCGAGGCCGGCGGGATCACCACGACCGTGATCGACGACCGGATGCAGCGCGCTCCGGTGTTCAGCTTCACCAGTGCTCGCGAGGCCCGGGATTTCCAGGTGTGGCTCGACGCGCACTTCGAGGAGATCGCGGCTGCTGCCAAGACGACGACCACCTCGGGCATGCTGATCGACATCCAGAGGTTCCCGGTCTCCAAGATGCTCTACACCCGGTTCAACTACACGACCGGTGACGCCGCCGGGCAGAACATGACCGGCAAGGCGACGTTCGCGGCCTGTGCCTGGATCAAGCAGCACTACCCGGGTGAGGTGCACTTCCTGCTCGAGGGCCAGTTCGCGACCGACAAGAAGACCTCGGTGGTCAACATGCTGCACACCCGCGGCAAGAGGGTCGTCGCTGAGATCACGCTGCCGGCCGCGCTGGTCGAGGAGCAGATGCACGTCTCGACCGACAAGCTGTTCAACGCCCGCATGAAGGGCCAGCTCGGCTCGATCATGTCGGTGACGAACAACAACGGCAACCACTCGGCCAACGGCATCACCGCGATGTTCATCGCCACCGGCCAGGACGTCGCGAACGTGGCCGAGAGCTCCGCGCTGTACGGGTACTCCGAGCTGCTTCCCAACGGGGACTTCTACGCCTCGGTCACCCTGCCGGCGCTCATCATCGCCACCTACGGCGGCGGCACCGGCCTGGCGACCCAGCGCGAGTGTCTGGAGATGCTCGGCTGCTACGGCGCCGGCGGGGTCTACAAGCTGGCCGAGATCATCGCCGCGACGGTGCTGGCGGGGGAGTTGTCGCTGGGCTCGGCCGTGGTGGCGGAGGAGTGGGTCCAGGCGCACGACGACCTGGGCCGCAACCGCCCGTAGCGCACCTCTAACATTTGCCCGAAATATCCCGTAATGTACGGTCCAGGGGATGTTCGGGAGGGGGCGCCGTGTCAGCTCGCGCCGAATCCGCAGAGCGGGCCGGACGGTCGCGTGCGCGGAGAACCAGACGAGCCGAGGCTGATGAGCATCCGGCCGACGCCGGGCTCGATCTGCTGCGCGTCGTCGGCTGGCTCGTGCTGCACGACGTGGCTCTGCCGGGCGGCGAGCTGCTGGACCACGTGATCGCCGGGCCCTCCGGGGTCTGCGTCATCAACACCCTGGCCCTGGTGGGTCCGGTGGCGCTGACGGAGGACTCGCTCGTGTGTGCGGGCGAATCCCGGCTCGACGACGTTCACGAGGTGGAGGCTGCGGCTGCCGCCGTGCGTGACCTGCTCGACGACGCGCCCGTCGTCCCGGTGCTGTGCTTCCAGCGCGCCGAGGCCATCACGGGAGTCGTGCACGGTGTGGCCGTCTGCTCGACGGCCAACATCCTCGAGCTGGTCAACGACCTACCGGACGTCCTGAGCGACCGCGGGTTTGCCGAGGTGCGGCACATCCTCACCGAGAGCCTCGAGCAGTCGGAGGGGCGCGAGGTCGCCGTGGAGCCCTCGGTGACCCCCGCGCCACGACGCGGCCGTCTCGTTCGGCGTACGAAGCCGGCGCCTGGTGCGGCGGTTGACATGGTTGAGACGGAACCGGTCGAGCCCGCGGTGGTGGAGACGGTCCTTCAGGAGCCAGAGGTCGCCCAGCCTGCTCTGGTCGACGTCGAGCACGCGACGCATGCGGACCAGGTGCCGGTTGCCGAGTCCGCACCCACGACGGTGAAGAGGTCTTCGCCGCGGCTGCCGTGCGCCGGCCGGCAGCGCGGCCGACGCATCAAGGACCCGGATACGTCTGAGGAGCCGGCCAGGGCGATGGAGACGCGGTTGACCGCGATCCGCACGGTACCCATCGACCGGCGCGCGAAGAAGACGTCGCTGATGCCGGCGATCGTCGGCGCCCTGATCATCGGCGGCGTGCTGATCGGGGCGCCTCATGTCCCGCACGTGGTCACCTGGGGTCGCAGCTTCTTCGCCTCACCGCCGCCGACCGTGCTCGGCCAGCCGATCGCCATCGACGCCTCGCTGTCGCACCCGGCGCTCACGCTCACCGCAGGCATCCCGACGACCGTCATGACCGTGCGGGGTCAGTCGGCCGGCAAGGGCCACCACTTCGTCGCGATCCCGCTGACCACCCTGAACCGCGGTACGGCGACCTGGAGCCTGCCGGTGGACACCGACGTGACGATCGTCGACGACCTCGGCGTCACCCACGCGCCGGACCCAGCGGTCAGGAAGCTCAGGAGCGGTCCGGCGCTGGCCCGTCAGGTCGTCGTCCCTGCCGGCAGGGCTGTCTCAGGCCTGGTCGTCTTCAACGTCGAGAACGGCCGGACCGTCCGCGAGGTGCTGCTGTCCTTCGGCGCCGAGGCGCCGGAGGTCTGGTCCGTGCCAGCCCGCTGAATGTTGCTGGCGAGGCGGAACAGCACCGGCGTGACAGTTCTGGACTGGCGTTGCGCGCGATGAGGCACTACGCGGCACGTGTGGGCGGGAATCCTCTGTGGACGGGATCTGCGCGGCGACCCTGGCGCCACCCAACATCGCCCGATGAGCCTTCGCCGACCGCCTCGCCACGCTGATCCCCTTCGCACGGCCGCCGATCTGACTCCCGTCTGGCGGGAACTGATCATCGCCCCGACCTTCGTCGATCGCAGCCTGTGGTTGCTGTTCATCGACTACGAGAAACGCCCCACCGGTCCGCTGATGACGATCGAGGACCTCCCCGACGGCCCGTACGACGTCCCGCTGACCGACCTGGTCGGCATCTGTCGCGACATCCTCGACGGACCCGGGGGAGGGGGCTCGGTCGCCATGCTGATCACGCGCTCCGGTGTCGGGCCGTGGCACATCGGCGACCGGGCGTGGGCCCGGTTCCTGGTCAACGCCGCCCACGACATCGGCGGGGTCGTGTGGCCGGTCTACCGGGCGCACTCCGACGTGCTGGAGGTCGTCGAGCTGACCGTGCCGGTGCGCGATCAGCAACGGGCTTGACGGAGGGCATCAGTCGTACCGTCCAGCTCGCGGCCGAGGCGCTCACGCCCTGCTCCGCGTGGATCGGAGCCCAGCGCCCGCCGGCAGAGCGCCTGCTCGACCGGCTCGGCGTGCACCGGGAAGACATCACTACACACCGGGAGAACTGAGATGGACACCATCGAACGCAGTCAGACCCACCACACCTTCGTCGTGGAACGCGAGTTCCCGGTCCCGGTCGCCAGGGTCTGGTCGGCGCTGCGTCGACGGCGAGCGAGCCCAGTGGTGGGGCGACGAGGCCTCGAGGGCAGGCACATGTCCACCTCGATCACAACCATGGCGCTGGTGCCGACCGGAGCCGGTACACGACTGACCTTCACCGAGCAGGGCGTGCACTTCGGCGGGCTGGACAGCCCGGAGGGTCGCGAACACCGGCCCGCCGGGATCCTCGACACCCTCGGTGAGTATCTCGCTTCCGGAACCGCTCAGCGCGCGGCAGGATCGAGCCATGGCGGACAACCTGCTCTCCTACAGGTCCGAAGGGTCGATCCTGTCGATCCGCTCGAAGGGTTCGGTGCTCTCGATCGGGTCGGTCGGCTCGTTGGCCTCGATCGCGTCGGTCGGGTCCTTCGGCTCGGCGTTCTCGATCGGGTCGTTCCTGAGCTTCGGCTCGGTTCTCAGCGGGCGGTCGAGCCGGTCGGTGATGTCGTGGCGGAGTCGCGCGGGTGTGTTGACTGCCCCGGCGAGAGACCTCTCGGCAAGCTCGACGACCGGGTACGGCGCCGGGCGACCGGCTAGGGCAGGAAGTGCTGGAGCAGGGCCGGGGTGGTAGCTCGCGGCTTCACCATGTGGGTCTGGCCGGCCAGCGTGACCAGCCGGGCGTCGGGAACCTCCGCGGCGATCGCGGCCTGGGCGTTGCGCATGTACTCGGGGCTCTTGCCGCCGGCGATGACCAGCGTCGGCACCGTGACCGAGGCGTAGTGGCCGGCCGGGAGCGGCTTGCCCTGCTCGAACGGGAGCACGATCGTGAGGTCGTTCGGCAGCGTGTGCGCGACCGCCTTGAGGCCCTTCCAGACCGGGAGCAGCTGCATTATCACGATCCCGAACGCGGGGACGCCGACGGTGCGCATGAACAGCTTCACGGCTTCGCCCCGTTCACCGGCATCGATCATCGCCTGGACGCGGTGGGCGAGCTGCGGGTCGTTCGCCACATGGGTGTCGTCGACGATGAACGGGGCCTCGTACACCGCCAGGGACGCCATCGGCACGCCCTGACGGGCAGCCTCCAGCGCGAGCGCGGCGCCGGAGGAGCATCCGAAGACCCGGGCATCGCTGCCCGCGACCTCGAGCACCGCGATCAGGTCCTCGACCTCACGCTGCACCTCGTACGCCGTCGCGCCCGGACCGCTCTCGCCGCGGCCCCGGCGGTCATAGGCATGGACCGTGAAGTGGTCGCCGAGTGAGTCGCGGACGCTCTTCGCGGTGCCCATGCCGCGGTGGCACAGCGCGCCTTCGACGATGACCAGCGCGGGTCCGCTGCCGTTGACGTCGTACGCGATCTCGGTGCCGTCCGCGGAGGTGGCGTAGCGGGTTCCGCTGGTGGTCGTGGTGGTCATCGGTTCTTCCTCCTGGTCAGGGGCGCTCTCACCCGTACGTCGATCGACTCACTCGACCTTCGACATCGCCGCCCTACTTTTCCAGCTGCGTGCTTTCTTCGGCGCGAGCGAGCAGGAGCTCCTGCTCGCTGGTGTTCCTGGTCAGGGCGGCGGCCTCCCGGAAGGAGGCAGCCGCTTCGCGGTGCAGGCCGGCGCGGGCCAGGAGGTCGCCGCGGACGCTCGGCACCAGGTGAGAGCCGGCGAGCGCGTCGGGCGGGAGCTCCTCGAGCACGGCCAGTCCGGCGCCCGGATCGAAGGCGCGACCGTGCGCGACGGCCCGGTTGACCTCGACGACCGGACCCGGCGCGGCCTGGGCCAGGACGTCGTACAGGGTGGCGATCCGGCGCCAGTCGGTCTCCTCGGGTGTGGCCGCGCGGGCATGCTGCGACGCGATCGCGGCCTGCAGGTAGTAACGCCCGACCGGCTTGCCGCGCACCGCCAGCAGCTCGGCCTTCTCCAGCGCGGCCAGGCCACGACGGATCAGCAGCTGGTCCCAGCTGGTGCGGTCCTGGTCCTCCAGCAGCACCGGCTTGCCGTCGGCATCGACGCGGGCGTGGTCACGCGACGCCTGGAGCTCGAGCAGGGCCTGCAGCCCGTGCACCTCGGGCTCGTCCGGCACCATGTCGGCCAGCATCCGGGCCAGCCTGATCGCCTCGTTCGTGAGCTCGGGACGGAGCCACTCGTCGCCGGCGGTCGCGGTGTAGCCCTCGTTGAAGACCAGGTAGATCACCGCCATCACGTCGTCGAGCCGACGGATCCGGTCCTCGCCGGTGGGCAGCTCGAACTCGGCCTTCGCCTCGGTCAACGTCTTCTTGGCCCGCGAGATCCGCTGGCCCATCGACGACTCGGTGCTCAGGAAGCCGCGGGCGATCTCGGCGGTGGTCAGGCCGGCGACGAGCCGCAACGTCAGTGCCGCCCGGGACTCGGGAGTCAGCGCGGGATGGCAGGACAGGAAGATCAGCCGCAGGACGTCGTCCTCGATGAAGTCCACCTGAGCGTCGAGATCCGGCATGCCGTCCTCCTCCCTCAGGTCGTGACCGAGCTCGTCGGTCCTGCGGCGCAGCACGTCGGCCCGCCGGAAGTGGTCGATCCCTCGCCGCTTGGCCGTGGTCATCAACCACGCACCAGGATTGGTAGGTACGCCCGAGGTGGGCCACTGTTCCAAAGCGGCCACCAGGGCGTCCTGCGCCAGATCCTCGGCCAGTCCGACGTCGCGGGTCATGCGGGTCAGGGCGGCGATCAGCCGCGTGGACTCGGCACGCCAGGTGGTGGTGATCGCCTCGGCGGTGGTCGGTGCGGCCATGGCGTCAGCCTAGGCGCGCACCTCACGGCGTCTCGACAAGCTCGACGACCGGGGTCACGCAGGCGGTCAGCGAGCTTGCCGAGATGCCGGTGAGCCGCTCAGGCGTCCGCGGCAGCCGGTGGCTCGTCCGAGATCTGGCGCATGGTGGCGACGAACTCGCAGTCGGGCCAGTGCGCCCGGTGCACCTCGGCGAACTCCGCCTGGCCCTCGATGGCCTCCTCGAGGGTGTCGTACTGCAGGATCGCCCAGCCGCCGACGACCTCCTTGGACTCGGCGTACGGGCCGTCGACACGCGTCGTCTGGCCGTTCCTGACGACGAAGTTCACGGCGTCCGCGGTGCCGTAGAGGCCACCTCCGTCGAGGAAGTGGCCCTTCTGAGCCTGCTCGCCGATGTAGACGTCCATCGCGTCGATCATCGCCTGTGGGGGTGCAGGGTGGCCTTCGACCATCCGAACGAATCCCATGAAACGCGGCATTGTCTTTGCCTTTCTCGTCAGTGGTTGTTGTTGGTACGTCGAACGGGTGGCGCGGCTTTCGACATCGGACCAGAAGATTTCGACACGCTCAATCGCCGGGGCTGGGCACGCCGTACAGATAGCGGCTCGTCGGGACCAGGTCGAGGCCGGTGTCGGCGCCGAAGCGCGCGACGCTGGTCATCAGCCGGGTGATCCTCCGGTTCAGCTCCGCGTCGTCCCCGCCGCTGCCGTAGAAGGCGTGGATGTCGGTCATCCCGGCCATCAGGAACAGCTCCTCGACGATGGCCGAGATCTCGGGGGCTTCCGCGGTCAGGGCTTCCTCGACGATGTTCTGGATGTAGCCGAAGGTGGCTTGGGTCTCCGAGGCGATCGGGGTGTGCCCGCCGATCCAGATCTCCAGGTACTCCTCCTTGCTCATGCCGTCGGGTCGCCGCAGGACCGCAATGTTCGCCAGCGCGTCGGCGCGTTCGCCGACGGCCACCACTGGCGGTTCCACCGGACGTCGCTCGGTGACCCGCCAGACGTGGGTGCCCGCGGCGAGCCCGGCCAGGACTGCGAGGGTCTGCTCCACCTCGGTGGTCCAGACCGTCAGGAACGCGGTGATCGCCCGGCCGTTTCCGTCGCCAGGCCCGAACCGCATCGCGGGCGCCACGTCCGCGTCGTCGACGTTGACCTGGAGCCTGGTCATGCCGGCCTCGGCGAGGCGTCCGTGCAGGCCGGGGTCATGCAGCTCCGGGCCGATGCCGGGTGCGGTGAGGATTGCGATGAGCTTGGTCACCCGGGCAGGCTAACGTCAGGAGATCTCGGTCCGCGCCATCGGAGGAGACACCACATGCCCAGATATCTCGTCGAGCGCACCTTCCCCGAAGGGTTGGCGATCCCGACCACCGAGGACGGCGCGATCCTGTGCGGCACGGTCATCGGGAACAACGCCGCCGAGGGCGTGACCTGGATCCATTCCTACGTCACCCCGGACAACGGCAAGACCTACTGCATCTACGATGCTCCCTCGCCCGAGGCGATCCACGCGGTGGCCGTGGTCAACGGCCTGCCGGTGGACTCGATCACCGAGGTGCGGGTGCTCGACCCGTACTTCTACGCGCACGCCTGAGACCGTCGGTGGTCCAGGAGGTTGCGCAGCAGCCGTCTCGACACCTCAGCCCAGTGCGCCCGGATCGTCGGGTACGTCGACGGAGTGCTCGACGAGCTGGTCCAGCCTGACCAGCTCCAGCGCGCGTTCGCTGGTCGCACCGAGCA
This sequence comes from Marmoricola sp., assembly GCF_025965215.1. Taxonomy (GTDB): domain Bacteria; phylum Actinomycetota; class Actinomycetes; order Propionibacteriales; family Nocardioidaceae; genus Marmoricola. The sequence continues at coordinate 20,836 of NZ_JAOPXI010000141.1, forward strand.
CCACGGGCGCGGCCACGCCGTCCTGGTACGCCTGCAACCAGCGCGCGGTCACCACGCACCAGCGATCGCCGGGAGCCAGCCCGGCGAAGTTCCACTCGGGCCGGGGGGTCGACAGGTCGTTGCCGACCGCCCGCTGGTGCTCGAGGAATTCGCTGGTCATCACGGCGCAGACGGCGTGCAGGCCGAGGTCCTGCGGCCCGCACGTACAGGTACCGTCGCGGTGGAATCCGGTCACCGGATCGGTGCCGCAGGTCTGCAGCTCGGTGCCCAGGACATTCCGTTCGTTCATGTTCTGAGCCTGCCAGAGTTTGCGCAGCGTTCTGGTGTCGTTGACCACTTCGCACCGCGCGGCCACCACGACAGGCGCACAATGGTGACGTGAGCCGATACCGAATCCCCGTTCTCGCTGCTGCCGTGGGCGCTTCTGCTGCCCTCGTCTCCCCGTTGACGAACGCCACGCGCGGCCTGCGCCGCTCGATGGGGGCGAACCCGTCGGGGTTCGATTCCCCGCAGTGGCGCGACGGATCCTTCCAGAACCGACTCCCCTCCGAGATCGTCGACACCGGCAACCAGGGCTCGATGGCCCTCGACTTCGCGAAGAAGGGCGACATCGGTCGCCCCGCGCTGCCGGTCCCCCTGGTCGTCCCGGACCTCCCGGTCGAGGCCTCCGACTTCGCCGCCACCTGGCTGGGGCACGCCACCGTGCTGCTCGAGGTCGCCGGCCGCTGGGTGCTGACCGACCCGGTCTGGAGCGACCGGGTCTCCCCGTCGCCGACGGTGGGTCCCAAGCGCAGCCACCCGGTCCCGATCGACCTGGCTGACCTGCCCCGGCTCGATGCGGTCCTGATCTCGCACGACCACTACGACCACCTCGACATGGCCACGATCGACTGGCTGACCGAGCACCAGACGATGCCGATCGTGGTGCCGCTGGGCATCGGCTCGCACCTGCGCAGTTGGGGCGTCCCTGAGGGCCGCATCGTGGAGCTGGACTGGGACCAGTCGGTCGACTTCGGCGACCTCACCCTCACCTGCACCGAGGCCCGGCACTTCTCGGGCCGCGGCTTCACCCGCAACAAGACCCTGTGGTCCTCGTGGGTCGTAGCCGCCGGAACCGGCTCCGAGCGTCGCCGCGTCTTCTTCGGGGGCGACACCGGCTACACCCCGGCGTTCGTCGGTCTCGGCGAGAAGTACGGCCCGTTCGACCTGACCGTGCTCCCGATCGGCGCGTACGACAACCGCTGGTCCGACATTCACATGAACCCGGCCGAGGCCGTGCAGACGCACCTCGACGTCAACGGCGCGCTGTTCCTGCCGATCCACTGGGCCACCTTCGACCTCGCGTTCCATACGTGGTCCGGGCCGGTCGAGTGGCTGGTCGAGGAGGCCGAGGAGCGTGGCATCGACGTCGCGCTGCCGCGTCCGGGCGAACGGTTCACCGCTGCCGACGTACCGACTCAGGTGTGGTGGCGCGAGTCGGCCCGGGCGAACCGGGCAAGTTGAGTCGCGGAGACCAGTAGGCGCGTCTACATTGCCCGTATGACAGATCAGACACCGCCGCCCCCCTCCACCCCGGATCCGTACGCCGCCCCGCCCGCGCCTGCCTACGGCGCCCCGGCGCCGGTGGCGTACGGCCCGGTCGGCAAGGTCCGCAGCACCGGCCTGTGCATCCTGCTCGCGATCGTGACGATCGGGATCTATGAGCTCGTCTGGTTCTTCAAGGTGCACGACGAGATGAAGAACCGGACCAGCCGCGGCCTCGGAGGCGGCATCGCGCTGCTGATCGCGTTCTTCATCGCTCCTGTGATGCTGTTCCTCACCCCCGCCGAGGTCGGCAACCTCCAGGAGGCTGCCGGCCAGCCCCGGACGGTCTCCGGGCTCACCGGTCTGTGGATCCTGCTGCCGCTGATCGGCCCGATCGTGTGGTTCGTGAAGACCAACGGCGCGCTCAACCGGTACTGGGAGTCCCAGGGCGCCACGGCCTGAACTGCGCTACCTCACCGACGGCCACCGACCGATCTGCGGTCGGTGGCCGTCGGTGCCTGGCCGTAGGGTTACCCGGACATGAGCATGCAGTTCCCGATCCCCGGTCTCCCGTCCGTCGAGGCAGCCGAGCCCGCGCAGAAGGGCCGTCGTCCGAGCCGGGACGAACTGCTGGCCGGGCTCAACGAGCCGCAGCGCGCGGCGGTCGTGCACGAGGGAGCACCGCTGCTCGTCGTCGCGGGTGCCGGCTCGGGCAAGACCCGGGTGCTGACCCGGCGGATCGCCTGGCTGATCTCCGAGCGCAACGCCCACCCGGGGTCGGTGCTGGCGATCACCTTCACCAACAAGGCTGCGGCCGAGATGCGCGAGCGGGTCGAGGAGCTGGTCGGCGGCCGGGCGCGGATCATGTGGGTCAGCACGTTCCACTCGGCGTGCGTGCGGATCCTGCGCAAGGAGATCACTCAGTTCAACAAGATGGGGGTCGGCTTCAAGTCGAACTTCACCATCTACGACGCCGCGGACTCCAAGCGGCTGATGACCCTGGTTTGCCGCGACCTGGACCTGGACGTCAAGCGGTACCAGCCGCGCGCGATCCTGAACTGGATCTCGAACGCCAAGAACGAGCTCCAGGACGCCGAGGACGCCACGAAGGACGCGCGCAACGGCCAGGAGGAGACCTACGCCGAGGCGTACCGGGTCTACCAGGAGCGGCTGCGGCAGGCCAACGCCCTCGACTTCGACGACCTGCTGATGCTGACGGTGCACCTCTTCCGGGCCTTTCCCGACGTACGGGAGAACTGGCGCCGACGTTTCCGGCACGTGCTCGTCGACGAGTACCAGGACACCAACCACGCCCAGTACGCCCTGATCCACGAGCTCTGCGGCAACAGCATGGAGGAGCCCGAAGGCGTCCCGGGGGCCGAGCTGATGGTGGTCGGTGACGCGGACCAGTCGATCTACGCGTTCCGCGGCGCCAACATCCGCAACATCATGGATTTCGAGGAGGACTTCCCGAACGCCGAGACGATCCTGCTGGAGCAGAACTACCGCTCGACCCAGACGATCCTCACCGCGGCGAACTCGGTGATCGGCCACAACGATTCACGCGTGCCCAAGAGGCTGTGGAGCGACGCCGGCGACGGTGCCAAGATCATCGGGTACGTCGGCGACGACGAGCGTGACGAAGCCCGGTTCGTCGCCGAGGAGATCGACAGGCTCTCCGATTCTGGGCTCGCCCGTGCGGGGGACGTGGCGGTGTTCTACCGGACCAACGCCCAGTCGCGGGTCTTCGAGGAAGTCTTCATCCGGGTCGGGATGCCGTACAAGGTCGTCGGGGGAGTGCGCTTCTACGAGCGCCGCGAGGTGCGCGATGCGCTCGCCTACCTGCGCACCCTGGCCAACCCGTCGGACATGGTCTCGCTGCGCCGGATCCTGAACACCCCCAAGCGCGGGATCGGCGAGCGCGCCGAGGCCTGCATCGACGCGTTCGCGACCCGGGAACGGATCACGTTCTGGGAAGCGTTGCGCCGGGCCGACGAGGCGCCGGGCATCGCCAGTCGGTCGCTGAACGCGATCAACGCGTTCGTCGAGATCATCGAGCAGCTGCAGTCGATGGTCGAGGCCGGCGAGCGCATCGACGTGATCCTCGAAGCGACCCTGACCCGCAGCGGCTACCTCAAGGAGCTCGAGGAGTCCGACGACCCGCAGGACGAGACCCGCGTGGAGAACCTCGCCGAGCTCGTAGCGGTCGCGCGGGAGTTCGCCGACGACCCGTTGCTCGGTCCCAGCGCGGACCCGGCCGACGAGGGCATCGACGCCCCGGCTCCCGGCCTGACCGACTTCCTCGAACGGGTCGCCCTGGTCGCCGACTCCGACCAGATCCCCGATGCCCCTGATGGCGAGGACGCTCCGGGTGTGGTGACGATGATGACGCTGCACACCGCCAAGGGGCTGGAGTTCCCGGTCGTCTTCCTCACCGGCCTCGAGGACGGCGTCTTCCCGCACCTGCGCTCGCTGGGCGACAAGCCCGAGCTCGAGGAGGAGCGTCGGCTGGCGTACGTGGGCGTGACTCGCGCCCGCGAACGCCTCTACGTCTCACGTGCCGTCGTCCGCTCGGCCTGGGGTGCTCCCGCGCACAACCCGGCGTCGCGTTTCCTCGATGAGCTCCCGGTCGACCTGATCGACTGGAAGCGCACTGCTGCCGAGCAGACCAGCTGGGTGCGCCAGGACTACGGCTCGGGCACGCGCCTCGGGGCTGACAGTCTCACCGGCCGCGGGCGTCAGCAGA
>NZ_JAOPXI010000069.1 GCF_025965215.1 Marmoricola sp.
GCTCCGACGTCCGCCCCAAGATCACCTTGGCGTGCGTGGACTGCAAGGAACGCAACTACATCACCAAGAAGAACCGTCGCAACGACCCGGACCGCATGGAGCTGAAGAAGTTCTGCCCGCGCTGCCGGACCCACACCGACCACCGCGAGACCCGCTGATCCAGCGGCTCGCGTCGCACGAGCGGTACCCCGTCCGGGGTACCGCTCTGCTTGGTTCTGGGCTTGGTTCTGGGCTTGGTTCTGGGCGCGTTTCAGCCTGATAGCGTCGATCTGTGCCCGTTGATCCCGCCCTCGTCGGCCGCAGCTTCGGCCCGACCGCCCTGGTCGAGGTCACCGAGGACCGCGTGGCCGCCTTCGCGGCCGTGACCGGCACCCCCTATCTCGCCGGTGATGCAGCCCCGGTGACCTTTCCGATCGTCGTCGCGTTCGAGGCGATGACCGCGTTGATGACCGACGGCACCGTCGGTATCGAGCTGCACAACGTGATCCACGGCGAGCAGCGGTTCGCCTACGAGCGCCCGCTGTACGCCGGGACACAGATCGCGGCGACCCTGGTCGTCGACAGCGTCCGTTCGATCGCCGGCGCGGACATCATCGCGACCACCAGTGCGGTCACGGATGCGACCGGCGCCCTGGTCTGTACGGCGAAGGCCACCCTGGTGCACCGCGCGGACCAGTCGTGAACACCTGGGTCGAGGGGTCCGTGCTCCCGGTGCAGTCCTACCGGATCACCCGCGCCGACCTCCTCGCCTACGCAGCGGCGAGCGGTGACCACAACCCGATCCACTCCGACGACGAGATCGCCCGCGCTGTCGGGCTGCCCGGCGTGATCGCGCACGGGATGTACACCCTGGCGCTCGCCGCCCGCGCGGCCGAGGCCTGGGCCGGGGGATCGGGCCGAGTCCGCTCGCTCGGTGCCAAGTTCACCCGTCCGGTCGTCGTGCCGGCGGGAGACGACGGCGTCGAGGTCGTCGTGACAGGACTGGTCCGGTCGGTTGCGGACGGGTTGACCACCGTGGCCCTCGAGGTCACCTGTGCTGGTGAGAAGGTGCTCGGCGGCGCGACGGCGGTGCTCGCGTGAGCGAGCACCTCGCGGCGTACACGACGCTGCACGTCGGTGGACCTGCGTCCGATTTCATGGTGGCCGGTAGCGAAGCCGAGCTGATCGACGCCGTACGGAGTGCCGACGAAGCCGGCGTCCCGGTGCTGATCCTCGGGGGTGGCAGCAACCTGCTGGTCGCCGACTCCGGATTCGACGGCCGGGTCGTGGCCGTGCGGACCTCCGGGGTTGCGGCGGATGCCGATGCCTGCGGCGGCGCCGTCGTCCGGGTGGCCGCGGGCGAGCCGTGGGACCCGCTCGTCCGCCGGGCCGTGACCGAGGGCTGGATCGGCATCGAGGCGCTCGCCGGCATCCCAGGGCTGGTCGGTGCCACGCCGATCCAGAACGTCGGCGCATACGGGCAGGAGGTGGCCGAGACGGTGGCGTCGGTGCGCTGCTGGGACCGCGAGACCCGGTCCGTGCGGACCCTGTTCGCCCACGACCTGCGCTTCGGCTACCGCACCAGCGCCCTGAAGCAGCAGCCCGGCCGCTGGGTCGTCCTCGAGGTGGTCTTCCAGTTCCGGCTCGGCGATCTGGGGACGCCGGTCGGGTACGCCGAACTCGCGAGCAGGCTGGGCGTCGCCCTCGGCGATCGCGCTCCGGCGGCGGCGGTCCGGGAGGCGGTTCTCGAGTTGCGCCGGAGCAAGGGGATGGTGCTCGACGAGGACGACCACGACACCTGGAGCGCCGGCTCGTTCTTCACCAACCCGGTCCTCGACGAAGTCTCGGTCCCGGACGGTGCCCCGTTCTGGCACCAGGCCGACGGCACCGTGAAGACCAGTGCCGCCTGGCTGATCGAGCAGGCCGGCTTCGGCAGGGGCTACGGCAACGGCAGGGCAGCGCTCTCGGGCAAGCACACGTTGGCCCTGACCAACCGCGGTGATGCCTCCGCCGCCGACCTGCTCGCCCTGGCCCGCGAGGTCCGTGACGGCGTGTGCGAGCGTTTCGGCATCAGCCTGGTCAACGAGCCCGTGCTGGTGGGTGCGTCGCTCTGAGCTCAGGCGGGCGCCGTCTCCAGCCAGGTGTCGATCTCCGCCAGGTGTCCGGCCCTGGCGGCGTCGTCCGCGCGTGACGCCTCGATCGAGGAACGCGCGAGCCCGGCCAGCTGCTCGTCGGTCAGCGAGTGGGCGGCGCGCATGGTGGCGTACTGCGCGGCCAGCCGGGAACCGAACAGCAACGGGTCGTCGGCTCCGAGCGCGATCCGTGCACCGGCGGCCATCAGCTCGGGCAGCGGCACCGAGGTGAGGTCGGAGTAGACCCCCAGGGCGACGTTCGAGACCGGACACAGCTCGAGGGCGACGCCCGCTGCCACCACGCGGTCGAGCAGTGCCGGGTCCTCTGCGACCCGGACGCCGTGTCCGAGGCGTCCAGCGTGCAGCTCGTCGAGGCAGGTCCGCACGGACTCCGGGCCGACGAGCTCACCGCCGTGCGGGGTGAGCAGCAGACCCGCACGCTCGGCGATCCGGAAGGCCGGCGCGAAGTCTGCGGTGCGGCCGCGGCGCTCGTCGTTGGACAGGCCGAAGCCGACGACCCCTCGTCCGGCGTACTGGGCAGCCAGGCGCGCCAGCGTGCGGGCGTCGAGAGGGTGCCGCGTCCGGTTGGCCGCGATCACCACAGCCATCCCGATGCCCACCTCGCGAGCGGTCACCGCGACGGCGTCGAGGACCAGGTCGGTGAACGCGGTGATCCCGCCGAAGCGGGCGGCGTACCCGGAGGGGTCCACCTGGATCTCCAGCCACCGGCCGCCGTCGGCCTTGTCGTCCTCGGCGGCCTCGCGGACCAGGCGCCGGACGTCGGACTCGGTACGCAGCACCGAACGGGCCACGTCGTAGAGCCGCTGGAACCGGAACCAGCCCTTCTCGTCAGCGGCCGAGAGCTGCGGGGGCCAGTCCTCGACGAGCGCGTCGGGCAGGGTGAGGCCGTCGCGCTCGGCGAGCTCGAGCAGGGTCTGGTGCCGCATCGATCCGGTGAAGTGCAGGTGCAGGTGCGCCTTCGGCAGGGTGCGCAGGTCGCGACGTGCGGTCGCCGGGTCGATCACGTCTCAGCCGTGCAACTTCTCGGCCGCAGCGAGCAGGACACAGGTCGCGACGCCGTCCATCGCGGTGGTGACCTCACCGAGCACCGGGAACGTCGGCGCGAGCCTGATGTTCCGGTCGTGGGGGTCGTCCCCGCCCGGGAAGGACGCTCCGGCCGGGGTCAGTGCGATCCCGGCTTCCTTGGCCAGCGCCACCACCCGGGACGCGGTCCCGTCCAGGACGTCGAGACTGACGAAGTAGCCGCCGGTCGGTCTGGTCCAGGTCGCGATACCGAGTCCGCCGAGGCGCTCGGACAGGATCCGGTCGACCTCGTCGAACTTGGGCGCGATGATCGCGCGGTGCTTGGCCATGTGCTCGCGCACGCCACGTGCCGACCCGAAGAACTGGGCATGCCGCAGCTGGTTGAGCTTGTCCGGGCCGATGGCGCCCTTGCCGAGATGGCCGAGGTACCAGCGCACCGTCTCGACCGATCCGCCGAGGAAGGCCACGCCAGCACCGGCGTAGGTGATCTTGGAGGTCGAGGCGAACAGGATCGGCCGGTGCGGATGACCCGCGGCCGAGGCCAGACTCAGGATGTCGGCACTCTTCGCCTCGTCCTCGGTGAGGTGGTGGAACGCGTAGGCGTTGTCCCAGAAGATCTTGAAGTCCGGCGCTGCGGTCGTCATCGAGGCGAGCCGCTCGGCCACCTCGAGGGTCACCACCGAGCCGGTCGGGTTCGCGTACGTCGGCACGATCCACATGCCCTTGATGGTCGGGTCCGAGGCGACCAGGGCAGCCACGGCGTCGGCGTCGGGGCCGTCGGCGTTCATCGGGACGGTGATCGTGTCGATCCCGAACCAGTCCAGCAGCGTGAAGTGCCGGTCGTAGCCCGGCACCGGGCAGATGAAGGTGACCTTCTCCTCGGCACTCCAGGGACGTTCGCTGTCGACGCCGCCCTTGAGCATCAGGTCGGTCAGCACCTCGCGCATCATCACCAGGCTGGAGTTGCCGCCGGCGACGATCTGGTCCGTCTCGACCCACAACAGCTCGGCGAACATCGCCCGCAGCTCGGCGATCCCCTCAAGACCTCCGTAGTTGCGGGTATCGACCCCGTGGGCGTCGACCGCACCGGTCGGCAGCGACAGCAGGGCGTCGGAGAGGTCGAGCTGGGCCGAGGACGGCTTGCCCCGGGTCAGGTCGAGCTTCAGGCCCACGTCCTGGAGCGCCGCGTACGCCGAACGCTGCTCGTCGAGGAACGCGTGCAGGTCCGCGTGGGACCGCTCGGACAGGGGACCTGACGGCTGCAGCATCGGCTCGCTCACGGGCCCATCGTTCCAGAGAAGCAGGCGGGATCGCGAGGCGGTTCCCGCGCAACTGCGTCGGTTCGACTTTGGCTGGCGTGCACCCGTAGACTCTGCGATTGGTGTCTTCGGGCAATGCTTTTGCCTGCCCTCCGGACGCCCTAGGGCACTAGCTCAACTGGCAGAGCATCGGTCTCCAAAACCGAAGGTTGGGGGTTCAAGTCCCTCGTGCCCTGCGCTGGATCTGTATCGCATGAGAAGTGAAGTCAATCTAGGAAGAAGGCAGTCGTGGCGGAATCGGCGAAGTCCGAGCGCACGAGCCCGGTCACGTTCTACCGGCAGATCGTCGCCGAGCTGCGCAAGGTGGTCTGGCCGAGCCAGCAGCAGCTGGTGACCTACTTCCTGGTGGTGATGGTCTTCGTCCTCTTCATGATCGCTCTCGTCTCGGTGCTCGATCTCGCCTTCGGCAAGGCCGTCTTCGCGGTCTTCGGCGGCAATCTGAGCAAGGCGACGAGCACGACCAAGTAGGACGCACAGGACCCAGCACCACAAGCGCACGACGAATCAGTACGGAGTAAAAGTGTCGGAGCAGTACGACGAGGCAAGCAAGGTTGTCGACCTCGAGAACGACGAGGTCGCCTTCGAGGCCGAGGCTGACGCCGCGGTCGCGCCTGAGGAGACCCCGGACGAGTCCGCGAAGACGCCGGACCAGACCCCGGACGAGAACCCTGAGGTGGTTTCGGACGAGGTCGCTGTCGAGGTGCCCGACGCTGTGATCGACGAGGCGTCCGACGAGACGACCGACGAGACCTCCGACGAAGACGAGTTCGACCCGCTGGCCGAGTTCCGCGCCGCGCTGCACGCGAAGGTTGGCGACTGGTTCGTCGTGCACACGTACTCGGGCATGGAGAACCGGGTCAAGGCCAACCTCGAGAACCGGATCACCTCGCTGAACATGGAGGACTACATCCACGAGGTGATCGTCCCGACCGAAGAGGTCGCCGAGATCAAGAACGGCCAGCGCAAGCTGGTCAAGCGCACGGTGCTCCCGGGCTACGTCCTGGTCCGGATGGACCTGACCGACGAGTCCTGGGCAGCAGTCCGGCACACCCCGTCGGTGACCGGATTCGTCGGGCACAGCCACCAACCGGTGCCGCTGAGTCTCGACGAGGTCGAGAACATGCTC
>NZ_JAOPXI010000084.1 GCF_025965215.1 Marmoricola sp.
TCGGCTCGTTCTCGAAGTACTTCTCCATGACCGGCTGGCGGCTGGGCTGGATGGTCGTGCCCGAGGACCTGCGCCGCCCGGTCGACGTGCTCACCGGCAACTTCACCATCTGTCCCCCGGTCCTCTCGCAGTACGCCGCCCTGGCCGCGTTCACGCCCGAGGCCTACGCCGAGCTCGACGGCCACGTCACCCGGTACGCCGGCAACCGCGCCCTGCTCCTGGAGGGGTTGCCGCGCCTCGGCATCGATCGGCTCGCCCCGGCAGACGGCGCGTTCTACATCTACGCCGACATCGGCCACCTCACCGACGACAGCTACGGCTGGTGCCAACGGGCGCTCGCGGACACCGGGGTGGCAATGGCTCCGGGCATCGACTTCGACACCCGCCGCGGCAACGAGTTCGTCCGACTCTCCTTCGCCGGCAAGGCCGAGGAGATCACCCGTGGGCTGGACCGACTCGACGGCTGGCTGCGATGACGGTCGTCACCGGGCTCGGCATCCACCCGGTCAAGAGCACCGCCATCCGCGAGGTCCTGCACGCCGAGGTCCGTCCGTGGGGTCTGGACGGTGATCGCCGCTGGATGGTCGTCGACGCAGACAACACCCTGGTCAGCGCGCGCGAGCTGCACACGCTGTTCACCGTCGTCGCCGACACCGCCTCGACCTGCCCCGGCCTCGACGCGCCGCTGCGGCTGAGCGCGCCGGGGCTCGACCCGCTCGCGGTGTTCGAGCCCGACAGCGACCTGGTCGACGTACGGCTGCACCGCAACGTCCTGAAGGGCCGCCCCGCCGATCCGGCCGCCAGCGCCTGGATGCGCACCGCGACCGGTCGGGACGATCTCACCCTGATCTGGTGCGACGACCCGTCGCGGCGCATCCTCAATCCCGCGCACAGCCGACCGGGCGACCACACCGCGTTCGCCGACGGTTATCCGGTGACGCTGGCGTCGCTGGATTCACTGGCCCAGCTCAACGACTGGATGATCGGCGACTCCGTCGAGCGCGGCGACGAACCACCGGCACCGCTTCCGATGCAGCGGTTCCGGCCGAACGTCACCATCCAGGGCAATGCTGCGTTCTCCGAGGACGACTGGAACGGCGTGCGGATCGGCGAGGTGACCTTCCGCAAGGCCAAACGCGTGGACCGATGCGTGATGACCACGATCTCGCCGGCGGACCTGACGTCGACCAAGGAACCGATGCGGACGCTGGCGCGGCACCGACTGGCTGATCAGCTGACCTGGTTTGCCGTCCACCTGATCCCCAACGGCACCGGCGAGATCCGGGTCGGGGACGCCGTGGAGGCGTTCTAGGCGTGCGGGACGACGACGCCTGAGGGCGAGCCGAAGAGGACCCGGAACGAGGTCTGGGACCAGAACTGCTCCTCGATCACCGGCGCCGAGAACCAGGCACCCAGGGTCAGCGGTGCGCCCGCGGTGTCCACGGTCGGCTCGGTGCGCGGGATCCAGGCCGCGGTCGACGCCGACATCCGGGCCGAGGTCGTCGTCGGTGCAGGCGCCGGGGGTGTCGGCGGCGGCCCGGGTGTGTCGGCCATGCCGCCGTGCTCGCCGAGATGGGTGAAGCAGAAGCCGCGACGACGCGCGACTCGGATGATCTCGGGAACCGCGGCGACCGACGCCGGCGAGTTCGTCACACCGTCGTGCTGCAGCACGATGTTGGTCTGGTGGGGCCGGAGCGCTCCGAGGACGCGCGCGGCGATCTCCGCCGGGCTTCCGCCCGCCCAGTCACGGGAATCGATCGTCCACAGCACCGGCACCAAGCCGAACGCGCGGATGTCCCTGCGCACCCGCGGGTTGATGGCGCCGTACGGCGGTCGCATCAGGTTGCTCGGGACCAGGTGGTCAGCCAGCATCTGCCGGCGGGTCAGCTGAAGCTCGCGGTGCACCGCATCATCGGACAGCATCGTGAGCTGGGGATGATCCCAGGTGTGGTTGCCGATCTTGAAACCGGACTTCTGGACCAGGCGCCCTGCTGCTGGCGCGGTCTTGATGCGCGAGCCGATCATGAAGAACGTGGCAGGCACCTTCGTGGCAAGCAGGGTCTTCACCAGGACGGGGGTCACCGTCTTCGACGGGCCGTCGTCGAAGGTCAGCGCCACCAGTCCGGCAGAGCACGGTGCCGGCAGCGGCAGCCTCTGGCCTTCCGCGGACGCGTGCGCAGCGGTCGGAACGAGTAGGGCACAGGGCGCCAACACGATCGTCAGTGCTGCCGCCATCGAGCGCTTTCCCCAGACCCGCATGGTCAAAAGGGTCTCAGGCCGACAGGCCTCCGCTGAGCACATTTACGACGTGGTCGACAAAACGTTGGTGATTGAGCCGCTGCCGGGTTCCCGCGTCGCGGGAGCGGGCGCGCTCTGCCAGGGCGGCGGTGAGGAAGGTCACCAGGAGCGCCCCTCGTTCCCGGGCCAACGTCGCCCCTACCCGGGGTTCGAGGAGCCGGTCGAGAAAGGCGAGCTGCCGACCGAGCACGGTCCCGGCGAGGACCCGGTTGGGCTGGCCGGTCCCTACTCCCGACCAGGCCGCGAGCTGCTCGGTGATGCGCAGGAAATCGCGGCCGTCCTCGGTGGCCAGCAGTGCTGCCGTCGGTACGACGATGGACCGGACCACGGCAATGAGATCGGCACCTGGTGCCGGCACCTGCCGATCGGCCTCCATCACCGCCATGTGCTTGGCGACGATGGCCGTCAGCAGGCCCTGGCGCGACCCGAAGTGGTAGCCGACCGCGGAGTCGTTGCGCTGGCCCGCGTCCCTGACGATGTCACTCAACTTGGCCCCGGCCACGCCGTCACGCGCGAAGCGCCGCTCACCGGCGCGAAGCAACCGGGCACGGGTCTGGGTTGCGTCACGAGCCACAATTCCAGATACTAACGGAGGTAGTTACTAACAAGACCTGTTAGAAGGTGTGATGCCGGTGCCGGCCTACGACCCCCTGGACGTCGACTTCCTGGCCGACCCCTACCCGACGTACACCTGGCTGCGGGACTCAGACCCCGTGCACCACCACCTGGGCACGTCCCGGACGCCGGGGTTCTGGGCACTCTCCAGGTTCGACGACATCTGGACGGCCGTGCGGCAGCCGGATCTCTTCTCCTCAGCACAGGGACTCACGTTCTTCCCCGACGAGATCGCCATGCTGGGGCTGCCACCCAACATCGTGATGCTCGATCCGCCGCACCACACCCGGCTCCGCAGCCTGATCGGTCGCGGCTTCACCCCGCGACATGTCACCCGGCTCGAGGAGTCGATCCGTCTGTTCGTGCGGGCCCGGCTCGCGGAGATGTCGGACCGTGCCGAAGCCGGCGAAGCGATCGACCTGCACCAGAGCTACTCCGCGACGATCCCGACGTTCGTCCTGGCCGAGCTGTTCGGCGTCCCCGAGAGTGATCGGGTTCGGTTCGGCCCCTGGGTCCGCAACGTCACCGCCCTGCAGGACCAGACCCTGAACGGCGGTGGCCTGGACGACCCGGCCCGCGCAGACGGGATCGGTGCGGTCGCCGAGCTGCTCGCCTACTTCTCCGAGGTGATCGCCGAGCGACGCTCCTCGGGCAGCGAGGACGACCTGATCGGTGCCCTGGTCGCGGCTGAGCTCGACGGCGAACGCCTCTCGGACTGGGACATCCTCGGGTTCTGCTTCGTCGTCACCGCCGGCGGCAGCGACACCACGGCTGCCCTGATCTCGCACGCCGTGATGCTGCTCGACGGCGCTCCCGACCAGCGACAGCTGCTGCTCGAAGACCCCAGGCTGCTCTCGCAGGGCCTGGTGGAGTTCCTCCGACTGGAGTCCTCCGTCCAGGGGCTCGCGCGGGCAACGACCCGCGACGTGACGATCCACGACGTGACGATCCCGGCCGGAGAGAAGGTGATGATGCTCTACGGGGCGGCCAACCGTGATCCGCGCGAGTTCGGCGAGAACGCGGACACGCTGGACCTGCGCCGGTCCTTCACCCGCCACCTCGCCTTCAGCAGCGGGCCGCATTTCTGCATCGGCAACCACTTGGCGAAGCTGCAGGCGAGGGTCGCCCTCGAGGAGCTGCTGGTGGCGTACCCGCAGGTCAGTGTCGACCCGACCCGCGGGATCCGGCACGAGTCCGCGTTCGTGCGCGGCTGGGTCTCGCTACCGGTGACTCACTTGTAGCCTCGGTTCGCCTAGCATTCGCACAGACGGCGAGAAGAACCCCACTGGAGGCGCCCATGAAGGTACGAACCGCCGTGACCTCGCTCGGATGCCTGATCCTGGCGGCCGGCGTCCTGGTCTCGCGGGCCGACGCCTCGACACCGCCGCCCCCCAAGCCCAGCAGCGTGATGGTCCGCGCCGATGCTCGCGGTGACGTGCAGCACTTCAGCATTTCCACCGTCAGCGGCGATTTCGTACAGCAGCCTGCGCCGACCCGCAGCAACGGGGACATCAGTTCCGTGCGGCTCACGCACACGCGGACCGCTGTACGGGTCTTCCTCCGCTTCGTCGAGCTCAACCCGACCGGGGAGCAACACGCCTACGATTTCACGTTCCGCACCCCGAGGTTCACCCGAGGCGTGACCTTCGGGGCCTGGCCCGGACAGACTCCTCCGATCGATCGCGGTACCTACTGGACCGGCTCGCCGCCGATAATGTTCGGCGCTCACGGCAACCGGCTCGCATGTTCCGGCATGACCCGCACGATCGACTACAGGGCCAACACCGTTCTGCTCGTCGTACCGCGGCGATGCCTGGGCTACCCGCGGTGGGTTGCCGTCGGGCCGCGGCTCACCGAAGTGACGGGTTATCTCCGCGGCTACTTCGACGACGGGTACTACTCCGGCACGCAGTTGAAGAACCCGCCGGCCACAGGGCCCCGGGCGTACACCCCGAGCGCAGTGCCGAACTAGTTCTACGTCCTGGTCAGGAAGGCGACCATCGCCTCGCGGGCCGCGTCGGACCCGAAGAGTCGGGCGCTGAGGGCGACCATCTCCTCGGCGTTCGCCTCCAGGTAGGCCAGGATGTCGCGCGCGAGCACCTTCTTGGTCTCGCGCAGCCCCTGCGGGTGAGCCTTGAGGAGCTCCGCAACGACCTCGCCGATGCCGGCGTCGAGCTGGTCGGCGGGCACCGCACGGGTGACCAGGCCCATCGCCGCTGCCTCGGCCGCACCGAAGGCCCTGCCGGTCAGGAACGTGTCGTACGCCGCCCTGCTGCTCAGGCGCGGCACCAGGGTCAGCGAGATCACCGCCGGTGCCAGGCCGAGTCGCGACTCGGTGAGGGCGAAGGTGACGTCGTCACTGCAGATCACCACGTCGCTGGAGGCGACGATGCCCAGGCCGCCGGCCCGAACCGGTCCAGCCAGCCTGGTCACCACCGGTTTCGGATGGGTCAGGATCAGTCGCTGCAGCTCGACCAGCGCTCCGGCGCCTTCGACCATCGACCCACCGGACGCTTCGCTGAGGTCGGCGCCCGAGCAGAACACCCGGTCGGCCGACCTCAGCACCACGACCCGCACCTCGTCGTCGGCCGCCGACTCCTCGAGCCGACCGAAGAGCTCGTCGACCAGCTGGCGCGACAGCGCGTTCCGGTTGTGCGGCGAGTCGAGGGTGATCGTCGCGACGCCGTCGGTCGTGGCGTAGTGGACCAGCTCGTCGTACTCGGTCATGGTGCTCCTCGTCGATTAGTCAGTTGGGAAGCGTCGAATGGTCACTTGCGAGCCGCCGTGCACCTGCATTCGACCACTCGTCGTGTCACAAGTGACCAATCGGCGGTGCGCACGTGACCATTCGGCGGCGGGGTCAGTAGGACTTGGGCAGCCCGAGGCTGTGCATGGCCACGAAGTTGAGGATCATCTCGCGGCTGACCGGCGCGATCCGGCCGAGGCGCGCGGCGATCAGCAGGTTGCCCAGACCGTACTCGGTGGCCAGGCCGTTGCCACCGTGGGTGTGCACCGCCGTGTCGAGCGCGTTGCACGCGGTCTCACCCGCGGAGTACTTGGCCATGTTGGCGTACTCGCCGGCGGCCGTGTCGTCACCCGCGTCGTAGAGCGCGGCCGCCTTCTGCATCAGCAGGCGCGACTGCTCCAGCTCGATCTTCGACTTGGCCAGCGGGTGCGCGATCCCCTGGTGGGTGCCGATCACGTCCTTCCAGACCTGGCGGGTCTTGGCGTACTCGACGGCTGCGTTCAGCGCGTAGCGCGCCATCCCGTTGGAGAACGCCGCACCCATGATCCGCTCCGGGTTGAGGCCCGCGAACAGCTGCCACAGGCCACCGTCCTCGTCGCCGACGAGCGCGTCGGCGGGGAGCCGGACGTCGTCGATGAACACCTGGAACTGCTTCTCGGGAGCGTGGAAATCCATCGGGATGTGCTGCCAGGACAGGCCCTTGGCGTCGGTCGGTACGACGAACAGGGCCGGCTTCAGGTTGCCGGTCTTGGCGTCCGCCGTACGCGAGACGATCAGGACGGCGTCCGCCTCGTCGATGCCGGAGATGAACACCTTCTGGCCCTTGAGCACCCACTCGTCGCCGTCCTTGGTGGCGGTGGTGGTGATCCGGTGACTGTTCGAACCTGCGTCGGGCTCAGTGATCGCGAACGCCATGATCATCGACCCGTCGGCGATCTTCGGCAGCCACCGCTCCTTCTGTGCGGCGGTGCCGCAGCGGGTGATGATCGTGCCGACGATCGCCGGACTGACGACCATCATCAACAGCGGCGCACCAGCGGCTGCTGCCTCCTCGAGCACCGCTGCCAGGTCGGCCATGCCGCCGCCACCGCCGCCGTACTCCTCGGGAATGTTCACGCCGAGGAAGCCGTGCTTGCCCATGTCGTTCCAGAGCTCGGTGAGCTTCTCGCCGTTGCGGGTCTTCTCCGCGACGTAGCTGTGCCCGTAGCTGCCGGCCAGCTTGGAGACCGCGTCACGCAGGGCGATGCGCTCCTCGGGTTCGGTGAACGGAACAGTGCTCATGCTTCTTCTCCTTCGGGTACCTCTGACGTCACGACGGCGAGGACATCCCCCGCCGAAACCTGCTGGCCCACCCGGACGGCGATCTCCACGACGCCGTCGCCGGGGGCACTGATCGAGTGCTGCATCTTCATCGCCTCCAGCACGAGCAGGGTCTGGCCGGCCTCGACCGCCGACCCCGACGCGGCCTGGACCGCGATGACCGTGCCCGGCATCGGCGCGAGCAACGAGCCGGCACTGACCTGTTCGGCCGGATCGACGAACCGCGGCATGATCCTGAAGGACGCCGGGCCCAGTCCCGAGTCCACATGGACCCGATCGCCGACGATGCGTACGTCGCACACCACGCGGAGCCCCCCGGTGACGAGCACGACCTGGGCCGGGCCGGCAGCCAGCACATCCGTGTCGTCGCCGAAGTGGTAGCCGTCGCGGCCGCCGTACCAGTCGACGACGATCTCCTCGCCGTCCCGGGCGGCCAGCGCCGTGCGCTGAGGCTGGGACACCACGTTGCGCCAGGCCACCGGTATGCCCTGCTGGACCCGGCGCTGTGCCCGGTCCTGCTCGGCCAGGGCGATCGCGGCCGCCCGGGCTGCCACCGTCAGGTCGGGTTCCTGACCGGCCAGGTCGTAGTCGCCGAGGAAGTCCGTGGTGACCTCGCCGGCCAGCACCTTCTCGTCGCGCAGCAACCGGACCAGCAGGTCGCGGTTGGTGACAAGCCCGTGGATCCGGGAGCGCTCGAGGACTCCGGCCAGGGTCCGGAAGGCCGACTCGCGGTCAGGTCCCCAGGCGATCACCTTGGCGAGCATGGCGTCGTAGTGCGTGCCGACCTCGCTACCGGTGGCGAAGCCGCTGTCCAGGCGGGTGCCGTAGGTGTCGAACGGTTCGAACGCGAGTCCGGTCGGGATCTCGAACGCGTCCAGCCGACCGCTCTGCGGCTGGTAGTCGGCGGCCGGGTCCTCGGCATAGAGCCGGACCTCGACCGCGTGGCCCCGCGGATGGGTCGGAGCCGACGGGATCCTGCCGCCCTCGGCCACCCGGACCTGCGCCTCGACCAGGTCGATGCCGAAGACCGCCTCGGTCACCGGGTGCTCAACCTGGAGCCGGGTGTTCATCTCCAGGAACGAGACCTTCTCCCCCGACACCATGAACTCCACGGTGCCGGCACCGACGTACCCGATCGCGCCGGCAGCGAGCCGGGCGCCCTCGTGCAGGGTCCGGCGTACCTCGTCGCTCAGCCCTGGCGCAGGCGCCTCCTCGACCACCTTCTGGTGGCGCCGCTGCAGGGAGCAGTCGCGCTCGCCGAGGACCAGCACGTTGCCGTAGGTGTCTCCCACGACCTGGACCTCCACGTGCCTGCCGTGCTCCAGGTACGGCTCGCAGAAGACCGTGGCGTCACCGAAGGCGGACGCCGCCTCGTCCGACGCGAGCTGAACCTGCCCGGCGAGGTCGGCCAGGTCGCGCACGATGCGCATGCCCCGTCCGCCACCGCCGGCGGACGCCTTCACCAGCAACGGAAGGTCGGCCTCGGTGGCAGCCGCCGGGTCGATCTCACCGAAGACCGGTACGCCGGCGTCGGCCATCAGCTTCTTGGCCGCGATCTTCGAGCCCATCGAGTCGATCGAGTCGGGAGTCGGGCCGATCCAGGTCAGACCGGCGGCCAGGACGGCGCGCGCGAACCCGGCGTTCTCCGAGAGGAAGCCGTAGCCCGGGTGGATCGCGTCAGCACCTGCCCTCAGCGCGGCCTCGATGACGAGATCACCGCGCAGATAGGTCTCGGCCGGGGTGCTTCCGGGCAGCCGGACGGCGAGGTCGGCCTCACTCACGAACGGCAGATCGCCGTCTGGATCGGAGTAGACCGCAACCGTGCCGATCCCGAGACGGCGGGCGGTGGTGAAGACGCGGCGGGCGATCTCGCCTCGGTTCGCGACCAGGATCCTTGAGATGGTCATGTCAGTCGCCTTCACATCCGGAACACGCCGAAGCGGTCCGTGCCCTCTACGGGGGTGTTGTCGATCACGGAGAGGCAGATGCCCAGGACGGTTCGGGTGTCACGGGGGTCGATGACGCCGTCGTCGTAGACCATCCCGGAGAGGAAGTACGGCAGGCTCTGCTCCTCGATGGAGGCCTCGATGAACGCCTTCATGCCTGCATCCGCCTCCTCGTCGTACTCCGTGCCCTTGGCCTCGGCCGCGGCCCGAGCGACGATGCTGAGCACGCCGGCGAGCTGGGCCGGGCCCATCACGGCGGACTTGGCGCTCGGCCAGGTGAAGAGGAATCGCGGGTCGAACGCGCGCCCGTTCATGCCGTAGTTGCCGGCGCCGTACGACGCCCCCATCACCACCGAGATGTGCGGGACCTTCGAGTTGCTGACCGCGTTGATCATCTGCGCACCGTGCTTGATGATCCCGCCCTGCTCGTACTCCTTGCCCACCATGTAGCCGGTGGTGTTGTGCAGGAACAGAAGCGGTACGTCGACCTGGTTGGCCAGCTGGATGAACTGGGTCGCCTTCTGCGCCTCCTCGGAGAACAGCACGCCCTGGGCGTTGGCCAGGATCCCGATCGGGTGCCCGTGGATCTTCGCCCACCCGGTCACCAGCGAGGTGCCGTAGAGCGGCTTGAACTCGTCGAAGACGGCCCCGTTGCTCGCGGAGCGTCCGTCGACGACCCGGGCAATCACCTCGCGTGGATCGAACGGCTCCTTGAGATCGGCGGGGATGAGGTCGAGCAGACCGTCCGGGTCCGACTCGGGCTCGGCGAACTCGACCCCTGACGGTGTCGCCTTCCGCCAGTTCAGACGCGCGACGATCCGGCGCCCGATCCGGATAGCGTCGTACTCGTCGACGGCCAGGTAGTCGGCCAGGCCCGAGGTGCGCGCGTGCATCTCGGCGCCACCGAGCGACTCGTCGTCCGACTCCTCGCCGGTGGCCATCTTCACCAGGGGTGGGCCACCGAGGAAGACCTTGGCGTTGCCCTTGACCATCACGGTGTAGTCGCTCATGCCCGGGATGTACGCACCGCCGGCGGTCGAGTTGCCGAAGACCAGCGCGATCGTCGGCACCCGGGCAGCCGAGGACCGGGTGATGTCGCGGAACATCTTGCCGCCGGGGATGAAGATGTCCTTCTGGGTCGGCAGGTCCGCGCCTCCCGACTCGACCAGGGCCACCGTCGGCAGCCTGTTCTCCTCGCCGATCTGCGAGGCACGGACGCCCTTCTTCAGGGTCCAGGGGTTGGAGGCGCCGCCCTTGACCGTCGGGTCGTTCGCGGTGATCAGGCACTCCACACCCTCGATCACCCCGATGCCGGTCACGACGCTGGCGCCGACGGTG